>JBIKNS010000043.1:0-14479 GCA_044358545.1 Phycisphaerales bacterium | reverse complement strand
GTCGGGTTAGGCGAGATCGAAGACGAGATGTCCGTCCACGTAGCGCCAGTCCCATCGGCATTCCGCGCGAGCAGCTCTCGGTTTGACGTGCCGGCATTCACCCCGATCAGGTCGAGGTCTCCGTCCCCGTCGATGTCGCCCGCGTCGTAGGCGTACGCCGATGCGTCGTTCGGGAACGCCACTCCGCCAGTGAATCGCCCGGTCCCGTCATTTCGCCACAGGCGGCTCTGCCCCGGCGACGTCGCGCGAGTCGCCACAAGGAGGTCGAGGTCGAGGTCCCCGTCAGCGTCAAAGAAGAGGACATCCATCTGCTGCGGGATGTTGCCGGCCGGCAGCCGTGCCGCTGTCTCGTCTGCAAAGACGCCACCGCCGCTGTTGATCCAGAGCCGCGGCTGCCCATTGGTGCCGAATCGGCTTGAGGTACCCGAGTTGCAGAGCGCGATGTCAAGGTCACCGTCGCTGTCCACGTCGCCGAAGGTGGCGCGCGCGCTTGACAGGCCGCCGCTCGGGATCCGCGTCGCGCTCTGGTCAGCGAAGATGCCGCTGCCGCTGTTGATCAGGAGCTTCGCGGGCCGATTGAAGTCCTGCGCGAGCACAAGGTCGAGGTCGCCGTCACCGTCCACGTCGCCGAATTCAGCGCTTCGGAAGCAACCAGTCACCCCCGCGGCGCGCGCATCCGTCTCGTCGGCAAACACGCCGCTGCCGTTGTTGACGTAGAGGCGCGGCTTGAGAAGGGTGCCCAACGAGCTGTAGCCACCCCCGTTCGCAAAGCAGATGTCGAGGTCGCCATCGGCATCGATGTCGCCGACGGCGATGTAGTTCGTGTACTCGGCCTGCACCGGGAATCGGCTCGCAGTCTGATCCACAAACTGCTGCGCAGATGCAGTGCGAGCCGCGACGCACGCCGCGACCGCGGCGCAGACGATCGATGCCATGCGGAGGTTCACGGTTCCCCCGGGACGGTGAGGTGACAGGTAGACCAATGGCTCCACACTATCACGTGCACGAGCCCAACCAAGCGATCAGGCATGCACCTGCCGCAGATCGGCCGTGGCTGCCGCCCACAGGACTCACCTGCGCCGTCTCTTGAAGGAAGGCCGCGCCAATGTCGGCGCCGCCGTCGCGGTGCCCGCATTCGTGGCGCCTGCCGCCGCCGCCGACTGGGCTGCGCCCGCCGTCGCCTGCCCGGGCTGCCGAGTCGCCTGCATCGCGCGCGTGACCATCTCGCGCACGCCCTGGCGCACGCGACCGATCGCTGCGGCGTCACCGCCCTGCAGGTATGCGGCTGCAGCGGCGAACTCGGGCTCGAACCCCTCGAAGGTGATCGTGCGCGAGCTTGCGTCGATGCGCAGGGCCGCGATGCCATGGTCCGCAAGCACCTGCACCATCGCGAGCACACGCGGATCCTCGCGCGTCGCGCCGCTGAAGATCATGCCCGCCATGAGCCGCGCAGCGGTGAGCGTGGGCCACTCCTGCAGCAGTCGCTCGTCCTGCACTGCCTTCATCGCCGCCTTGAGGTCCTCCGAGGGACGAAGCTTGACGGGGATCCTCTCGCCATCAAGGTGGAACTGACGGCGCGTGAACACCGACACAGCCTGCAGGTTGCCGCGTCCGCAGCCGATTCCCCCCGGCGAGTACGGGTCTGTCGTGTCGCGAGCCCGTTCCTCAGGCGTCAGCGACTTCTGCACGTGCGCGCGCTGCTCGGCGAGGTCGATCGTGAGTTCGCGGATCCCCATCTGCCAAAGCATCCACAGCGCCGATTGGGCCACCGGGTGCGTCATCGGCTGGCCCGACTGCAGGCCCTGCGCGATGATGCCGAAGAGCAGCGGCGCAAGCTCGGCCCCCTGATCAAGCTGCGGAATGAGCTGCGAGCTCAGGTGCATGAATGGGCCGCGCTCCTGCGGCACCAGCTCGATCGACTGGCCGTTGATCTGAATGGACGTGGACATGGGAGGGCGATCGTAGCGCTCATCCGTGGCATACTTCGCACATGGATCCTGCCGCATTCACGGTCGTGGCCGCACTCGCGCAGTCCCCATCCGCCGCCGCCCCGCCGACCATGCAGTGGTGGCGCGATGCGCGCTTTGGCATGTTCATCCACTGGGGGCTCTACAGCGAGGCGGGCGGCGTGTGGAAGGGCGCGTTCCTTCCGGGCTGGAGCGAATGGATGCCGAACAGGCTCAAGATCCCGCCCGCGGAGTACCAGGCCGAGCTCCTGCCGCGATTCGATCCTGTCGACTTCGACGCCGCCGCGTGGGTGCGTGCGGCGCGTGATGCAGGCATGGGTTACATGGTGATCACCACCAAGCACCACGAGGGGTTCGCGATCTGGGACAGCGGCGCGAGCGATCTCGACGTGGCGGCCACCCGCTTCGGGAAGCCCATTGCCGAAGGAGGCCGCGGCCGCGATCCGCTGAAGGAGCTTGCCGACGCGGCCGCTGCCGAAAGGATGCCGCTGGGCTTCTACTACTCGCTGCTCGACTGGGCCCATCCCGACTACCTGCCGCGCAGGCCGTGGGAGTCACGCACTGCAGAGGGTGCCGACTATCCGCGATACGCCGAATTCATGCGCGCGCAGGTGCGCGAACTGCTCGGCGGCGAGTATGGCAGGGTCGCGATCCTGTGGGGCGATGGCGACTGGGAGCATGGCATGGCGGAGCACCGGTCAGATGCAATCGTCGCGATGGCGCGCGAGCTGCAGCCGGGCATCCTCGTGAACGACCGCTGGGCCCAGCCAGGGGACTACGCGACGCCGGAGAACGCCATTCCGGAGATCGGGCTCGCTCGTCCATGGGAGACGTGCATGACCCTCAACGACTCGTGGGGATATGCGCGCGATGACGGCAACTTCAAGCCCGCATCTACGGTGACTCGCATGCTCGTGGAGTGCGTGAGCAAGGATGGCAACTTCCTGCTCAATGTGGGGCCGACCGGCCGCGGCACAATCGACGGTCGCACGCTCGGTGTGCTGCGAGAGGTCGGTCAGTGGATGCACACCTACGGCGAGAGCGTGCGTGGATGTGGCGCTGCGCCCCTGCCTACGCCTGAATGGGGCCGGATCACCTGGCGCAACTCCCGTGACGGCAGCGCGACCGCGTACCTCCATGTGCTTCAGGGTCCCGCCGGCGCGGGCACCGATCTGCGGCTCCCCGGCGTGCTCGACCTGCCGCCATCCGTGCGTGTGCTCGGCGAGGAGGGCGACTCGCGCGCGATCGCCGAGCGCGACGGCGCAGACACGCTGATCCGCATCGTCGCCGATCCGCCTCAGTCGGTCAGCGGTCGCACGACGGTGATCGCGGTGCGGTGGGACAGTGCCCCCGCCATCGCGCACGCGCCCCGCATCGCCGATGACACGCGCATCTTCATCGACTCCATGCCCGTGAAGTTCGACCCCGCCTCCCCGCAGTGCGAGATACGGGTGACGCTCGACGGAAGTGCGCCGAACGTGTCATCGCCAATGGCGACCCCAGGGCGCGACGGGCTGCCTTTCGTGACCGTGCGCGACACGTGCACACTGCGTGCGGTCACGTTCTGGAACGGAAACACCGTGGGCAGCGAGACCCGATCGGGGTTCACCCGCGTTGAGCCGCTCGCGCCGATTGCGCGCACCGAGTCGAGCCCAGGCCTCGCCGTGCGCCTTCTCGAGGGCGCCTTCGACCGCGTTCCTTCGCGCGATGCGCTCACCGGAGAGGGATCCGCATGGCGCGCCGACGTGCCAGATGTGCAGCTGCCGGCCGACCGCCCCGCCGAGCACTTCGCGGTGCTGCTCACGGGATTCATCGAGGTATCGCGCGCCGGCATCTACCGCTTCGGCATCTCGAGCGATGACGGTTCCATCCTCGAGATCGATTCGACCGTTGTCATCGACCATGACGGCCCCCACGGGGCCACCGAGAAGACAGGCGACATCGCGCTTGGCGCAGGCCGGCACCGCATCTCGATCAGGTTTTTCGAGGCCACCGGAAGCGAGGCCGTGACGCTGCGGTGGAGGCCTCCGGGCGCTGCAGAGCTCACGCCAGTCCCGGCGAGCAGGCTGTCGCACTGAACGACGGGCGCAGGCGCAACGGCGCATCTCGCACTGGCTTCTGAGGGCGCGGTCAGCCGCCGTCCGCCGCGGGCAGCGCGTCCGCGGCACGGAACGCCGCTGAGAGCTGCGAGAACGTATGACGGCCCACCAGCGTGCTCGCGATGCGGCCCTGCCGGTCAATGACAAAGATGGTGGGGATGCTGCGCACCGATCTGAACTGGTTCGGCATCGCAGGCAGCGGGCCCGCCACGCACGGATACGGGATGTCCTGCCCATCGAGGAAGGCCGCGACCGTCGCGACAGGCTCCTTGCTCACGCCGATCACCACCACGTCATCGGGGAACGCGCGTGCAAGGCGCACGAGCTCTGGAATGGTGGCCCTGCACGGACCGCACCACGTGGCCCAGAAGTCCACGAAGACGACCTTGCCCTTGAGCGACTCGGACGACCACTCACGACCATCGAGGGACGTGAATCGGTACTCGATCGGCTGCGACGCACCATCTGCACGGGGCTTGGGGGCAGCCGGAGAGCCCGACTTCGGGGCGCCCGACTTGGTTGCTGCCGGCGTGCGGCCCTTCGGCTCCGCCGGCGCGCGTGCCGTGCGCTCTTTCGCGGGCGCTGCTGGCTCGCGTGCCGCCGCCTGATCGGGCTGCATCGGAGTGCGGACTGTGGATGCCTCGGGCGGCACGCTCATCATCACCACAATCAGGATGCCCAGCATCGCAACGGCTCCCAGCGGAAGCAGGAGCCGTGACCAGTGCTTCGGAACGCCTTGCGCCATGCGCACCGTTCTACCACGCGCAGCGCTCCTTACGATCCCGGACATGACTGACCGAGAGGCCGCTCCCGCCAACCCGCGCCGCTGGTGGACGCTGGTCGCGATGACCGGCTCCCTCTCGATGATCATGCTGGATTCGACGGTGGTTGGCGTGGCGCTTCCCACGATCCAGGCCGATGTGGGTCTGGGCGCCGAGGGGCGAGGGTGGGTCGTCAACGGCTACCTCCTTGCGCTTGCGTCGTGCTTGGCGCTTGGCGGACGGATAGGCGACGTCATCGGCAGGCCAAGCGCATTCCGCGTGGGCATGGTGGGTTTCATGCTCGCGTCGATCGGATGCGGGGTAGCGCAGGAGCCGTGGCAGCTCGTGGTGGGCCGCGTCGCGCAGGGCATCTTCGCGGCGATCATGCAGCCGGCCAGTGCCGCCATCGTGACGGACAGCTTCGCTCCAGGCGAGCGCGGCAAGGCGATGGCTGCGTACGCAGGGATCTCGCTCCTGTTCCTCGCCGCAGGTCCGGTCATCGGCGGTGCGATCATCGAAGCAGCGTCCTGGCGATGGGTGTTCTGGCTGAACCTGCCTGTGGCCGCCGCATCGCTCGCGCTCTCCTGGAAGGTTGGGCTGCCATCGGTACAGCGCGCGCGGAGGCCGGTGGATGCGCTCTCGGTCGCGCTCATCCTGTGCGGCATGCCGCTGCTGGTGGGTGGGCTGCAGTCCGTCGCCTCGCGCGGCTGGGACGTGCCTGCGCCGTGGGCGATCGCGGGCTCCGGCGCGATCCTCATGCTGATCTTCGCGCACCGGCAGTGGCGGCTCTCGGCACACGGCCGCGCGCTCATCGACCTCCCGATGCTGCGCGACCGCGGCCTGCTCGGCGACTGCCTCACGCTCTTCTTCATCCAGTTTGCGACGATCGGGCAGACGATCTTCCTTGCGATCTACTTTCAGGATGCGCTCGGGTTTGAGCCGCTGCGAGCGGGGGTGGCGACTCTCCCCCTGCTGATCCCGGTGCTTGTCGTCATCCACGTGGCAGGGCGCATGTATGACCGCGTCGGCGTACGCAGGCCGGTGCTGATCGGGCTGACGCTGGCGGTCGTTGGTGTCGCCGTGGAGGTCGCGGGTATCGCCACGGGCATCTATGCGGTGATTGCAGCGGGCATGGCGCTACTCGGCACCGGGCTGGGCTTCGCAATGACGCCGACAAACACGGATGCGCTCAGCCGTGTCGATCCAGCACGGCGAGGCGAGGCGAGTGGCATCCTGAACTCGTTCCGGCAAGTGGGCAGCTCACTGGGCCTCGCATTCATGGTCGTGATCGTGGGCATCCTGACGCAGGCGTCCTTCTCGTCGTTCCTCGGCGAGCGCAGCCTCTCCGGCCACCCGGAGCGCTCGTCGGAGCTCGTGGCACGCGCGCTCGGCGGCGACCTCGGGGCCGCAGGTGAGCTTGCGTCACGCGCACCGGAGATTGCGCAGGCAACATCCGACGCACGCAGGCGCGGCATGGTCACAGGATTCGCGGCGCAGTGCGCCTCGATGGGTCTTGCGCTCGCCGTCGCCGTGTCGCTCGTGCGACCGCCACAGCGGGGTCACGGCGTGCCGGCGACGCCGACGACCTGATCCGGCGAGACGGCAAGGCGAACGCTCTCGCCCGGGCGCGCCGGGACCCTCGGATTTGTCTCGAGGACGCGCAGCGAAATGCCCCCAACCGCCACTTCATGGTGTGCCACCGCACCGAGGTACGTCGTCGACGTGATGGTGGCGCCGATCACGTCTGCGCCAGTGGACGCGTGCCTGTCGCCACGCATCAGCACCATCGCCTCGGGTCGGATCGACAGTGTGACCGTGCCGCTCCGCGCAAGCGACTCTGGCACGTATGCACGAAGGGTGCCGATCGGCGTCCGGACCTGCACCATGGAATCGGTGCCGGGAATGCCCTCGACCGTGCCTTCCACCAAGTTCGTCTCGCCGAGGAACCCCGCAATGAACCGCGAATTGGGGCGCTCGTAGAGCTCTCGCGGCGTGCCGCGCTGCACCACATCTCCCGATCGCATGACCACGATCGAGTCCGCCAGCGAGAGGGCCTCGTCTCGGTCATGGGTGACATAGATGGTCGTCATGCGCAACTCGTCGACGATGCGGCGGATCTCCGCGCGCATGTCGATGCGGAGCTTTGCGTCAAGGTTCGACAGCGGCTCGTCCAGGAGCAACACATCTGGCCGGAACGCAATCGCGCGGGCAAGTGCCACACGCTGCTGCTGCCCGCCGGAGAGCTGGTTCGGCGTGCGCGCCGCGTACTCGCGCATTCGGACAAGGCCGAGGCACTCGTCCACGCGGCTAGCGATGTCGGCCTTGGGCATCTTGCGCACTTCGAGGCCGAACGCCACGTTCTGCGCGACGGTCATGTGCGGCCACAGCGCATAGTTCTGGAAGACGAGACCCGCGTTGCGCCGCTCGGGCGCCATCGACGTGACATCGCGCTCGCCGAAGCGGATCGAGCCGGCAGTGGGCTCGACAAAGCCGGCGATCATCCGGAGCATCGTGCTCTTCCCGCAGCCCGAGGGCCCGAGCAGGAACGTCAGCGAGCCGGGCGGCACGTCGAGATCGACGCTGCGCACCGCCGGCACGCCGTCGTAGCTCTTGCTGAGCCCTCTGATGGTGATGCCGACCATGGGTGCGAAGGGTAGCGGGGTGTCTGGTGCGCACGCATCGCGCGTCATCGCGCGTCAGGGTCAGGATCCGGATCGCGGTCGATGCGACCGATGCGGCCGCGTACGCGCTGCAGCCGGCCCCCGGTCGCGCTCTGGAGCGCCGCCTCAAGCCCGGCGCGCATCTCGCGGTCGAGCGCATAGATCGTGGCCGACGACTCGGCCGTCACCGTCAGCGTGCCCCGCTCGAACGAGTCCACCCGAGTCGCGTCGCGCAGCGCGGCTGGCACGAGGTCATCCCACGCCTCCATGATCCCGCCGAGCCGCTTTGCCGACTTGCGGAGCTCGTCGCCGATGGCACGGAAGGCCGCGCTCGTATCGGCAACCTGCTGCTCGCTTGGGCGCGATCCGCCTTTCGCGCGCTGCAGCGCGATAAGGCGCCGTAGCGCCGGATCGGCGACGGGCTCGCGTGACTGGGCTCGTGCGCGCCGTGCCATGCAGGTTCGCTCACCCGTGGAACTGCAGCGCGGGAGGAAGCGCGCGAGGCCTTCCCTCGCGATCGAGGCACGCAAGCGTGGTCGTGCCAGTCGCGAGGAGATCGCCATCGCGAAGCAGCCGATAGGTGTGCTCGATCTTCACATGCCCGACATCGACCAGCGTCGTCTCGAGGTCGAGCGACTCGTCGTACCTCGCCGGCCGGCGGTAGCTCACCTCAAGTCGCGTGACGGCCAGAAACGCGCCCTCACGCTCGATATCCGCATACGAGTGGCCGCATGCCCGCAGCAGCTCGGTCCGGCCAATCTCGAACCAGATCGGGTAGGCGCTGTGGTGCGCGACGCCCATCGGATCGCACTCGCAGTACCTCGGCCTGATCGGCATGCGGTGCGTCATCAGCGGCTGGCGTGACATGCGTTCCAAGGTAGTGCACGCGATCACTTGCCTATGCAGAACCTCGAGAAGACGAGCCCGAGCACATCATCGGGCGTCACCTCGCCCGTCACCTCTCCAAGCGCGTCGAGTGCGCCGCGGAGCGCATCGGCGACAAGTTCGGGCCGGTCGATCCCAGGACCCGGCCCGTCACCAGCAGCCTCCACGCACCGCGCAAGCCACTCCCCCGCCAGCACCATCGCCTGTCGGTGCCGAGCGACAACCGCAACCCGATGCGATGACCCTGAGCCGGCCTCGCCCAACGTGATCGCGGCTGCAATCTCCGATGCCAGCGACTCGACGCCCTCGCCCGTGACCGCGCTGGTGCACACCACCCCTTCGGGTACGCGGCGCGCCTCGGGAGGCACTTCGTCCGACCGCGTGGCCACACGGATCACGCTTGTGGTGTGCGCATCAGCCGCATGACCGGGCCGGTCGCTGCCATCTGCGCCGGCACTGCCCTCTCGGGTGCCATTGGACGCTGCGGCAACAATCGCCGCGAGCGGCTCGCACCGCACGATGACATCGGCGCGGTCTGCAGTCCGCGCCTGCTCCTGCATCAGCGCATCGATCGCGCTCCTTGGATCCTCTACCCCGGGAGTGTCCATGAGCACCGCACGAATGCCGGGTTGCCCCACACCCGTGGGCACCGACCGAAGCTCGATCTCCTCGGCAATGGCATCGCGTGTGGTGCCTGCCACCGGGCTCGCCACCGCGCGCCTCATGCCCAGCAGCGCATTGAACAGGCTCGACTTGCCCGCGTTCGGCGGGCCGCGCAGCGCCACCATCGGCAGCGGCCGCATCGACTCGATCGGCACCGATCCCGCAATCCAGCGTTCGATCTCGCCGGCAATGGATCCGAGGCGGTCCCGAAGGTGCTCGCGCGCCACCGCGACCACATCCTCGGAGTCCGTGAAGTCGATGCCCGCCTCCACCCGCGCAAGCAGATCTGCGATCTCCGACGAGGCGACATGTGCGGCTCGCACCAGCGGGTTGTCGCACACGTGCCGCGCCGCCTCGAGCTCGTGCGCATGCGTGGCGCCGATCTCAAGCGCGACGCGCTCCGCGTCGGCGAGCCCGATCCGGCCCGACGCGTGCGCGCGCGCCATGAAGGCGCCGGGTGCCGCCGCCGTCACGCCCGGCACGGCGAGCAGCGCCCCGATTACGGCATCCACGAGCCACGGATTGCCGGGGAACAGCAGTTCCACGCAGTCCTCGCCCGTGAAGGAGCGCGGTCCAGGCATGACGAGCGCAAGCGCCGGGCACGCGCATGGCATGCCGCACACCCAAAGACGCATGCTCACGGCGTGCACGCCACGCGACAAGGGCGCGACAGCGTCACCCAAGAGCGAGCCGAGCGCCGCAAGTGCCTCAGGCCCCGAAAGCCTCACGATCGCGCGCGCCGCGTGCCCTGCACCGCTTGCGCGCGCGACGATTGTGCCTACGAGGGCCGAGACCATCCCGGCTCAGCGATCCTTGTCCTTGAACGTGCGTGCGCGGCGCGCCTGCTCCTTCGAACGGGCGCGCTCCATCGCGGACTCATAGAGGCGTGCGAGCGCATCCTTCTTCTTCTTGGGGCCGTCGCCCTGCGCTGGCTTCGGCTTGGCGTCCTCGCGGGCGATGAACTTCCGGATCTGCATCGACTCGAAGACACCCACAAGCGTCGAGGTCATGATGTAGAGCGTGAGACCGCTCGGCGCCGCGTAGAGCATGAGCGGGAACATGACTACCGTCATGATCTTCATGATCTTCTGCTGCTGCTCCTGCTCGGGCGAGAGCTTCATCGCCGTGGGCGGTGCCATGTACTTCTGCTGCAGCCAGAAGACGCCGCCCATGAGCAGCGGCACCAGGTTGATGCCAGAGACCTTGAAGAGATACAGGTCGAACGTGCGCCCGAAGCTGATGAAGTGGTCGGGCGCGCTGAGGTCGCCCAGGAACTCCCATCCGCCCGCCAGCTGGAACACGCCGAAGAATGCGGGCTGCTGGCGCAGCTCGTATGCGAGGTAGAGCACGGCGTAGAGCGCGATCCACACCGGCATCTGCAGGAAGGTCGGCGCGAGGCCGCCGACGCAGCCCGCTGGCGAGACGCCCTTCTCCTTGTAGAGGCGCATCTGCTCCTGACGCATGCGTGCCGGGTCGTCGCCGAAGCGCTTCTGGAGCGCCTCGAGCTCCGGCTTCATCTCGCCCATGGCCTTCGAGAAGCGCGTCATGCTCACCTGCGACTTCTTCGTGATTGGGTGAAGCAGGAACCGCACCACGATCACCAGCACGATGATCGCCAGGCCCCAGTCGAAGACGACGTAGTCATGCAGCAGCGCAAGGAACTCGACGAGCACGTTCGCAAGCCACGCGAACGTGCACCATGAGCAGCATCCTCCGATCTGGTACAGGATCAGCCCGACCATGCCCAGCGCGCTGTAGGGTTCGGTGCCCTTGAGCATCGACCGGTCGAGCGGTCCCGCGAACGCGCCAAGCGGCCACTCGCCTGTCGCGCCCGGCTCGATCCGCTGCGAGGGGGAGTAGACGTACGTGAACAGCACCGGACCTGATGCCATGCCGGCGGGGTGCTCGTCGCCAAGGCGCGCGCGGATCTCTCCCACCGAACCGACCGCCGACTTGGATCCTGCGGGGGCGCCGGGTGCGCCGCTCAACGGCGCATGAATCGCCAGCGAGAAGTACCGGCTGGTGCTTCCGAACCACGAGATGCGGTCCCCGTTGTCACGCTGGACCTGTCCGGGCCAGAGGGTGAACTGGTCCGATTGCACGCGCTTCACCGCCTCGGCGCGTTCGATCACGGCGTCGTGCGTGATGACAGCGCTCTCCGCCGGATCACGCTTTGCGCTGAGCAGGTAGCCCACCTGGAATCGGCGCACATCCATCAGCGCGCCCGATTCAAGGCTCAGGTCACCAGGCCCGAAGTGGACAAGCGACGCGGACACCGGCGCTGACCCGAGATTCTCCACACGCTGCGCCACCGAAAGGTCGAATCCGTCGCCACCCTCCGCGATCGCGAACGAGCGAGTGATCCGCAGGCGCACCGCGCCATCATCGCTCGACACCTCGCTGACAAAGGTGCCCGGCGCAGTCTGGCTCCATACCTTGCCGAAGAGGCTCACGCGCACACCATCGACCTCAATGGAGTGAGTCGCGAGGAGCGGCACCTGCGTTCCGCCAAGCGTCGACAGCGGCTCGATCGAGTGCCGTGCGCTCTCAGGCGGCATCGGCGGCGGATTGGCCGAGCCGGCCTTCACGGCCGCATGGTGCACCCGTGCGGCACGCCAGTCGGCTGCGCTGTCCCAGATGTCGGCAAACACGATGCGCGCGATGCCGGCGGCGTTCGGCGAGAAGTCCACCCGCATCTGCGCCTGCCCCGCGTCAAGCGAGCCGATGCTCGCAGGGAGTTCGATTGCCTCGGACGGCGCGCGCGCCACAAGCGTGCGAGCCACGGTGACGGCGGGAGCAGCGGGCTGAGATGCGGCAGGCGGAGCATCTGAAGGCTTCACCGCGGCGGGTGCGGACGCAGGCGCGGACTGCACCGCGGCATCCGGCGCGGCAGGGGCGGGCGCAGCGGCATCGCGCGACTTGCCCGGACCCACCGCGAGGATGATCGCTACGGCAAGCGCCGCGGCCACAACGATGAAGGTGATGAGTGCGCGTCGTGCCTGGGGCTGCATGGGCTCTGTTCTCCTCCGAGATCTCGGATGCTCCGCCAGTGTCCGTCAGCGGCCCTCGCGAAGCCGCTCGCCAAGCCAGTTGGAGAGCTCCGGGATCGCGAGGATGCGGCCAACCGTCCGCTCAATGTCGTATGGCACGCGTATGAACTGGACCTTCACCGCACGTCCACCCGCATCCGACTCGAGCATCGCGTAGCTCGCACGCGGGTCAAGGTCGCGTGGCTGGCCCACGGATCCTGGATTGACGATCACCCGCTCGTCCGGGGAGAAGGAGTACGTCGCATCGGTCATGTCGTCGGGGCGCACAAAATCCGGCTCGTCGACGAACACCCCCGGCACATGCGTGTGACCCACCATGATGTGCCGCGACGGCTGGGCTCGGTCGAAGATCTGCTCGAGCTTGCGCGCATCCTTCTGCGCGTCCTCGGGGAAGAGGTACTCGTTGATCGGGCGGCGCGGCGTGCCGTGCACTGCGAGGAACTCGTCCATCGCCACGCGAACCCGCAGCTTTCCGAGGAAGTCCCAGCGGCGCTGAGCGCCTTCGCGGTCGTTGCCGGCATCCGCCTCGAGCTGGCCCCGCGTCCAGTACGCCGCCTTCTCGGCCGCGGCATTGAAGTGGGTGGGCTCGTAGAGGACCCCGAAGTCGTGGTTGCCCATCAGGCTCCACTCGCAGTGCTGCGCCACGAGGTCGACGCACTCGCGGGGGTCCGGGCCGTATCCCACGATGTCACCCAGGCACACCTTGCGGTCGCATCCCCGGGAGGCGATGTCCGCCAGCACCGCCTCAAGGGCTGACAGGTTGCTGTGGATGTCGCTGATAAGGGCTGTTCGCACGCGGATATCCGAAGGTGGTCGCGAAGGGGGTCGGATCCTAGCAGGACCGGGGCGACGGTCCCTACCATGCCCCGCCCTCCACGGAGCATGCACATGGCTGATGCAAAGCACTACGACCTCATCGTGATCGGCGGCGGACCTGGCGGTTATGTGGGCGCGATCCGCGCTGCGCAGATGGGCATGAAGGTGGCCTGCATCGAGCGTGACAAGCTTGGCGGCGTGTGCCTCAACTGGGGCTGCATCCCCACGAAGGCGCTCCTGCACAACGCGGAGCTCTACATGGAGGCGATCCGCCACGGCGAGCACTGGGGCTTCGACATGAAGCCCGACTCGGTGAAGGTCAACTGGGAGAAGGTGATCGGCCGCAGCCGCGGGGTGACCGCGCAGCTGAACTCCGGCATTGCGTTCCTCCTCAAGAAGAACAAGATCGACCATGTGCAGGGCCATGCGACCATCGTGTCCGGCAAGACTGGCGCGAAGCCGTGCACCGTCGAGGTGCGCACGTCCGCCGGCGGCTACTACGACGGCTCGGCCGCGTCGGGCGCGCCGACTCAGGTGCTCACGGCGGACCGCGTGCTTGTCGCTACCGGCGCCAAGCCGCGCCAGCTCCCCTTCGCGCCCTGCGACGGCAAGGTGATCGTGTCGAGCTATGACGCGATGACGCTGCCCAAGCGCCCCGAGTCGATGATCGTGATCGGATCCGGCGCGATCGGCATGGAGTTCGCCTACTTCTACAACGCCTTCGGCACCAAGGTCACCGTCATCGAGATGCAGGACCGCATCCTGCCCGTCGAGGACGACGACATCTCGGCTGCCGCGCTCAAGTCGTTCACCGCGCAGGGCATGTCGTTCAAGCTCGGCATGAGCGTGAAGGCCGTCGAGAAGGGCAAGTCGGGCGCCACCGTCACCGTCTTCAACGTCAAGGACGAGAGCAAGGTCGAGAAGCTCGACGCCGAGGTCGTGCTTGTGGCGATCGGCGTGCAGCCGCGCATAGACGGGCTCTTTGCGCCATCACTGGGCATCAGGCTGTGGGACTCGGGCCCGGCGAAGGGCCACATCTGGACCGACTACCGCGACAAGACGGAGCCCACCTACCAGACGAACGTGCCCGGCATCTATGCGATCGGCGACGTGGTCGGGCCGCCGTGGCTCGCGCACATCTCGAGCGAGGAGGCCGTGGCATGCGTCGAGCGCATGAAGGGCCACCATACGCTCGGCGTCGACTACGCCGCCTTCCCCGGATGCACCTACTGCAACCCGCAGGTCGCGTCGATCGGCATGACCGAGCGCGAGGCGAAGCAGAAGGGCCTCAAGATCAAGGTCGGCAAGTACCCGCTCAAGAGCCACGGCAAGGCGATTGCCGTCGGAGCCACCGAGGGGCTCGTGAAGATCATCACGAGCGAGCCCTACGGCGAGATTCTCGGCGCGCACATCTTCGGCGAGGACGCGAGCGAGCTGATCGGCGAGATGGGCCTGGCGAAGAGGCTCGAGGCCACTGCGGAGGACATCATCAGCACGGTGCACGCGCACCCGACGATGCACGAGTCGATCCACGAGGCCGCACTGGCCACCGAAGGTCGGCTCATCCACGGGTAGCCG
>JBIKNS010000042.1:0-14652 GCA_044358545.1 Phycisphaerales bacterium | reverse complement strand
GCCCGGCGAGCTGGTGGCGCGCGTGCGCCAGCTCAGCCGCATCTTTGCCGAGTACGAGCAGGCCAAGCGCGACCTCTCCGGCGGCAACCTGCGCCTGGTGGTGTCGATCGCGAAGAAGTACCGCAATCGCGGCCTGCCCTTCCTCGACATCATCCAGGAGGGGAACACCGGCCTGATGCGCGCCGTCGACAAGTACGAGTACAAGCGCGGCTACAAGTTCTCGACGTACGCGACATGGTGGATCCGACAGGCCATCACGCGCGCGATCGCGGACCACGCGCGCACCATCCGCGTGCCGGTCCACATGATCGAGACGATGTCGAAGCTGCGCAACATCCAGAAGAACCTCACGCAGGAGCTCGGCCGCGAGCCCACCGTCGAGGAGATCGCGATGCGCGCGAAGATGCAGGTCGAGGAGGTGCGTCGCGTGATGAAGGTCGCGCGCCACCCGATCTCGCTCGACCGCCCGGTCGGCGAGAGCGAGGACTCGCACTTCGGCGACTTCATCGAGGACGAGAGCCAGGAGGCACCGAGCCAGAGCGCGTCCAACGACATGCTCCGAGCGCGGATCGCCGACGTGCTGAAGACCCTCACCTACCGCGAGCGCGAGATCCTGAAGCTGCGCTACGGCATCGGCGACGGGTACACGTACACCCTCGAGGAGGTTGGCCGCATCTTCAAGGTCACGCGCGAGCGCGTGCGCCAGGTCGAGAGCAAGGCGCTGCGCAAGCTGCAGCACCCGGTGCGCAAGGGCCGCCTCTCCAGCTTCATGCAGGGCGAGGCCGGCGGCGAGGCCGATGGCGTGATCGACGATCTCGGCGACGACATGATCGACGACGAGGGCTTCGGCGACTCGGAGGAGTGAGTGTCGGCTTAAGGTGCCCGCGCGAGGACCGGTGACGCACTGGCGTGACCCGCACCCTCTTGGTGCGCCTGCTGAGCGTCAGCAGGCGTCGCAGCGGTACGTCCAGCTGACGTACTCCTCGACGCCCCACCTGCCGCCCTCGCGGCCGAAACCGCTCCAGCCGCAGCCCCCGAAGGGCGCGTAGGCGTCACTGATGACGCCTACGTTGCCGCCGACGATCCCACAGCGGAGCGCAGCACCGACGCGCTCAAGCGTGTCGGCATTGCGCGTCATGACGTACGCGGCGAGCCCCCACGGCGACGCGTTGGCGAGATCGATGGCGGCGTCCGTGGATGCGACGCGGGCGATCGGCGCCAGCGGGCCAAATGTCTCCTCGCGGAAGGCGAGGCATTCGTGCCGAACGCCCGCGACCACCGTCGGTGCGACAAACCGATCGAGGCAGCCCTCGACACGCACTCGGCCGCCGCCGCACAGCAGCGTTCCCCCTCCCGTGACCGCATCCGCGATGTGTCGTTCCACCTTTGAGACGGCATCATCATCGATGAGCGGACCGACCTTCGTGGCGGGATCGCTGCCGCGACCGACCACCAGCGCCGCAGCCGCCGCCGCAAGACGCTGCGCGAACGCGTCGTGAACGCTCTCATGCACGATGAATCGGTTCGGGCAGACGCAGGTCTGGCCGGCGACGCGGAATTTGCCGGCCATGGCCGCGGCCACTGCACCGTCGATATCCGCATCTGCAAGCACGATGAACGGCGCATGGCCACCAAGCTCAAGGCTTAGGCGCACGATGTGCTGCGCGGCCGCATGCATGAGGATGCGACCAGTCTCGGTACTGCCCGTGAAGGACAGCTTGCGCATGCGGCCGTCGGCGAACCACGCGCTAGAGACAGATGCCGCATCGCCGGTGACGATGTTCACGCAGCCGTCCGGGAGTCCGGCCTCCACGAGCAGCTCGGCGAAGGCGATCGCCGACAGTGGCGTGAGCTCAGAGGGCTTCGCCACCTGCGTGCAGCCGGCCGCCAGCGCGGGTGCCGTCTTTCGTGCGATCATCGCGAGCGGAAAGTTCCACGGGGTGATGGCGCCGACGACACCGACAGGCTCCGGAATGGCGCGGAGCCGGCGATCAGGTCGACGCGAGTGGACGCTCTCGGCGTGCAGACGTTCCGCCTCGTCGGCCGCCGAAGCGAGGTAGTCGGCGCTGTAGTCGACTTCGCCGCGAGACTCGTCAAGCGGCTTGCCGTTCTCCGAAGTGATGATGGCGGCAAGACGCTCACGGGACTTCCGCATCAGCGTCTCTGCCCTGCGTAGCGTGGCGGCTCGCTGCGCGGGCGGGCATGCCCGCCATGCGGGACCCGCAGCCGCGGCGCGGTCGAGCGCCTCGGTCGCCTCCCGCGCGCCGCCTGCGCGGACTCTGCCGATCACCTGTCCAGTCGCAGGATCGCGCACGTCAATCATGATCCGGAGGCTACGCGTGCGCAGCGCACCTATGATTGCGCCATGGCCAAGGCCGTCGCCGATCCAGCAGAGCTCCGGAGGTTCGCCCAGGACCTGCGCAAGCTCAACGCGGACCTCCAGTCGGGGCTGGCCACGGTCTCCGTGCGGCTCAATGGGCTCTCGCAGACATGGCGGGACCAGGAGCACGCCAAGTTCGTCGAGGAGTTCGAGCAGACCGTGAAGGTCCTCCAGAGGTTCATCAAGGCGAGCGAGTCGCACGTGCCGTTCCTGCTGCGCAAGGCGGACCGGATTGACGAGTACCTGAACCAGAAGTGACGGACCCGTCGTGGACTCGAAGGCCAACGTCCGCGACATCGACAGCCTGATGCGGGCGAAAGCGCTCTTCGCGAAGGCGCGGACCGAGCTGCTGCAGGCCGTGTCGGAGGCTGTGTCCCACGCGGAGTCGATCGACGCGTGGGTCGAGCGCGACGGTCCGATGCGGTGGGAGTCCGAGAGACGGCGCGCCGCAGAGGCACTCGCAGCCGCCAAGAGCGCCCTCTACCGCAAGGAGATGACGCCCGCGATCGATGGCGGCAAGGTGTCTGTGGTGGATGAGCGCAAGGCGCTGCAGCGCGCCAAGGCGAAACTTGACCGCATCGAGGATGTCCTGCGCCGGCTTCGGGCCTTGAGGGCAGAGGTGACTCGCGAGGTCGGGCTGCTCAAGGCCGGGCTTGGCCCTCTTGGCGCGTGGATCGACCATGACTCGGTTGAGGCACAGGCGGTGATCACCCGCATGGCAGAGGCGCTTGCGCGCTACCGCGGCGATGAAGTTGACATCGCGAGTGCGGCACGTGCCCGAGGCGAAGCCCCGCGCGCGTCTTTGGGGGCCGCCTCTCCCGCCGCGGATGGGCCAGACGGGCCTGAGGGCGACGGCGACGCAGAGTGGCCGGCAAGGGGTGGAGCGTGAGCCTCGCATCCTCCCGCATCAAGATGCAGGAGACGCTGCGCGAGCTCCGGCTCTCCTGGGCAGACGTGCGGCGCGACTGGAATGACGCGGCCGCGCAGTCGGTCGAGCGCGATCGCATCGACCCGCTCGATGACCGCATTCGCGCAGCGCTGCTCGCGGTGGAGCGCATGGAGCAGTTCGCGCACCTGGTGCACCGGGAAACGCGCGACCTGTAGCTGCCCTGCCGGTCAACCGGCAGGCTCGTACACTCGCAGCGTGCATTCCGACGGCTCGAGCGCGCCTGATGCGAGCATCGCCGCGGCGGTGGACAGTGCCTACGAGGGACTTGTGGCTGCCGCAGGAGCGCTCGAGAGGTCGCGCGCCGAGATGGCGCGCCATGCCACCGAGCTTCCTGAGCGCGAGAGGTCACGGCACGCGCAGGCGGTGAGGCAGATCCGCGAGCAGCGCGACCGCACGCTCCGCGAGGCGATCGAGCGCCGCGATGCGCGCATCGGTGCCGCGCAGGGACGGCACGCCCGCCACACCGAGCGCATGCGGGAGCAGCACCGGGAGGCGATTGGCAAGGTGCAGGACCTTGCGGAGAACCAGCTCGAGGAGGCGCAGTCTCAACTCGAGAAGGCCCTGTGGATGGCGGAGACGATCTACGACTCGGGCGAGCAAGGCCCTCGCGAGCGGTATGAGCGCACAAAGGCGGCACTGCATGCGGCCCAGGAGTCAATGCGGATCGCATGGGCTTCGATGGAGACGCTTGCGCGGCGCTCGGCGCATGGCGCGGCGCTGAGGTCTGCAGTGCCCGAGCCGATGGCAACCCCTTCAGGAGCCACGTGGTCCGACATCGCGCGCGAGGCAGTCACCGCTGCGCAGCGGGCGCATGCGGAGATGGCGCGCGCGCGGATGCTGCGACTGGCGCGACCGCCCGTCCTCGCCGGACTGTGCATCGTGACGCTGTCCATCGGTGCCGCACTGGGCCTCGCCGTCGGCAGCGCGCTCGACGTGTCCGTACCCCTGCCGCTGATCGAATCGGTGGCGGTCTCACGCGCGATCGCCGGTGCCGGGCTCGCCGCGCTGCTCGCGACCGCAGCGTCCGTCATGCTGTGGAGCGGCGCAGCCGCCACAGTGCGCCGCTGCGCAAGCGCCGCGCGCGGTGCACGCGAGGCGCTTGAGGCATGCGCGACGAGGACGCTCGCGGAGGCCGAGCGCACTCGCACCCACGAGGAGCGTGCCCGGGAGAAGGAGCGTGACGAGTCCGTGGCCCGGGCGAAGGCGCGATGGAATCCCGTCATCGAGCGCATCACCCGACGGCGGGGCGAGCTCACTGGGGAGTTCGAGGCGAAGTACGGCGGCGTGGCCACGCAACTTGACGCGCAGCGAGAGGCCGAGGTCACCGCGGCAGAGCAGGAGTGCGCCAAGGCGCTCGATGCGGCGCGCAAGGTGCACGACGAGGCGTCGGCCGCGGAGATGGCCGCACACGTCGCGACGATGCGGCGGCTGTCGCACGAGCTCACGGCGATGCGGACGTCGGCATCTGCGGCATGGCGCGCCGCACAGGCCGAGTGGGCCGATGCGCTGCAGCGCTGCAGCGCTCGCACCGATACGGCCCATCCGCCGTGGGCAAGCGCGTCGTGGCGCGACGGTGGAAGCGCCACCGCTGCAGACGCTGCGCCCGCGGCACCCGTGGGCATGGTGCATGTGCATCTGCCTTCGATCGCCGGCGCGGTGCCCACGGACACGGACTTCGCGTGGCCCGCGGGCACGCCCATCGATGCCGCGCTGCCGCTGTGCCTTGCGCTGCCGGAGCGGGGATCGCTGCTCATCGAGTCGGATCTCGCGGGGCGCGCTGCGGGCATCGCGGTGCTGCATCAGGTGATGCTGCGGCTGCTGACGTCGCTTCCCGCAGGAAAGGTCCAGTTCCTCCTGCTTGACCCGGTGGGCATGGGCGAGAGCTTTGCGGGCTTCATGCACCTCGCGGACGAGTCCGATGCGATCATCGGAGGACGCATCTGGAGCGAGCCGCGCCACATCGAGCAGCGGCTCGCAGACGTATCGGAGCACCTCGAGACGGTGATCCAGAAGTACCTGCGCGACGAGTTCCCGAGCCTTGACGCCTACAACCGCCGTGCAGGCGAGATCGCGGAACCGTACAGGTTCGTGGTCATGTGCGACTTCCCGACCTCCCTTACGGAGGAAGCCGCGCGGCGCCTGTCGGCGATCGCTGCAGGCGGCGCCCGGTGCGGAGTGCACACGCTGATCCTGCGCGACACGCGGCAGCCGGATGTGACCGGGTGCGATCTGGCGATGGTGCGTCAGCGCTCGCTGTGCATCGCATCAGGTGCGGGCGGCTGGACCGTGCGGACCCCGCCCCTGTCGGGACTGCGCATGACGCCGGCAGCGCCTCCCACAGGGCCGGACGCGATCGAGCTCGTGCGGCGCATCGGCAAGCGGGCCGCAGAGTCGACGCGCGTGGAGGTGCCCTTCTCGGCCATCGCCCCCGCGGGCGATGCGCTCTGGACGGAGAGCAGCGCGCGGCGGCTCAGCGTGCCCCTCGGACGCGCCGGCGCCACCCGCCTTCAGCGCCTGGTGCTGGGCGAAGGCACGCGGCAGCATGTGCTGATCGCGGGGCGCACGGGCAGCGGCAAGTCGACGCTGCTGCATGCGCTGATCACCAACCTCGCGCTCCACTACTCGCCGGACGAGGTCGAGATGTGGCTGATCGATTTCAAGAAGGGAGTCGAGTTCCGCACGTACGCGACGCACCGGCTGCCCCACGCGCGCGTCGTCGCCATCGAGAGCGACCGGGAGTTCGGGATCTCTGTGCTGCAGGGGCTCGACGCGGAGCTGCGTCGCCGCGGCGACCTGTTCCGTGCGGCCGGAGTGCAGGACCTTGCGGGATACCGCGCTGCGCGACCCGGCGATCCCATGCCGCGCGCCCTGCTGATCATTGACGAGTTCCAGGAGCTCTTCATCGAGGACGACCATGTCGCGCAGGAGGCAAGCGCCCTGCTCGACCGGATTGTGCGGCAGGGCCGTGCGTTCGGCATGCATGCGGTGCTCGGTTCGCAGACGCTCGGCGGCGCCTACACCATCGCGCGGACCACGATGGGCCAGATGGGCGTGCGTATCGCGCTGCAGTGCAACGAGAGCGACTCGCAGCTGATCCTCTCCGACGACAATCTCGCCGCACGGCTGCTCGCGCGGCCAGGCGAGGCGATCTACAACGATGCTGGCGGCCTGCTCGAGGGCAACAGCCCCTTCCAGGTGGTCTGGCTCGGCGACCGCGAGCGGGATGCGCGGCTCGATGCTGTTGCGGCGCGGGCGGCGCCGCTGACGCGCCGCGCGCCGATCGTGATCTTCGAGGGCAATGCCCCAGTGAAGCTTGCCGAGTGCGGACTGCTTCAGAAGGCGCGCCAGCAGCGCGATGCGGCAGCGCAGGATGCGCTCGCGCCGAAGGTGTGGCTTGGCGAGGCCGTGGCCATCTCGGAGCCCACGCACATGACACTGCAGCGACGCAGTGGCGCGAACGCGCTGGTGATCTCGCAGGACGAGGAGCAGGCGGTGGCCATGGCGATTGCGGCGATCGAGTCTGTCGCCGCGCAGTGCAGGCACGCCCAGCTCGTGCTCGTCGACAGCACGACGCCCGACCAGCCGACGTATGGCGCGCTTGAGCGGGCCGCCGCTGCCTGCGGGCTTGGAGCCCGTGTTGTCCGGGCATCGGATGTCGCGGATGCGCTGGCCGCGGTGGCCGTGTCCGTCGCGGAGCGGGAGTCGGCGCAGCGCGTGACGGACTCGATGATCCTGGTGATGGTGCATGGCGTGCAGCGCGTGCGGGCGCTTCGCCGCAACGAAGATGACTACTCGTTTGGCTCGAGCGACGCCCCTCCTGCGCCTGACCGCGTGCTTGGGGCCATCGCCCGCGAGGGCCCCGCGCTGGGCATCCATGCGTGGCTCTGGATCGACAATGGAGCGAGCCTCTCGCGGGCTGTCGACCGGTCGACGCTGCGGGAGTTTGACTGGCGCGTGCTGTTCCAGTGCAGCGCTGCGGATTCATCAGCGCTCATCGACTCGGGTGTCGCGAGCCGCCTTGGCCCAAGCCGCGCGCTGCTGCACGACGAGCTCTCCGGGCGCAACGAGAAGTTCAGGCCGTGGTCGCTGCCGGGATCCGCACTGCGCGCGTGAGCTCGTACCACGCGCGTTCGAGCCGCGATGCGCCCGCCGGCCGCGCAGTCGGCACTTCCTGCGCATGCGTCGACAGGACATGCTCCTCCACAAGATCGCGGAATGCCTCGATCGCGCGCCATGCATCGCGCGGCGCCACTCCGGCCGCGAGCCGCAGGGCGCCCTGATCCATCGCACGCGCCACCGACCCAGACCGGGCGCGCCAAAGGTCCGAGCCCTCCACGGCCGCAGACGTCGCCCGGCCTGCCTTGACGCACTTCCTCAGGCGGATCGGAATCGCTGACACCCACAAGGGCAGGCGGCAGACCCGCTCCCACCTCGCGTGCGCCACCGCCCCGTCGGGAACCAGCGACTTGAGGTGCGATTCGAGCGCTGACGCGTGGGCGTCGACCCAGTGCGGCGACTGCTCAAGCGCCTCGCGCGCCTCTGACAGCGACTCGGACAGCATGCGGCACGCATGCAGCGCCTCGGACACGCGCGCTGAAAGCACATTCGCGTCATCCCGCACTGCGTCTCCGATGGCGCGCAGGCTGGCCGCACTGCGCGGAATGCCATCGCTCTCGTCGATGGCGCGCCGCGCCACGCACATGGCGATGCCGTGGGCGCCAGCCATCGTGGCGGCGGCGATCCAGTCGCGCGAAAGCTCCGCGATGCGGCGCACTGGCGCGTTGATGCGTGCCACGACGTGGGCGACGGCCGCCTCCCGGTGCGCGATGAAGGCCTCCCAGGGGGTGGGGTGCAGCGTGACCGGCGCACGAGATTCCGGCGGCGCGAGTGCCGCGTACGCGTCAATCGAAAGCCCATCGGCACATGGCATGGACACGCGGTCCGGCACTGTGCCATCGAGCACAACGCGAGAAGCGCACGCCGCAGCGAGTGCCGCGAAGTCGAGTTTCGCATCAGGCCGGTGCGCCGCCGCAAGTGCCGTCACGTCACGACCGCTCGCGATGCAGTGGCCGTCCGGACCAATGATCTCGATGCGAATCGACAAGTGAGGATCGACCGACGCCACAGCGAAGTCAGTGGCTGAGATCGGAAGCCCTGCGACGCCTGAGCAGTGGCTGGCAAGCGCGTCAGTGAGGGAACCCTCGCCAAATGCGAGCGACTCCGCCGCGCCCTCGGCGACCTGCCGGGCAGGCTGCAGCCGCACGCGAATGTGCTTGGGAAGTGTCCGTATCAGTGCCTCGATGCGCGCCACGAGATGCCCGGGAAGCCCCCACGACAGGCGCTCCACGTCGAGGCCGGCAAGGGCCGCGCGCGGCACCCGGATGGTGGCCCCGTCAATCTCGCTTCCGGGAGCGTGCTCGTAGCGGACTGGCACGGTCACCGCACCGGTGTCAATCGCATCAGGCAGCCCGTCATCGCGTACCGCGAGCGGATCCCTGAGCAGGTCGGCTTCGCGCATGCGCAGGATGCTGCCACCTTCTCGTTCCGCCTTGGCGAGCCACCGCACCAGGCTTGGCCAGCTGTGCACATGCTCGGGGACGCGCGCGTCATAGAAGGCGGTGCGTGCCTCCGCATCGGCAAGAAGCGGACGCCGGGCCCGCCGCTCGAACCCCTCTATGGACTCACGCAGCGCATCGTTCGCGACCATGAATGCCGGCCGCTCGTTGGGAACCTGGCCATCCACGAGCGCACTCTGGATGAAGATGTCTCGCGCACCCTTTGGGTCGAGCGGACCGTAGGGCACCTGCTGCCGAGGCATCACCGTCAGTGCGCCAAGCGTCACGCGCTGCCACGCCGCGACCTGGCCAGTGGCGCGAATCCAGTGCGGCTCGGATGTGACGCGATGGACCGCGTGCGGCGCGATCCCCTCGATCCACGCAGGTCGCACACGGGCCGCAAGGCGCCCCCAGCGTCGTGTGGTCTCGACAATCTCGGCGACGACGACCCAGCGAGGCAGCGACTTCGCCAGTGCCGAGGAGGGATGGATGCGGAACCGTGCACCGCCAGCGGCCACGTACTCGCCCGCGCGGGTGCGCTCCGCCACCTGGAACAGGAATCCCGCAAGCACGCTCCGGTGCAGCGCATCGAGTCGCGCGGGTCCCTCAGGCGGCGCGGCACGCTCAGGCGCGCCCATGCGGTCGCCGACCAGCCTCGCGAGTTGCGCATGCACATCGCCCCACTCCCGCATGCGGCGGTGCGAGAGGAACCCCTCCCTGCACCATCGCCTCTGACTGCCGCTGCCGCCGGTGGCGCGCGCATCGGCCCACGCACGCCACAGTCGGAGCAGTCCGGCAAAGTCGCCGTCGGGCTGCCGCCAGCGGGTGTGCGCAGCATCCGCGAGCTGCTCTTGCCCTGATGGGCGCTCGCGAGGGTCCTGCACCGAGAGTGCTGCCGCGATCACAAGTGCATCGTCCAGGCATCCCTCGCGGGAGGCCTCGAACACCATGCGCGAGAGGCGAGGGTCGATCGGCAGCCGCGCCATCTGCCGGCCAGTCGCGGTCAGGCGGCGCTGCGCATCGAAGGCGCCCAGCTCCATCAGCGTGGACCGGCCTTCCTCGATCGCGCGCGGCGATGGCGCGTCAATGAACGGAAATGACTCGGGAGCGCCAAGCCCGAGCGACTCCATCTGGAGCAGCACACTGGCAAGATTGGTGCGTCGTATCTCCGGCTCCGGCCACTCGGGTCGGCGCGACAGGGACAGCTCGTCGTAGAGGCGGATGCATACCCCCGGACCGATGCGCCCGCACCGTCCGGCACGCTGCGTGGCGCTCGCCTGCGAGATGGGCTCGACCGGCAGTCGCTGGATGCGGCTGCGCGCGCTGAACCGCTTGACGCGCGCGAGCCCCGAGTCGATCACCGCCCGCACGCGCGGCACCGTGACGGAGGTCTCGGCGATGTTGGTCGCGAGGATCACGCGCCGCAGCTTTGACGACGCGAAGATGCGGTCCTGATCCGCCTCAGGGATGCGCGAGTACAGCGGCAGCACCTCGATGTCCGTGCGCCCGCGCAAGGTTTCCGCGCAGTCGAGGATCTCGCGCTCGCCGGGAAGGAATGCCAGGACATCGCCGTGCCCGACGGCCGCGAGCGCCTCATCCACCGCAGCGCACACCGCTTGAGAGATCTCGTCCTCAGCCTCAGGATCGACCGGCCGCCACCGGATCTCGACAGGATGCAGGCGACCATCGATCGACAGCACCGGAGCGCCGCCGAAGTGTGCCGCGATGCGCGCCGCGTCGATGGTGGCGCTCGCCACGATCACGCGCAGCTCTGGCCGGCGCTGGCATATGCGCGCGAGGCACCCGAGCAGGAAATCGATGTTGAGCGTGCGCTCGTGCGCCTCATCGATGATGATGGTGCCGTACCTGGACAGAAGCGGATCGCGGCGGAGCTGCGCGAGCAGCACCCCGTCCGTCACGACCCTGATCGACGTGCCAGCCTCCGCGCGCGAGTCAAACCGCACCTGATAGCCGACCACGGACCCGAGCGGGGACGAGAGCTCTTGCGCGATGCGCGTGGCGACCGATCGGGCAGCGATGCGTCGCGGCTGCGTCAGGCAGATGGCACCCTGCTCCGCGCGCCCCATCGCAAGGCAGATCTTGGGCAGCTGGGTGGTCTTGCCCGAGCCCGTCTCGGCCTGGACCACGATCACCTGGTGCCGGTCAATCGCCGCAGCGATCTCCTCGCGTCGCTGCGCGACGGGAAGGTCATCCGGGAACGTCACGGCGACGGGTGGTCCGGCGAGACCGGTCACCTCATCCATCCCCTGCTCGCGCTGGCTCGGATCGGACACGTCCGCGCAAGTCTAGGTCGCCGCGAGCGCTACCATCGCGCCCTCGGGCGCTTAGCTCAGTTGGCAGAGCACCGCCATTACACGGCGGGTGTCGCAGGTTCGAGTCCTGCAGCGCTCACTGTCCCGACGCGTGCCCGCGAACATGCCTGCAGCATCACTCACAGGACTCACACCACGGACGCTGCGCCATGCCGTTGCGCTTTGCAGCGTGGCCGTCGCATGCGTGGTCGCAGTCGCATGCTCGAACATCGAAAAGGCCGATCCGACGGTCCAGACCAAGCGCGCGGATCCGATCAGCTTCGAGATCGACGCGGATCCGATCATGCGCGGCACGGTGGCCGCCGAGACGATGGTTGTCGGCTACGAGCCCGCGGTCGTTCGGGCGTACGGCGTGGTGGTCGGGCTCAAGGGCACCGGGAGCCGCATCGCACCCAACGAGGTGCGGCAGCACATGATTCAGGACCTCGCGCGCCGCGGTGTAGGCGACCCCACGGTCGCAGAGGTGAACTTCACCCCCGAGTCCCTTCTCGACTCGGAGGACACGGCCATCGTCGTGATCGAAGGCGTCATCAATCCAGGGTCCGTCAAGGGCACCAAGTTCGACCTTCGGGTGTACGTGGCGCCGGGCACAGCCACGACGAGCCTCGAGGGCGGCAAGCTCTGGACATGCGACCTCCGCCCGGGCCTCCTCATCGCGGGCAGCAAGCAGGCTCGGCCGATGGCCGAAGGACGCGGACCCATTGTCATCAATCCCTTCGCGGACCAGAGCGGCAAGATTGTGGACACCGTCAACCGCATGAGCGGCCGGATCCTCAATGGAGGCGAGGTCACGCGCGACATGACGGTGAAGCTGCGCCTCTCGACGCCAAGCCACGCGAGGGCACGGCTCATCGCCAACGCGATCAACTCGTACTTCCCGCGCGAGAAGACGCAGAAGGACGACACCGCGCGCGGCCGCAGCAGCGAGCTGATCGACATCCACATCCCGCCGTCGTGGCGCGACCGGACGGACGAGTTCATTCAGGTCCTTCGGCACACCCCGATCACCACCGCACCCATCGAGCAGCTGGCCTCCCAGGTGGCTCGCAGCGTCAGCAACAACCCCGGCGCAGCCTCCGCCGCGAGCCTGCGCTGGCAGGCGCTTGGCAAGAAGAGCCTTGGTGCGGTGCGCCCGCTCTACACCTTCCCTGAGGAGCAGCCGCGGTTTGCGGCGCTCGATGCCGGCGCAAAGCTCGATGACGCGCTCGCTGTCTCTCACCTGCTCGACCTCGCGCGCAACGGCTCAGGACGCGTACGCGTGCAGGCGGTCCGGTTGCTCGGAAGGATGTCGTCCAATCCCTCCGTGGACCTCGGGCTGCGAAGCCTGCTCGAGGATGACGACATCGACGTGAGGCTGACCGCGTTCGAGGAACTGCGCGACCGCAACGACCCGATCGTTCAGAGCCAGGACGTGAGCGGCCGCTTCCGGGTGGATGTGGTGCCGAGTGCCAAACCCATGATCTACGTCTCGCAGTCGGGCGAGCCGCGCATCGCGATCTTCGGCACCGACCTCGAGGTGGTGCGACCCATGACCCTGACCGCGTGGTCCGGCCGCCTGATGTTCAAGGGCGATGACGGCAAGAAGTCGCTTGAGGTCTTCTACCGACCGAGTGAGGGCCTGCCGCCCCTGACCGACTTTGTGCAGCCGAAGGTGGCCGAGGTGGCGCGTTTCCTCGGGCATACCACCACCGTCGATCGTCCCGCACCCGGTGTGGGCATGAGCTACAGCGAGACGATCGGCGCTCTTCATGAAATCTGGAAGAAGGGCTACATCAAGGCCGACTTCAAGGCGGAGCAGGACCGGATCCTGGCGTCAATCGTCAAGGCGGACGAGGACAAGCCCCGCGACGCCCGCCCGGAGTACGAGGAGGAAGAGGAAGCCGAGGAGGCTCCCACGGCAGGTGCCGTGCGACCCACCATTGCTGCCGATCCGCTCAAGCCCGCGGCAGGTCTTGATACTCAGGCCCCGAGGCGAGATACTGTGCCGAGATAAGCCCGCGTCGTGCGGACCCATGGACGGGTGCCCGCGCTGGCGACAGGAGGTCGGAGATGCGTCTATCGAAGCTCATTCTGAGCGGTTTCAAGAGCTTCGCGGACACCACGGAGTTCCCATTCGACGAGCCGATCATCGGCATCGTTGGTCCCAACGGCTGCGGCAAGAGCAACGTCGTGGATGCCATTCGGTGGGTGCTTGGCGAGCGAAGCGCCAAGAGCCTGCGCGGAAGCGCGATGGTGGACGTGATCTTCGCGGGCAGCGCTGTGCGCAAGCCCATGGGGTGCGCGACGGTCACGCTCGTGTTCGACAACCCGGTGCTCGCCAAGCCGCGCGCGGCACTCGAGGGCGATGCGATCGGCGAGTCGCCGAGTGTCGAGCCAGCGGAGCTGTCACCGGCCGCTGAGAGGCATGCCGAGCTGGCCGAGTTCGGCGCCAGCGACCGCGAGCCGCAGACTCCGGACGAGGAGTTCGACACGGTGGTGCAGCGCGCAGAGGTGCGTCACCGTGCACTGCCGGTGGACCAGGATGTGGTGGAGGTCACGCGCCGGCTCTACATCGACGGCCGCAGCGAGTACCTCATCAACGGACGCAAGGTGCGGCTGCGCGACATCAAGGAGCTCTTCATGGATACGGGCATCGGCACCGATGCCTACTCCATCATCGAGCAGGGCAAGGTGGCGGCCCTCCTCGAGGCCAACCCTGCGCAGCGCCGCGCGATCCTTGAGGAAGCCGCTGGCGTGGCCAAGTTCCGTGCGCGCAAGGAGGAGGCTTCGCGGAAGCTTGATGCCGCAGAGCGCAATCTGGTGCTCGTGCGCGAGCAGCTCTCGGGCTCCGAGCGGCGGCTGCGCATCGTGCGCAGCCAGGCCGAGAAGGCAAGCCGGTTCAAGGAGCTGGACACGCGGCGACGGGCGCTGCGTTCCACACTGCTCGAGGACCAGTACTTCGACGGGCGCACACGGCTCGAGTCGCTCACTGAAGCCGTCGCCCACGCGGACGCGACGCGCAACGGCATGGCCGGCGAGGTCGAGCGTGCCGAGGATGCGAAGCGGATGGCGGAGGCGGCCCGAGACTCCGTCATGCGCCGCCAGCAGTCTGCGGAGCGCGAGCGCCTCGAGGCGCATGCAGCCATGCAGCAGGCGGCGCAACGCGCCGAGTACGGCGAGACGTCCCTCGCAGACACCCGCCGTGCGCTTGACCAGGATGCCGCCGCTATCGGCTCGCTGGACCAGCGAATGGCAGAGCTGACCAACCGCCTTGAGTCATCTGCATCCGCGCAGCGCGACGCCGCTGCCCAGCTGCAGGCAGCAGAGTCGGCCCACGCCACCGCGGAAGAGGCGCGCGCCACTCGCGCTGCCGAGGTCTCCGATGCGCGCGATGCGCTTGAGCACGCCCGCGAGGCGCAGCTCCAGACCGAACGCGAGCGCCAGCGCATCGCGTCG
>JBIKNS010000041.1:0-14654 GCA_044358545.1 Phycisphaerales bacterium | reverse complement strand
ATCGCGTTCGCCATCGAGCGGCATGGGCTTGGCGAGCGATTCACGTCGATGGTGCTGTCGCGTGTTGGCCATGCACCAGGACGCGTGATCGCGGGATTCCTGGTCACGACGGCGCTCGTGAGCGCCTGGGTCTCCAACACTGCCGCCACCGCCATGATGCTTCCGCTGGCGATGGCGGCGATCGCATGGTTTGCGGCGGCACAGCCGGCAGAGGGCGAGACCGATCCGGCGGTGGACCGAAGGCCGATGCGGCAGTTCCAGCAGGCCGTGCTTCTGGCAGTCGCGTATGGGGCGAGCATCGGCGGTGCGATGACGCTTCTTGGCAGCCCGCCCAACCCGATCGCGGCAGAGTGGATCCGCGAGAGCGGCGGTTCCATGACATTCGCGAAGTGGGCTTCCTTCGGCGTTCCGCTCGGCCTCTCGATGATTGCCGCATCGCTGGTCGCATTCCGCATCCTGTTCCCGTGCACGGGCCTGCGTGCACCTGCGCGCGATGCCGCTGCATTCGCTGAGCGTGCACCCATGACGCGAGCTGCGTGGATCTCGCTTGCCGTGTTCGCCTGCGCTGCGGTCGCGTGGGTCGCGTCGCCGCTGCTGGCGCCGTGGACTGGGGTGCGGCTCCGTGATGGCCAGATCGCGGTGGGAGCGGCGATGGTGCTGCTGGCGGTTCCTGCAGGTCGAGGGACCGCGGCCACGGTGGTGCCATGGTCCGACATCGGGCGACTGCCGCTCGGGGTGTTCCTCCTCTTTGGTGGCGGGCTGGCTCTTGCAGATGCCATGCAGCGCACGGGGGTGTCCGATGCGATCGCCACGTCGCTCACCGGGCTCGGCACGCTTCCGCCCCCGCTGCTCATCCTGATTGTGGTGCTGGTGCTCGTGTTCGCGAGCGAGATCGCATCCAACACGGCGCTGACGGCGACTGCAGTGCCGATCGTTGGCGCCATGGCCGCAGGGCTGGGCGTGCCCGCGGAACGTCTCGTGATTGCAGCGGCGCTTGGCGCGAGCTACGCGTTCATGCTGCCTGTGGGGACACCTCCGAACGCCATCGTCTATGCGACGGGATGCGTGCCGGTGCGTTCGATGCTGAGGGCTGGGCTTGTGCTCAACATCATTGCGGCGGCGATGGTCACCGTGGTGTGCCTCCTGCTGGTGTAGTCCCAGCGTGGGCGCACGTCGACACGGCGGATCCGCGTTCGTACCCTTCCCGCCCATGAGCACACATCTGCGGTTGGGAGCCTGGTGCGTGATCGTGTGGCTGGGTGCGGCCCTTGGCGCGCACGGAGATGTTCCTGCGGCTCCAGCCGGCGCTTCCGCCGGGTCTCCGCGCGCTGCGCTCGAGGCGTACATCCTGGCGGGGCGCGCGGGTCAGTGGGACGAGGCCGCGAGGTACCTCGACGGAGGCGATGCGACCGATGCACGGCGCCTGAAGGTCGTGCTCGACCGGTGCCTCTGGGTGAACTTCGATGCGCTCAGCGATAGCCCGCTCGGCATGGAGGATGACGAGTTGCCGCCGGCGCTCGACCGGGTGGGCACCGTGACGGCAGGGGAGCTCGACGTGCCGATCGATGTCGAGCGCGGAGCGGACGGCATGTGGCGATTCTCCGGATCGACCATGGAGGCCCTTCCCATGCTCTGGTCCGCGCATGGATACGGACCCATCGTGGAGATGCTGCCCCGCATGCTCATCGACACACGAGTGCTCGAGGTGGCTGCATGGCAGTGGATCGCAGTCGCGCTGCTGCTGGTGGCCGGATGGCTCGCTGCGCTCGTGTGCGCGCCGCTGCTCGAGTGGGTCGTCCGTTCGGCCTCTCGCGACACGGGGTGGCAGGCGATCGGATGGCGGATGCTCAACGCGAGCCGGAGCGGGCTGCGGTGGTTTGCGGCACTGCTGGTGCTTCGGGCCGGCGCCGGTGCGCTCGAGCTGTCCGTGCCTGCGCACGATGCGCTTCGCATGATCACGATGGCGGTGGGGTCGCTTGTGGCCGCGTGGGCCATCTCAAGCGCGATCACGGGTGGTGCGGTGGCGCTTCAGGAGCGCGCACTCGCAGCGGGTCGGCAGGGGATGCTCGCGGTCATCATGCTCGTGCGGCGCACGCTGCAGGTGCTCGCGTGGGTTCTGGGTGTCGTGATTGCGGCGACGGCGGCAGGCTTCGACATGACAGGCGTGCTTGCGGGACTCGGCATCGGCGGCATCGCAATCTCGCTTGCTGCGCAGCGGACCATCGAGAACATCTTTGCAGGCGTGAGCATTGTGGCCGATCAGCCCGTGCGGGTGGGTGACACGTGCCGCATCGGACCTCGCGTGGGGACGGTGGAGCGCATCGGCATGCGCTCCGTGCAGCTGAGGTCGCCCGAGCGCACGCTTGTCACGATCCCCAACAGCCAGTTTGCCGCCGCGGAGGTCGAGTCGCTCGCGGCTCGTGACCGCATGCGACTGCACATGACGATCGGGCTGCGCTACGAGACCTCGCGTGAGGAGATGGTTCAGGTGCTGCAGCGGTGCGAGTCGCTGCTCAAGCGGAATCCGCGCGTGCTGCCCGAGGGCATCCGCGTGCGCTTCGTGGGGTTCGGCGCATCGAGCCTCGACGTGGAGATCCAGGCGTTCATCGGCACGCGTGACTGGGAGGAGTTCCTGCAGGCGCGCCAGGCCATCCTGCTTGAGATCATGGAGGCCGTGGAGGGTGCTGGGACGGGCTTCGCGTTCCCGTCGAGCACGGTCTACCTCGCGCGCGACAAGGCCCCGGCCGCCGAGCCCGCGGGGCGCTGAGCACCGGTCGGGGCAGGCGGTGACTGTCCGACCGGATCGGCGTATTCTTCGCCACCTATGCGTGGCGCTCGCTCAATCGGCTCCCTGATCGCATCGCTGCTGGTGGTGGGCGTGGCCCATGCGGCACCCGTCCGCACGGCTGCACCAGCCCAGATCGATGCCGGCATCGCGTCCGGCACGCCCGTGACGCTTCGGCTTGTGGGCGGTGACGTGATTCGCGGCACGCTCGTCTCCGAGAGTCCAGAGGCGATTGTGGTCCGTCACCCTGTGCTTGGCGACCTGACGCTGCAGCGGCTCAACGTGACCGCGATGGCCCCTACGGCCGCGATGGCCCCGCAGGAGCCTCCATTCGTGAAGGCCGAGACGCAGGACACCGTGCTCGACGTGCAGGCGTCGAGCGCTGCGGGCGCGCGCGACATGGCTGTGAAGGACGATGCGAAGGCGGCGGCGAAGGGCGATGCCGCGGCAGCGCCTGACGCCGATGCCTCCAAGGTCGACGAGCCGATCCCGTCGAAGTGGAAGTTCTCGCTGGCTGCCAATGCGAACTACGTCGACGCCAGCGACGAGCAGCTCGACTTCCGTGTGGCCGGCAGCGCCGTGTACGAGGATCCTGATGTCGAGAAGTTCAAGGTGGACGGCGAGTACTTCTTCCGCACGGTCAACAGCTCGACGACCGACAACAACCTGCTGCTGACTGGCGTGTACGACTACTTCTTCAAGGACTCGTCATGGCTCGCGTTCGGCAAGGTGCAGGGTCAGATGGCGCCTCTCGAGGGGTGGGAGCAGCGGCTCTCGGGCTGGGGTGGAGTTGGATACAGGTTCTTCCGAGAGGCTCCGCTGGTCCTTACCGGAAAGATCGGCGCCGGTGCCACGCGCGAGTTCGGCAGCATCAACGAGACTCGTGCGGAGCTGTACATGGAGCTGGCGGGCAAGTGGGATATCTCCGAGTTCCAGGCGCTCGAGGCAAGCTGCTGGATCGCTCCCGAGTTCGAGGACTTCAGCGACTATCTGCTGCTGTCCCGGCTTGAGTGGAGCGTGAAGATCGATCCGTCACTCGGGATGTCGTTCCTGGGCGGTCTGCGCTACCAGTACCAGTCGAATGTGCCGTCGGGCGAGAACCCGGACGATCTCCGCGTCTACGCGGGCATCAAGATGGACTTCTGATCGGGAGTCGCGTGAACCGGATCGTCCCGGTGAGATCCGCCTCCCACAGGATGCCGATCTCGCCTGGTGCGATCTCGACCGGCACGCTGTACGCGAAGGGACCCGCGTCGATTGTGGCGCCTGCATCCCATGTGACGCCGCAGTCGTTCGACAGCCACGCCTTCCCGTGCATGCGCGCAGTCATGGCGGACGGTCCGGTGCATACGAGCGCGTTGTCCGCGCCGCCGATGGCGAGCAGCCCTCCCATGCAGCTCGGATCGGGCAGATGAGCGTCAGGCACGAGAGGGGTCCACGACTGGCCACCGTCGGCGCTTCGTGCCGTGAGTCGCTGCGCCACGCCGCCGAACCGGCGCGACACGAGCAGCAGCGAGCCATCACTGCACTCGGCGACCTGCACCTCATTGGGGCGCGCATCGCAGGCGCGTGGAGCGATCTCGCCCATCTGCCACGTGTCGCCGCTGTCGTCGCTGAAGGCGGCGTACACGTTCCATGACCACGCGGGTCCCTCGTTGAACGGCATCACGAGCCTTCCGGCGTGCGCGCCGCTGCGGAGCTGGACGCCGACGCCCGGGCCGCACGCCACGCTTGTGGCGCCAGTGGCGCGCTTCACTGACTCGGAGATGTCGCGAGGATCGCTCCACGTGAGCCCGCCGTCGTCGCTGTGCATCACGATCGAGCGGCAGTCGCGGCCCGGCACCAGTCCTTCCTGCACGCATCCCTCGCCGCAGCCCGTCGGGTAGCTCTGCGCCATCAGGACGATGCGACCTGCATGGGGACCTGAGCGGAGCGCGATTGCGCAGGGGTTGTTGAGGCTCCGCCCCTCAAGGTCGAGGATGGTGTCAGGTGCGGTCCAGGTCCTTCCGCCATCGCGGCTGCGGACGCACACAAGGTCATTCGATCCGTTGTCGGCGAGCGTGCTGCGTCCCTCGGCAAACGCGACGAGCGTGCCGCCTGCGCAGCGCACGATCGAGGGGATTCGGTAGATGGGATGTACGTCGCCTGCGCGGAACGCGTTGGAGGTTGCAGTGGGATCAGGCGCGGGAGCGACAAGCGGCGGAGCGCTGCACCCGATGGCGGCGTGCATGATGGATGCGGCAATCCAGATCCGAGGCAGGGAGGGCCACACGCCACAGCCTTGTCCCGGTCTCCCTTGCCGAGAGTCAACCCACACAGCCCACCCGTTGTGCATCAGCGCCCGAAGAGGCGGTTCAGCAGGGTGCCACCGGGCTTGCTGTGCTTGATCAGCAGCTCGAGCTCGCCGGCATCGAAGTAGACGCCGTTGCAGCTTGAGCACTGGTCCACCATCACGTTCTCGAGCGACTTCTCCTGCATCCTCCCTCCGCACTTGGGGCAGCGCATCCAGTGAGCGGCCTGCGCGGCCGTCTGCTGGGTGGCCTTGCGCTTGGCGTCGAGGTCGGCACGGAGCTTTGCGAGCGCCTCCTTCTCGCGCTTGTGGAACTCTGCCTCGAGTTGGTTGTAGCCGGTGGATTCAGGTGTCGAACTCATGACTGGCTCCTTGAATCGGAGGGTAACCCCGCTGCGGCGCACAAGTTCCGCCAGCGGAACCGGACGGTCGGCACAATAGTCCTATAAATGACCTATAAATGACTAGATCGTCCAAGATTTCACAGGTGAATCCGGAAGCTCCTACGAAATCAAGATGCAAGGGCACTTGTGGCGCTGACAGGGGCGTGGGTGCTGAATCTGGACCCATCGAGTGGGTGCCCACGGATGCGCTTCAGCCGGGCGCTGTGGTGGAGGTGGCTGCGGGCGACTCGGTGCCGGCGGATGGTGTGTTCGATGCCGAATCCGCGTATGTGGATACGCAGCGGCTGAACGGCGAGTCTCGGTCCGTGCTGACGGTGCGGGGCGCCGCAGTGCTGGCAGGCAGCCCTGCAGCGGGGCCTCCGATGCGCGTGAAGCGCGCGGGCGTGCTCGTGCATAGCGGGGTCTGTGATCGAACTGCGTGCGCAGCCCCGCCCTGTGATGCCGGACAAGACGGGCACCGTGACCGAGGGTCACATCAGCGTCGCGTCGGTCTGGACCGCTGTTGACCCCGCTGGTGGCATGCCCTGGCGCGAGGCACTGCGCCGCGCCGCCGCGGCGGATCCTGCTCGAGGATCCGAAGTCCGTTCTGCGCGCCACGCACCCTCGTCCGGCTGACCAGATGCCGCGAGGACCGGCTGGGTGCCCGCAGCATCGCCGCAGGCAAGGCTCAGTGCGACCCTTCGGCCGCCGGGGCGCAGCCGCACTCCTTGAGGAACTTGCGGATCAGGGAGATCTCGTGATTGTCCTCGAGCGTGTGGCCGCCCGCATGCGGGACCTTGAAGCTCATCTCCTTGCCGTTGAGGAAGACCTTCAGGTGGTCCTTCTTGGTCTCCTCGCAGCGCGCGCCGAGGTGCTCGAACAGGTGCACGACATCGCGCCAGTGGATGTTGTGCGAGGTCGGGTGTGCAAAGAGGCGCTGCAGCGTGTGGTCGTGATGATGGGCCATGATGGATCTCCGGTCCCGGGGTTTGAGGAAGTCCCGCCTGACTTCTGGCGGCTCTTGGACTTTACTGCAGGCGGAAGCCCTACAAGCCGAAAATCGCATGCCGAGCGGGCGGTCTCCGCTTCCCGACACACCGTTCCGGAGTGATTTACCCTGCCGCGCATGGATGAAGACCTGATGCGGCGAATCCGGGCGCTCGAGAAGGGCGCACGATGGAGCAAGATCCTCATCGGCGTGCTGCTGGTGACGGTAGTTGCGCTTGGGGTTGGTGTGCGTGTGCTCATGAAGGAGGATCGCCAGTACCGGCGCTTGGCAATGCGCGAGCTCGTGGTGATCGACGCCGAGGGACGCGAGCGACTGGTGGGTACCGTCGATGCGCAAGGCGCGGTGGGACTCTCGTGGCGCAGCGCGGAGGGGTCGCCGCAACTGGTTGCGGCAACGGCGGGTGATGGGAGCGGATCACTTGCGTTTGCAGATTCCGCCGGAACTGTTCGGGCCTCAATGGCCGCGAAGGCGGATGGTTCGGCGTCGATGACCATTTCCGCTGCGGACGGCTCGCCGCGCGCGGCGATTGGATCCTCTGCGGACGGCGGGGCCATGATCAGCCTGACGGACGGGTCGAAGGCGATTCGTGCAGGGATGTCCATGGAGGCTGCGGGGCGATCGGAACTGTCGATTCGCGACTCGGAAGGCAAGAGTCGGATGGTCGTTGGCGCATCCCCTAATGGTGCAGCTGAAGTCGCCATCTCAGGGGCAACGCCATCTCTGACGCTGTCGGATGGCGCTGGAGTGTCGCGTGCGGCATTCAGTGCATCGTCCGAAGGGGCACGGATGAGCTTGACCGATTCGAAGGGCGTGAGCCGATTCGCTGCAATGACCGGCAAGGATGGCATCCCAGCGCTTGAGCTCGCCGACACTGCGGGCAAGCCGCGCGTGGCACTGCGCACGGCAAGCGATGGTCAGGCGCTCGCTGCCTGGATGGACGCCGCCGGCAGACCACGGGCCACCTTGGGCGTGGCCGCGGACGGGGCGGCAGGGCTCAGTGTGTCTGACGCGAACTCGCGTGCTCGGATGCTTGCGGGGGTCGCGCCTGACGGCAACGTGGGAGTCACGCTTCTCGATGGGCAGGGAACGGCACGAACGAGTGTGTTCGCTGCAGCCGAGGGCGAAGCCGGCGTGTCGTGGAGCGATGCGTCGGGGAAGCAGCGCCTCGCCGCCTCGACCTTTGCCGACGGTCGCTCGTCCTACGCAGTGCGCGACGCCGCTGGCGTGGAGCGACTGGCAATCGGAAGCGCGGCTGACGGTTCGAGCGCGGTCACGTGGTCTGATCCGCAAGGCACGCGCCGCATGGAGGCACGCACACTTGCTGATGGATTTGCGGGCATGCTGTGGGTTGATCCCGCGGGCAAGAATCGCATGAGCATGCGCACGTTCAAGGACGGCTACTCAGGACTCTCGTTCTGGGATCCGTTGGGCATGGAGCGCATGGAGGCTCGCACGGTCGCCGGAGGCATTGCCGAGATGCAATGGAAGGATCCATCGGCCGCCATACGCTTCGGCGTCTCGGCCGATGCGCAGGGCGATGTGACGATGGCCTGGTGGGACAAGGACGGCAAGTCACGCATGGCGGCCCGTACGTCGCCGGATGGCTACACCGGACTCTCGCTGTGGGACCTCAGCGGCGTGGAGCGCATCGGCATCGCCACCACGATGAGCGGCAATGCGCTGACGCAGTACATGGACCCGTCCGGTGCGGCTCGGATCCAGATCGGTACCACCGCCCAGGGGACGGTCGAGCTTCCTGAGTCCCCTGCGGCACCGGTGCCAGATCCTGTCGTGCTTCCTCAGACGCCGCCCGCACAGGCCGTGACCGCATTCCCGCCGCCGCGCGACCGTCCGCGCGACTGAGCGGCGTCCGGCCTCGCCACAGGCCACGCTCGATGGTTCGGATGGCCGCGAGTGCGCAGTCACCGCGAAGGGCGCTGCATCATTTCGACGTGCTCGCCGCACGCCGTGAGTGGTGCCTGTGCCACCAGAGCACGAGCGCAAGGCTTCCTGCGGCGATTGCGATCAGCGCAACGCCTGACCATGTCGCTTGCCGAACGATGCGCGTGGCCAGCTGGTCAGCGCCATCAAGCTCGCGCACTTCGGTGCCAAGACCGCCCAACGACGTGGAGACACCGACCAGGTTGCTGTCCAGGCCGTCACCCAATGCCGCAACTGACTTCTCAAGCGCATCGATCCGGTCACCAAGTGCGCGTGCTCGGTCTGACAGGCTCGCATTGGACTCCGCCAGCTTTCCGAACACCTGGTGGGCTTGCGAGATCTCCGTGCTGAGGGACTCGACGTTGTTCAGGGCCTTGGTCGCAGGTTCGCTCGCGAGCGCGACGTAGAGGGTGGCATCGAGCTGCCAGCTGACGGACATGGGGAGCCGGCTGGCAAGCCACAGCGCCTGGTACCCGAGGAGTCGCGCCTCCTGCAGCTGCTGCGCAGCCTCCGTGACGGGGCTGAACATGCTCGGCGCCACCTGCTCGAGCACTACTGGAGCCGTACCCGAGGAGTTCGCAAGGTCGGAGAGCCTGATGAGACCGATGAGAAGCTGCTGCGGGTGCGATTGCTTCCACGCGTCGATCGCCCGATCGACGGTCGCCAGCTTCTCAGGCGTCATGTACTCGCGCGCGATCTCCGAGATGTCCTGCTGCAGGACGCCGAATGTGTCCGAACATGGCACCAGCGGCAGCTCGGGATGCGCGCGCACGCGCTTCTCGCACGCCCACAGCGCCAAGTTCGAGTAGACGTACAGGTCCACGAGCGCACCAGCAGGATCTGCGCCAAGCGCAAGCGCACGGATGTTTCCGGTGGCTTCGGCGCGAGTCAGCATGGAGGACGCGAGCGTCCGGGTGTCTGCGCCGTCCATGAGCGCCCGGTTGACGACCCGGTCGAAGGCGGCCGAGGCGGTGTCGGAGGCGTCGAGAAGGCGTGCGGACAGCTGGACGCTCGTGCGCACCTTCGAGGCATCCAACGTGGGCTGTGGGGCACTTGCGCAGCCGGCGAGCGGCACAGCGGTAGCCGCCAGAACGAGCGATGCCAGCGCCCACACGCATGCACCTGCGTGCCGGCGTCTCGGCGATCTGGTGACCTGCATCCGAGAAATGCTAGCCATGCGCTGCGCGATCGGACCCTGCGTGCCCGGGAGCGGGCTCCGAGTGGATGTCCTCGGCCATGCGCTTGCGCACCCGCACCGGATCGACGCCACCGAACCGCTCGCGGATCGTCTCGATGATCACGTAGAGAGTCGGCGTGAGCAGCAGGGTGATGGTGGTGCCGATGAGCAGTCCGCCGACGACCACGTAGCCGATCGAGTGGCGGCTGTTCGCGCCAGGACCTGAGGCAAGGGCAAGTGGCAGCGCACCGAGGATGAACGCGAAGCTCGTCATCAGGATCGGGCGCAGGCGAAGGCGTGCCGCCGTGCGGGCAGCCTCGAGCGGGGTGGCCCCGCGGTCGCTCGCATCCTTGGCGAACTCGACGATGAGGATCGCGTTCTTTGCCGCGAGCCCGACGAGCATCACCAGGCCGATCTGCGCGTAGACGTCGAGCGGGTTGCCCATCAAGTGCAGGCTCAGCAGCGCGCCGAGCACGGCGCCAGGCACGGCGAGCACGACCAGCAGGGGAAGCAGCCAGCTCTCGTACTGTGCGGCGAGCAGCAGGAACACCGCAATGATCGACAGCGTGAAGACGATGGGCGCTGCGTTGCCTGCCTCGATCTGCTGCATGATGATCCCCGTCCACTCCATGTCGAAGCCCTTCGTCATGGTGGCGGCGGCGACGTCCTCCATGGCCTTGATCGCCTGGCCGCTGGAGAACCCGGGCGCAGTGTTGCCGTTGATCTGCACCGAGTTCATCGCGTTGTAGTGGGTGACCACATCGCCGCCTGGCCGTGGCGTGATCGCGCAGAACGCCGCCAGGGGCGTCATGCCGCCGCTACGAGAGCGCACGTAGAGCTTGTCGAGGTCGGCCGGCGCCATGCGGTTCGGCGCATCGGCCTGCACGTAGACCTGGTAGACCTTGCCGAAGCGGTTGAACTGGTTGACGAAGGACGAGCCGAACTGCGCCTGAAGCGTGGAGAACACGTCGCCGACATTGACGCCGAGCGCCTCAGCCTTCGTGCGGTCGACCTCGAGGTAGACCTGCGGAACGCCGACGCTCCACGTCGTGGTGAGGCCGGTGACCGCAGGTGTCGCACGGGCCTTGGCAAGGAACTGCTGCGCGACCTCCCAGAGCTGGTCTCCGCCGGCGCCTGTGAGATCGTTGATCTGCAGCTGGAACCCGCCGACATTGCCGAGGCCGGGGATCGCGGGCGGAGGCGCCGCAAACGCGATGGCGCCGGGCACAGACTGGAACGCACGGTTGCAGTTGTCGATGATGTCGAACGCGGACTTTCCCTTGCCGCGGGCATCCCAGTCATCGAGCACTGGGATCATGAATCCCCAGTATGTCTGGTTCGCGTTCGTCAGGAAGTTGGTGCCGTTGATCTGGATGACCGACTTGACGCCCGGCTGCGCGCTGATGATCTCCCGCAGCCTGTCGGACTGCTCCTGGAGCCGAGGGAGTGATGCGCCCGGCGGGAGCTCGTACAGCACGAAGAAGTAGCCGTTGTCCTCGTCGGGGATGAAGGCCGTCGGCGAGCGCATGCCGATCCACGCGGCTCCGGCAAGCAGCACGAGCAGCGCAGCGACCACTCCCTTCCACGCATGGCCGAGCGCGCCCACGAGCGCCTCGTAGCCGTGCTCAAGCCGCGAGAACGCCGCATTGAAGATGCCCAGCGGTCCGCGCGTGGCTCGCGTATGGGTGCCGCCCCTCAGGAGCGCAGCGCAGAGCGCGGGGCTCAGCGTCAGGGAGTTGATCCCGGAGAAGACCACGCTCACAGCGATGGTCATCGCGAACTGGTTGTAGAGCTGGCCTGTCATGCCCGGCATCAGCGATGCAGGCACGAACACTGCGACAAGCGCGAGCGTGGTGGCCACGATTGGACCCATCACCTCGCGCATGGCGCGGCTTGCAGCGCGCCGCGGGTCAGTCTCGCCCTCCTCGAACTTTCGCTCGACGTTCTCGACGACGACGATGGCGTCGTCGACGACCAGCCCGATTGCGAGCACCAGGCCGAGCATGGAGAGCGTGTTGATCGAGAACCCAAGCGCGAGCAGCACGATGAACGTCGCGAGCAGGCTCACGGGAATCGCGATCATCGGGATCAGCGTCGTCTTGAGCCGCTGAAGGAAGACGAAGATGACGATGAGCACGAGCGCCATCGCCTCGAAGAGCGTCTCCACAAGCTCCGAGATGCTGGCCGAGATGAAGAGCGTGCTGTCGAAGCAGATGCCGCCCTGCACGCCGTCGGGGAAGGAGGGCTGCAGGTCGGCCATCACCTTGCGCACGCCCTCGGCGACGGCAAGGGCGTTGGCCTCGGGATTCTGGTAGATGCCAAGCAGCGCGGAGGGCTTGCCGTCGAGCGAGGACCTGGTGCTGTAGTTCACGGCCCCGAGCTCGACGCGGGCGATGTCCTTGAGCCGGAGCACTCCGCCATCAGGGATGGTGCGGACGATGATCTCCTCGAACTGCGAGACCTGGGTGAGCCGTCCCTCGGCAGTGACCTGAAGCGTCAGGTCCGGATTGCCGGAGCTGGGCTCGGCGCCGGAGTTGCCTGCCACCACATCCTGGTTCTGCGCCCGGATCGCATCCTGCACCTCGTCGCCGGTGAGCCCGAGCGCAGCCATCTTCTGGGTGTCCATCCAGATTCGAACGGAGTACTGGAGGAGGCCGAAGTTGGTGACACCACCCACACCCGGCACGCGCTGCAGGGCGGGGGTGACCACGATGTCTGCGTAGTTGCCCAGGAACTGGCTGTCGTAGGTGCCGTCAGGGGATGTGAGGCTCGGCACGATGACCAGGTTGGTCGACTGCTTCTTGAACGTCACGCCCTGGCGCTGCGCGGCTTCGGGCAGCTGCGCAAGGCTGCTGTTGGCGTAGTTCTGCACGTCAACAGCGCCGATGTCGAGGTCGTATCCGACTTCGAACGTCACAGTGATGTTCGAGGAGCCGGTCGCAGTGCTCGTGCTCGACATGTAGATCATGCCGGGCACGCCGTTGATGGCGAGCTCGAGCGGGCGTGTGACGCTGTCACCGGTGACCTGCGCGTTCGCGCCGGGATACGTCGCGGTCACCTGCACAACGCCGGGCACCACGTTGGGAAACTGCGCAACTGGCAGCACCTGAAGCGCGATGTAGCCGCCGAGCGCCATCAGGATGGCGATGACGCCCGCGAAGATCGGCCGCTTGATGAAGAAGTCGATCATGAGGCGGAGGTGGCCGCGGGCGCCTCAGGCTTCGCGGGCGTGACTGGGGACTTTGCAGGTGCGGGCGCGGGCCCATCTGCAGGCCTTGCTGCGGGGGCCGTCGGCGATGCCGGCTTTGCCTCGGAGACCTTCGCGCCTGGCGCGAGCCGGCCCTGGCCCTCAATGATGACGCGCGAATCAGGCGCGAGCCCGCTGCCGATCACGAGACCCGCCCCGCCGAATCCCATCACGTCGACATTCGCTGACTTCGCCGTCTGCTCCGGAGTGACGGTCCACACGATTGCGGCCGCAGTCTGGTAGACGATGGCGGTCTGCGGCACCGAGATCGCACCCTTGATCACGCGCTGCGGAAGACTCACCGAGAGGTACTGCCCCGGCATAACGGCGAGGTCAGGGTTCGCGACCTCGATACGCGCGATGATGGTGCTGGTGGACGTGTCCACAGCGTTGTTCACGAAGACAACCTTCCCGGTGCCCGACCACGTGCCGCTCGGATCTTTCACTGGCACCGTCGCTGCACCGCTGGACTGCAGTGCGCGCAATGCAGGGATGTCGCTTGCCACAGGGGAGAACTCGATCCAGATCGGGTCGAGCTGCCGCACGTCGGTGAGGTTGCCGTTGCTCTCGGGCTTGACGAGCGTGCCCTCGTAGACGCGCGTCTTGCTTGCCTGCCCCCGGACCGGGCTGGTGATGGTGCAGTAGCTGAGGTTGAGCTTGGCATTGTCGACGTCGGCGACTGCGGCCAGCACTCCCGCCTTCGCACCGAGCCACTGCGCCTCGAGCTGGTCGAACTCCTCGCGGGAGATCGCGCCTGTGGACACGAGCGGCTTGTTGCGCTCGTACTTCTGCGTGGCGTCAAAGAGGCTTGCCTCTGCAGCCGCCAGTTTGGCCTGCGCGAACTCAAGGGCAATCCTGTACGGCGCGGGATCGAGCTCGTACATGAGCTGCCCCGCATCCACCATCGCGCCGTCGGTGTACTTCTGGGCGAGCAGCCAGCCCTCCACGCGCGCATCGATCTCCACGGTGCGCACGCTGACGGCCTGTGCCGGGTAGTCGCGCGACACGGTGACGTCGCTGACCGTGACGGGCACGGAGACCACGGGTGCCGGCGGCCGCTCCGGCGGCGCACTGCGCTTCGAGCACGCGGCGATGGCGCACGTGGCGACGACTCCTGAGAGCGCTGCGGCGCGGGACCATACGGGTCGCCTGCACGATGGGGTGCGCGGGGCGCAGCAGGCACTGGCGTTGGGTCGGGTCATGGGGTCTCGGTGGGTGAGTTGCCGTCAGGGAGCGGTGGGGGAGACGCGAACATGTTCGGGCCGCTCGAGGTGAACGCCCCCTCGCCGACCGCAGGGATCGACACGTTCTCCCAGCCGCCGCCGAGCGAGCGGTAGAGCTCGACGAGATTGCTTGCGGCGAGGCCCCGCGCTTGCGAGTAGCCGTTCTCGGCCTCGAGCACCGTCTGCGCGAACTGGAGCAGTTGCGTCAGGTTGACGGTGCCAGCGCGATAGCGCGCAAGGGCGAGCTCGTAGGTGTCACGCACGTCGCCGAGCGTCTTCTCGAACTCGGCGAGCTGCGCACGCGCGCCCGCGTAGTTGCCGAGCGCCGTCTGCACCTGGCTCGCGGCCTGCAGCACCGTCTCGCGCCACTGGAACTCCATCTGCAGTGCGAGCGCCTCCGCCTGCCGCACCTGGCTGGCTGTCAGGCCCGCATTGAAGAAGTTCCACGAGAAGGTCGGTCCGACACCGTAGGTCTGGTTGGAGATGTCGCCGAGGCCTGAGAAGTTCAATGAGGCGATCTGCCACGTTCCCACGATCGACAGTTGGGGGTAGTACCCCGCTTCGGCGACACCGATCTCAGCGGTCGCCGCCATCAGCTC
>JBIKNS010000183.1:0-4613 GCA_044358545.1 Phycisphaerales bacterium | reverse complement strand
GCCGACGTGCTCCAGATCCTGCGAGGGCTGGCCGCCGCGCTTGCGGAGCAGGCCGCTGCGAAGAACCCATTCGACGATGCGCAGGCGGAGGACGGGAACCAGGCCGGTGGCGCCGCTGGTGGCGAGGGCGAGCCCGATGAGCCTGTCGTGCCGCCGGTGGCGGAACTGAAGGTGCTTCGCGCGGTGCAGCAGGGCCTGGCGGAACGCACTCGCGCGGTCAGCGCGGGGGAGCTGCCTGCAGGGATGCTCGAGACCGTCGCGCGCCGTCAGGCGGACATCGCGGCACTCGCGGAGAAGGTGCGCGAGGAGATCGAGAAGCGCATGGAGGAGCAGCGCAAGCGCGCTGGCCCGACGATCGAGCAGGTACCGGAGGAGGGTGCGGACGCGAGGCCAGGGAACGATGCGCCGTCGATGCGATGGACGCAGTCGGCGCCGGCACGAGGGAGCGCACAGCCCACAGATAACGCGGGCGCTCCTGCGGCGACGCCTCCCGTGGCTCCACCACCGAAGAGCCTCGATGAGCTTCTTGGCATCGGCGGTGCCGGCAAGGCGGGGAATACGCCTGCCGAGGACGACGCTGCACGGGCGGCTGCGGAGGCAGAACGTGCGGCACGCGAGCGTCTTGCGAAGGTGCTCAATGACGAGCAGCTGCGAGACCTCATGCGGGAGGTGGTTGCAGGCATGCGCCGCAGCGCCACGCTGCTGGATGGCAAGGAGAGCGGCACCGCAGTGCAGCGTGTGCAGGCAGAGACGATCGCGCGGCTTGATGCGCTGATCGAGAGCGCGCAGCAGCGGCAGCAGCGGCAGCAGCAGCGCCAGCAGCAGTCATCGTCGAGCTCCCAGTCCCAGCCATCGGGCGAGCAGCAGCAGCAAGGTCAGTCGCAAGACCAGGAGGATTCGGAGCGGGAGGCTGCGCGGCGCGCGGCTGAGGAGGCACGACGCCGCGCCGAGGAGCAGGCTCGCCAGGAGGCAGGGGCTGCCGGCGATCCGCAGGGAGGCACGCCTGAGACCGATCCTTCCGATGCGGCGCAGGGCGGTCCGCTCGAGCAGTCGGAGGCCGAGTGGGGCAGGCTTCCGGCGCGCACCCGCGAGGCTGTGCGCCAGGGACTTCGCGAGAAGATGAGCACGACCTACAAATGGTGGACGGAGCAGTACTACAGGCGCATCGCAGAGGAGGCTCGCAAGTGACGGACTTCGCCTGCATCATGCGTCGTACGTGCGCGGCAGTGGCGTGCATGCTGGTGGCGTGCGCGTGCGTCGCGTCATCGGCCCGTGCAGCGCAGGATGGACCGACCGAGAAGGTGCGTCTGGCTGGGCAGGCAGTCGGTCAGGTGGCCAAGCCGGTGGGCGGCCAGGCAGCAGGGCCGGCGGCCGGGCCGGCGAGCCCTACGCCCGCCGGTGCCGAGAATGCGCCGGCGTCCGACGAGACGACGCCCGAACTCGAGCGAGCAGTCACGCGCGGCCTCGCCTACCTCGCGTCGGTGCAGAACGAGGACGGGTCATTTGGGCGCGGGCGGTTCAGCAGGCATGTCGGGATCACTGCCCTGTGCGGCATCGCGTTCCTTGCCGATGGACATGTGCCGGGGCGTGGCCGCTACGGCGACAACGTGGCGAAGGCGCTTGAGTACGTGCTCAAGAGCAGCGAGGAGAGTGGGCTGCTCGCCGTCGAGAACTCCACAGGCCCGATGTACGGCCACGGATTCGGCGCGCTCTTCCTCGGCGAGATCTACGGCATGAATCCGCAGGACACGCGCGTACGTGATGCGCTGGTGCGGGCGGTGCAGCTCATCGTGAACAGCCAGAACGATGAGGGGGGATGGCGCTACAACCCGGTGCCCTACGACGCGGACGTCTCCGTCACGATCTGCCAGGTCATGGCGCTGCGCAGCGCGCGCAATGCCGGCATCAAGGTGCCCAAGGAGACGATCGAGGGTGCAGTGCGCTACGTGCGCGAGTGCCAGAACGCCGATGGCGGATTCAGGTACATGCGCGTATCGGGCGCGAGCGCGTGGCCGCGCTCGGCGGCGGGCGTGGCGACGCTCTTCTACGCGGGCATCTACGAGGACGACTCCATCGCGCGTGCGCTCGACTATCTCGCGCGCACCGCGCCGCCCGGCAGCGGCGGACCGATGATCCAGCCCTACTACTTCTACGGCCACTACTACGCGGTGCAGGCGATGTACCTCGCGGGCGGCGAGTGGTGGGCGCAGTGGTGGCCCGGGATCCGGGACGAACTCGTGCGCATCCAGTCCGACGATGGGAGCTGGGTCGATCACCAGTCGGGCAACGCCTATGCCACCGCAATGGCGCTGGTGGTGGCGCAGATGCCCAAGCGGTACTTGCCGATCTTCCAGCGCTGATGAGTGCCAATCGCCCCGAGCTGCAGATGAGGAGATGCGTACCGCATGTCGCGACGAGCGCGCTCTGCGCCGTCGTGGCGCTCGTGCCGCTTTCTCCACGTGCGCACCCTCAAGGCGCACGTGAGGTGCCTAGTGCCGTCGCGCGCGATGCGGTGAAGGAAGGTGCGGTCGCTTCACCCAAGGTGACATGCGCGACGCTCCGCGCCGATGGATCGTGGGTTGATGCGACGCTTTCTGCGGACGGTTCGCTTGTGGCACCCGACGGAGGTGCCGCGATGCCAGGCGCGCTTGCCGTGCTCGGTCCGGATGGCCGCGCGCTGCTCGCCGGACGCCAGCGCAGGCCAGCCTTTCGCGCTGTGTCCGGGCAGTCGGAGCTGATCCTCGCTGATGGCCAGCGGATGCCAGGCGCACTTGCCGGAGCCTTCACCGATCCGCAGGGTGGCATGCGCGTCGTCTGGAAACACCTCGGGCTCGGTGCGATCGATGTGCCTCTTGACCGGGTCGCCGGATTCTCGCTTCAGGGTGGCGCGGCGATACCGTTGGCGCAGTCGGCTGATGTGGTTCGGCTCGCCAATGGCGACACGATCGAGGGAGTGGTCGAGCGCATCGGCGAGGTCTTCGTCGTCGAGCAGGATGGACAGCGGCGCGAGATTCCTGTGGACCGGATCGCGTCGTGCGGGTTCGTCACGAGCCCCGCACCGCGGCTTCCTGTGCGCGTGTGGCACGCCGACGGCACCATCCTGGATGGCACTGAGCTCAAGCCAGTGGGCGACCTTGCCTTCGCATTGGCAGGACCCGCGGTCCTGCAGGGCAGAAGTCTCGTCGTGCTCACCGCCGAGGAGATGCACGGGGCGATGCTGGCTGGAGGCGCTGATGCGCGCATCATGCCGCTCGCCGCCATAGTGCCGGCGGTCGAAGCGGTCGACGGGGCGCAGCTCTCGACGAGCACCCCGCAGGTACCTGCGGCGCTCGACGGTACTGCTCCCCTCGGCCTCGCCTCTCTGGAGATCCGGGGGCCGGTACGGCTCGTCTACGAAGTCCCCAAGGGAAGTGAGCGCCTGGTGGGCGAGCTGTCCGTGCGCGACAGGCTTCGCGAATGGGCGCATGCACCAGTCGTCGTGAAGCAGGGAAACCGGCAGCTCCTGAGTGGGACGCTCGATGCGGCGACCCCGACGCTCGCGCTCGACATCCGGCTCGATCCAGCGCTCTCGGGGTCGGACGCTGCGCTGTCGATCGAGGTCGGCGAGGGGCAGCGCGCTGCAATCGGGGACGTACTTGTCCTCGACCGCGGTGCGCTCATCGTCCGCGGGTCGGGCGGCAGTTGACGCGGGCACCAGCGTGCACCACACATAGCGGTCCCGATCGAACCTGCCCGCGTGCAGCGAACCGTCTGCGCCGATGACTGCGGCGACCGCCCCGTGCCGGGCAGTGACCAGCCGCGGAACGGCGCGGGCACCATCCTGAGGCGTCAGCACTCTTCCTGCTGTGCCGTCGATGGCATCCCTTGAGATCGTCGCCGCATCTGCAAACGGTTCCGTGAACGTCAGCAGCGATGCGATTGTGTCGCGCTGCAGCCTCCGGATTCCAGTGGACTGGATGACCACCTGTGGCGTGACCACCCTGAGCATCCGCACCGCCGAGGGATCGGGAGACCCATGATGCGGCACCTCCGCGACCGCGATAGTGCCGGACATGTGGTGAATCTGATCGGTCACGGCATCGCAACCATGGCCCGAGAGGTCGCCACACATCAGCGCACGCATGGGATCCCCGCCATGACTCCGGATCTCGACAAGCATGGTGACGCTGCGCGCGTTCTCCGATGTGCCACGCGGCCGCTTGCGGCCGGCGATGGCTGTCGGCGGAGCGATAGATGGCGGAGCGGTCGGCGGCGGTGGGGTCGGCGGTGTCGCGAGCGACGGCAGAGCGACCGCAATGGCACGCGGTGGCCACAGGACATGGACATGCATGCTGCGACCGATCGCGAATGCATCGCCCTGCCCGACCGTGGCCACAGTGCAACCCGCATCACGTGCGTGACGAAGCAGCGCAGCCATCGAACCCTGCGGCGACCTCCGCGCGCGCTCGAGGGAGTCGAGGCCCACAAGCAGCAGTCTCACGCCCATCGCCTCGATCACCTCAGGCACGGCGCTGTAGTGGTCGAAGTTCGCGTGCGACACCACGATCGCGTCGATCCGGCTCACACCGAGCGCGTGCAGTGCCGGAACCACCGTGCCACTACCAAGAGTCGCC
>JBIKNS010000002.1:0-45026 GCA_044358545.1 Phycisphaerales bacterium | reverse complement strand
CCGCAAGGCGCTGATGGATCCGCCAGAGGGCGTGACCGTGGGCGCGGAAGGCGGCAGCGAGGGCCATGGCGGTCACGGTGGCGGCGGTGGTCGCCGGCACGGTGGCGGTGGTGGTGGCGGCGGCGGTCGCCGGCACGGCGGCGGCGGACGCGACCGGGACCGCGGAGGTCGCCGAGACGACTGATAAGGCGTGCGCCGGGAACTTCGGGATGTGCAATCGTGGATTATGCGTCATCCAAGGCGCCCCTCGCTTGCACAACCCGGGAACCCGGCGCACAATCCCCCCAATGGCGAGCAGTGAGCCGACATATGGGTGCACTGAAACGCTCGTGGATGGAGACTCCTGAATGGCCCCGCAATCGCAGACGCTAGAGAAGATCGAGGGTGTGGTGAAGTGGTTTGATGCCCGCAAGGGATATGGCTTCATCGTTGGCCCTGAAGGCCAGGACATCTTCGTCCACTTCTCCGTGATCGAGCAGGATCAGGGTTTCCGAACGCTGCGCGACGGGGAGAAGGTTGTGTACAGCGCCCAAGTTGGCGCGAAGGGCTGGTCAGCGACCTACGCCCGCAGCCTTGTGCGGGCCACGGCGCCGTCTGCGTGACGCTGCCGCCACCCGGACTGATCGCGAACGCATTCGCCGCATCCCCGCTCGCGTGGGGCATGGTGGCATTCGTCCTGGGTGCGTGCATCGCGGTTGCGCTGTCGCTCCCGACTTCGCGCAAGCGCGAGGCACGTGCGCGCGTCTCCGAGCGCGCCTCGATCGAGGCATCGCGGCGCGGCGAGATGGTCGACATGGCCAATGGCCTGGCCCACGAGATCCGCAACCCGCTGAGCACGGTGGCCCTCAATGCGCAGCTCCTGCGCGAGGACATCCTCGATGCGCCGCTGCCCGAGGAGGAGTCCGCGCGCCTGGTGCGGCGAGTTGACGCGCTGGCGCGCGAGGCCGCGCGGCTCAAGGACATACTCGAGGACTTCCTTCGGTTCGCAGGCCGGATGCAGCTCGATGCGCAGCCCACCGACCTGCGCGAACTGATCTCGGAACTGGCCGACTTCTTCACGCCGCAGGCCCAGGCCTCAGGCGTGATCATCCGGGTGCAGGCGCCCGACATGCCCGTGATGCAGAGTGTCGATGCCGCCCTGCTCAAGCAGGCGATGCTCAACCTGATGATCAATGCGGTGCAGGCGCTCGAGCAGGTGCCTGCCGCGTCGCGCGAACTCATCCTCCGACTCGAGCCCAGCGGCACCATTCACGTGATCGACACAGGCCCGGGCGTTGCCGCCGAACGCGTGAGCGAGATCTTCCGGCCCTACATCTCGACCAAGAAGGGCGGCACAGGCCTCGGACTCCCCGTCGCGAACCGGATCGTGCACGAGCACGGGGGGCGCATCGTGGTCTACCCAGCACCTGGGCGCGGCGCTGACTTTGCGATCGAGTGGAATGCTGATCGGGAGCGCGCATCAACTGCGGGCGGCATCGCTGCCCCTCGCGCGAGGCCGCCTACCTCCACGTGATGACGACGCCGGGTGTCACGCTCTCGACCACCGTAACGCCATCCTCCACGCGCAGGGAGATCCCCTCGCTTTGCGCCACCCGGTCGGGGTACCACCCCCACTCAGGCTGCGGCACCGGACCGAAGTACTCCCACTCCTGGCTCCGCATGACCTGCTGGTGAAATGCTGCTCGCGCCTCCTCGACCGCCCGGCGATCGCCCGGGATGAATGCAAACGCAAGACGGTCAAGCTCGGCCACAAGCGCCGACTCGAGCGCAATGCGGGCCTCGCGGAGGTCGTGCTGCGAGCACTCGCCGCTGTACGCGCTTCGGACGAAGGTGCTCAGCAGGCGCTCCGACTCTCGGTAGGCCTGCACCTGCGGCACGGGCGAGGTGGCGAGCGTGGACGGCCCCGCCGCGGTCGCTGCCAGCGGATCTCCAGATGGAACAAGCACCGCGGCGGCGGCGGCGGCGGCCGCCCACAGCGGACGGCACAGTAAAGCTGGGCATCCTTCTCGCATCGGGGCACTCCACATAGCCCGCAGGATCGGTGCGCGTGTGAACCGACTGCAGCCAAGTGGCCGAAATGCCCGAAAGTTGCCAGCGCCCGATAAGGTGCCAACTCGACTTCGCCTACACTTTTGACTCGTCGTAAGGATGCTGTGCCGCGCGCTGCCTCCTCACTCCGCGTGGCCGAAGCCCCGCGGCTTCCCCCTTGCATGGAGCTTCGCGTTTGGCGACCCCCCTGTTTGTTCGAATCTGGACAGTTGTTGCGGTCGTCCTGCCCCCGTTTGCGATCCTTGGCGCAATCGCGCTCACGTGGGGCGGTTGGTGCACAGGCACCGATCTGGCGCTGCTGGTGGTGATGTACCTGCTGACCGGCATGGGCATCACGATCGGCTACCACCGCCTCTTCACGCACCTCTCGTTTGAGACGCCGGCACCGGTGCGCTGGACGATCGGCGCGTTGGGCTCGATGGCGGCGCAGGGACCTGTCACATGGTGGGTCGCGACGCACCGGAGGCATCACATGCACTCGGACGAGGAGCACGATCCGCACTCGCCACATGCCGGCGCGGAGCCCGGTCTGCGTGGATGGCTCCATGCCTTTGCGCACGCGCACGTGGGCTGGCTCATGCGTGGCCGGCAGGATGTGGAGAGTTTCCGCCTCGTGCCGGACCTGCTCCGCGACCCTGTGTCGCGTCACCTGAGCTCGAACTTCATGCTCATCGTGCTCATCGGCCTGGCGATCCCGACCGTGATTGGCGGCGCGCTTGGATTTGCGTGGGGCAGGATCGGGATGGACGGATGGCAGGCTGCAGGCATTGGTGCACTGATGGGGTTCCTGTGGGGCGGGCTCGTGCGCATCGCACTGGTGCACCACATCACGTGGAGCATCAACAGCGTGTGCCACCTGTGGGGATCGCGGCCCTACGCCAGCGGCGACCACAGCCGCAACAACGCGATCTTCGGCGTGCTTGCCTTCGGCGAGGGATGGCACAACAACCACCATGCGTTTCCAGCGAGCCCCCGTCACGGCCTCCAGTGGTGGCAGTTTGACTCGAGCTGGCTTGTCATCCGCAGCCTGATGGCGATCGGTCTCGCGCGGAAGCCGCGTCTGCCGTCGCCGGAGCGCATGCAGGCCAAGCGTCGACGCGCAGCCTGAGCGCGGCGCGGCCGCAACACTGCCGACGCCGCAGACCTACTGGCGAGCCGCGCCTGCCGCGGCCTAGTCGAGCCAGTCCTTCGCCTTGAGTCGCTGCGGCACGTACGTCTCGGTCACGTAGGAGATGTCCTTCGTGATCAGCGACTCGACTTCCATCTTGAAGCCGTTGCGCAGCAGCCCCTCGATCTCGCGCTGCCAGCCCTTGTGGCCCTCAAACCATGGGTAGGCCATGATCTCCTTGGCGCGCTTGATGTCGGTGTCGTTGAGGGCGATCTGCACGTCGTCGGAGAGTCCGCACTCACGGTAGTCCTTGGAGCGGATGCCGAGGAACTTCGCGTCAGGGATGGCCAGGCGCTCGCTCTCGAAGGCGAGCGAGATGCTGCCCTGCTTGAGCACGCTGTAGATGTAGTGCCCCCACGGGTCGCAGTCGAGCAGGCAGTAGACGGGGAGCTTCAGCTCCTCGTGGAGGCGCCGCAGCAGGCGCCGCACGCCGCGCGGGGGCTGCCCGCCGCCCTCCGTGAGGATGCAGTTGTGCTTCTCCCAGAAGCGGTCCTCGTTGAAGCGGCTCCACACCGTGTTCTTCTCGACGTGCAGCACGAACTTGGCGTCGCACTTCTTGAACTCGATGACGTCGGGCTCGACGATCGAGGGGATCGCGTAGCCGCCGGATCCCATGCGCCTGCAGTCGATCTCGTCGCCCGAGTCGATGAGCGTGATGTTGCCGACCATCGTGCCGGCCTTCTTCGCGAAGATGTGCAGCTCCTCGCGCAGCGCCCCGAGCGAGACCTCAAGGTCCTCGAGGATGCCGTCCGACTCGTCCTGGTCCGCGAAGGTCTTCTCCTTCGTGCCAGCGACGGTGTGCAGGCCCTTGTAGAACATTCCGCGGAGGCTCAGCGTCTTGTCGGCCTCGATGAGGTCCTTGATCGACGCCGAGTGCAGCATCGACTGCATGAAGCTCTTCGCCTGGTTGAGGTTGAAGAGGGTGCGCTCCTGCGCCGCGTCGCCCATCTGCAGGATGCCGCGCTTGCGGTTCCAGATGGTGTTGCTGCGCGTGCGCGTGGGCACCGAGAGGAGCGGCTCCTTGCCGGCGAGCGCGGTGCGCGACACGTCGTCGGCGAGCGTCACGATCTTGGCCTTCGTCGCCGCATCGCGGTCTGCGGACGAGCGCCGTGCTGACTTTGACTTTGCCATCGGTGAACTCCTGTGGAATCAGAACAGGCCGGGCTCCGCAGATGCCGCGCCGCGGCCTCGACCGGACGCGCGCGGAGCAGCCCCCTTGGCTGAGGCCTTTGCCGCACTCGCCGGCGCCTTCGCGGAACGCGGGCGCGGCGAGTCAGCCGCACTGGCAATCCGCGGCTCGGCGGCCGCCGATGCCACCGCATCTGCCGCGTCGAGGGCTGCCGTCGACGCCTCGGGCACGATGATCACGCCCTCCTCGTCGATCGGCTCGTCCTTCACGACCTTGCCATCCTCGTCGAGCACCTGGTCGGCCACAGCCGTGCGCTCGCGCGCCTGCTTCAGCAGCGCATCGTGCACCTTGCGCGGATCGACCCCATTGATCGAGTTGAGCGCCTTCGCGACCTCGCCGATGTAGCGCTCGAAGATGTCGCGGCGCTCGCCCTCGCGGCGCATGCGCTGGCGCTTGCGCAGGTAGGTGCCGAGCTTGCGCCCGCATTCCATGAGCGCGAGCCGCATCTCCTTGCGGATCTCGTCGTAGTCGGCGATCGCCTCCTTCGACTCGCTCGTGAAGGGCACCCACACGCTGGCGACATGGATCATGATCACCAGCGGACCGACGGGCGGGCCGCCGCGCGGCTGCTGAAGGTTGTAGTTGCGCCAGCCGGTCTCGACGACGGCCTTGAAGCTCGAGCACGCGCTCTGCTGGAAGAGCAGCGGCACCCGGTTGGCGAAGCGGATGACGCGCGCGGTCTCCTCGGTGGGCAGCTCGCCTCCGAAGGCGATCGCGGCCTCGATCTGGAAGGGACGCCCGCGGTACACCTCGGGCTCGCGCGTGCTCGCCGCGTAGAACTCTGCGCGCACGCCCTTGAGCATGCCCGCGAGAAGCTGACGAACGCCGATCGGCGCGAGGCAGTCCGTGGGCGGCGGCGCAAGCTTCGCCTCCTGGAACTGCTCGAAGAGCTTCTCCGCGAGCGGCGGCTCGATGTCGGCGATCTTGCGCCGGCTCGTGACGCCGATCGTCTCGCAGAGCTTGCCCGCAGTTGCCGCAGAGACGCGGCAGAAGCGGTCCTGCATGAACTGGTACAGCGTGCCCCTCTCGGTGGCCTCGTAGTCCTTCATCATCTGAAGGAGCGTGCCGAGCTCGATGCCCTTGGGGTGCGGCTGGATCTCGCGCGTCTCGGGTGGGAGGTCCTGCACGGCGCGCGGGAAGATCGTGACGCCCTGCGTCGCCGTGGTGACCGTGGCCGCTGCAGCTGCAGTCGCCTCGCTTGACGCGAGGATCGGCGCATCGGGCTCCTCGTCGGCGCTCTCGCGCGAGGGAGGCACGAAGGTGATGCGCGCATGCGGGTTCGCGATCGCAGTGAGCTCAAGGAACTCGTCGACGGATCCGCGTCCGCGCTGGTAGCGGCCCTCGAGCTCTATCGCCACGCAGGTGCCGCTGCGGTAGGACTCCGCGTCAAGGAACCCGCCCTTCTCTCCTGCGAGCGCCTTCGTGCCGGACGTCATCGCGCGAAGCCGCGCGGGCGGGAAATCCTGCGTCTCCTCGTCGAGCGTGACCTCGGCGCGGTTGGTCTTGGTGTTCATCGCCAGCTCGATGTGGTGCGCTGGCTGCTTCGCGCCGGGCTTGGTGTGGATCACCATGGGCTTGCCCGTGGTGATGAGGCCGTACATGCCCGCCGCGGAGATGCCGATGCCCTGCTGTCCGCGGCTCATCTTCAGGCGGTGGAACTTCGATCCGTACAGGAGACGGCCGAAGATGTTCTCCACCTGCTTGCGCACGATGCCCGGGCCGTTGTCGATGACGGTCACGCGGTAGCGCGAGCTCTTGGCGGTCGCCGGCCGGTCAGGCTGGAGGTCCTCGATCGTGACCGTGATGTCCGGCAGGATGCCGGCCTCCTCGCAGGCGTCGAGCGCGTTGTCGACGGCCTCCTTGACGGTGGTCAGCAGCGCCTTGCGTGGGTTGTCGAATCCGAGCAGGTGCCGGTTTTTGGCGAAGAACTCGCTGACGGAGATGTCGCGCTGGCGCGTGGCCATCTCCTCCGCGGAAAGCCCCCTTGACTTGGTCTTGACAGGCTTGTCAGGTGCGGAGCGCTTCTCGGCCACGACGGCATCCTTGCCTTGGAGGGCAGTACTCATGGAATCCTCCTCCGACGCTCGCCGGAGCCCTGGTCCTTCAGGGAGAGCGAATGTAGCGGCATCGGCGTTGGCGGGCGAAGTCACGCAACTTTCTGCCCGCGTCCACCTTGGGTACCATTCCCGCCCCATGGAAACGACCCTCATCATCCTCAAGCCGGACGCCGTTCAGCGTGGCCTCATGGGCCGCATCATCTCCCGATTCGAGGAGAAGGGCCTCCAGATCGTCGGCATGAAGATGATGCGCATCACGCCTGAGCTGGCCGCCCGCCACTACGCGGACCACGTGTCCAAGCCCTTTTACCCGGGTCTTGTGCGGTTCATGACCAGCGCTCCAGTGCTCGTGATGGCCATCCGCGGCATCGGCGCGATCGGCATCTGCCGTGGCATGATGGGCGCCACATTTGGCTCAAAGGCTGCCCCCGGCACGATCCGCGGCGACTTCGGCGTCTCGAACTCCTTCAACCTGATCCATGGCTCGGATGGGCCAGAGGCCGCCGCGAAGGAGTTGGGGCTGTTCTTCGGTGCGGGTGAGGTGATCGATGCCACTTGGGCGATTGACGCGTGGGTGTACGACTCCTCGTCCGGCAAGGCCGAATGAGTTGACAGTCTGATAACCGCGGACTGCCGCCATTTCATCTTTGTTTGAAACTAGATGATCCCGATGCGCGAAACGCGCTTCGGAGATATCGCATGTCCCTGCTCCGGACGCGTCCGGATTTGCCGCGGGATTTGAGAACAGCGGCCAGGATCAATGCGTATGCCTCCTGTGGCGCGCGGTTTTTGCGCTGCATGTCACGCATGGCACCAGATTTGCACCGCAATGCGTGAGGTCGAACTCGTGGGCTGCTGCTCGAGTGCTGGATTCCGGTTGTTCCGGACCCGCAACAGACCTGGAGAACCCCCATGCGACACGCATCTGTGACTTCTCGAACCTTCGCCGCACCGGCCGGACAGTCGTCGGATGCCTTGCGCTGCGCGCGTCCCCGGCGGGCATCCGCACGCCTGAGCTCCCACGACAAGCTGCGGCTCGCCGAGTTCTTCGCCGAGCCGGTCGACTTCATGGATAGCCCCGAGTTTCGCAAGGCTGGCGCTGAGCGCCGGATCTTTGACGAGGCACCTGAGATCGCCCGGCCTGACGTCTCCTGGTACCGACCCCTGATGGACGAGCGCTCGCGAGCGCGGGAGATGTCGCGGCCCGGTCGCGCCCCGGCGACCGTGCTGCTCACGGCTGCACAGGAAAGGGTGCTTTTCCTCAAGCTCAATTACGCACGGTTCCGGCTCGCCAAGCTCCAGAAGAGGGCGGCGCGGCAGGAGCTGACGGTGGAAGAGTCACGCGAGGCCCTTCGCTGGGGTGAAACCGCAGCATCGATTCGTGAGCAGATCGCGGAAACCAACCTGGCGCTGGTGCTCGCGATGGCCAAGCGACTCCGCGGCACCGACCTTGATTTCGGTGACCTCATCAGCGAGGGAAACATGGCCCTCCTCCGGTCCGTCGACAAGTTCGACTGCGGCCGCGGCTTCAAGTTCTCGACCTACGCGTGCCGTGCGATCCTGAAGGCATTCAGCCGCCACGGCATCAAGACGATGAAGCACCGGCAGCGCTTCCCGACCGAGTTCGACCCGGAGTTCGAGCGCTCGGACCACCTCGCCACCGTGCGCGCCACGAGCGAGCGCGAGTCAGCGCAGGAGGTGCGGTTCGTCGTCGAGTCCAACCGCGCAGACCTCTCCGAACTCGAGAAGTCCGTGATCTCGCAGCGCTTCGGGTTCGATGGTCCGTTTGGCCCGAAGAATCCCACGCTTGAAGAGGTGGGCGAGACCATCGGACTCACGAAGGAGCGTGTGCGCCAGATCCAGAACCGGGCACTGGAGAAGATCAAGTCGGCGCTGTTGGCCATCCGGTCGCCAGAGGGCAAGCTTGAGCAGGGCGAGGTGGCGGGTCTGGGCATCAGCTCCAACTGACGCACCCAATCTGGCGCGTAGACTTCGCCCCCATGGCGATCCAGAAGGTCTATCCCTCGGCATCGGCAGCCCTCGAGGGGCTCCTCAAGAACGGGATGTCGATTGCAGTTGGGGGGTTCGGCCTGTGCGGCATCCCGGAGCAGTTGATCATTGCGCTCCGTGACTCGGGAGTCGCTGGCCTGACCTGCGTGTCGAACAATGCGGGAGTGGATGGATGGGGGCTCGGCCTCCTGCTGCAGACGAAGCAGGTTCGGAGGATGGTCTCCAGCTATGTCGGGGAGAACGCCGAGTTCGAGCGACAGTACATGTCGGGCGAGCTCGAGCTGGAGTTCACGCCGCAGGGCACGCTCGCAGAGCGCATGAGGGCTGGAGGCGCTGGAATCCCGGCCTTCTACACCCGTACCGGCGTCGGAACGGTGGTGGCCGATGGCAAGCCCCACGAGATCTTCGAGGGCGAGACGTATGTGATGGAGCGTGCGATCCGCACGGACCTGTCGCTGGTCAAGGCCTGGAAGGCGGATCGATCGGGGAACCTCGTGTACCGGAAGACCGCCCGCAACTTCAATCCGATGGTCGCTACCTGCGGCACGGTCTGCGTCGCGGAGGTCGAGGAGATTGTGGACACGGGCGCGCTGGACCCCGATCAGATCCACACGCCGGGCATCTTCGTTGATCGCATCGTGAAGACGGTGTCAGAGAAGCGCATCGAGCAGCGGACGGTGCGGCAGTAGCCCGCGTTCGTCGGGGTCGGATTGGCGCGACACGGTTATCGGGCGTCGCAATCGAGCAATCCGCATGGGTTGAGGACAGTCTCCGGTGATCGCGTCGGGACGTCCGATTCCGCACAACCTGAATGCGAAAATGTCCGAAGTGACTCTCAGTCATTTCACGCGTCCGGACATACCGCGCGCCCTCGCACGTTCCACCTCCACTGCCATGAACCGAACTTTCTGTCTCGTTGCGCCCATCGTGGCTCTCGTGACCGCATCCTCCGCACCGCTGCTCCCGACGGCGAACGCGGCTCCGCAGCTCGGCCAGAGCGCCGGCTTCACGGAGGCCTTCCAGCCCGACTTCTCCGACCGTGACATGGACCTGATCGTCGAGACGCTCGAGCTTGAGGATTGGCAGCGCACCATCGTGGAGAGTCTTCTCGCCGACTACAAGAATGATTTCCGGGTCGGGGTTGATGGCCTCAAGGACAAGCTCAAGGCAAAGGGCGAGGAGATCAAGGCTGGCGGCGACCGCAACGCGATGGGGATCATCATGGGCCCGATCGGCGAGTGGTCCCGTGAGAAGGCGATGCTCGGCCAGCGCTTCCTCGACAATCTCCGTGGGCAGCTCTCGGAGTCGCAGGCTGCGCGTTGGGATGCGCTTGAACGCGCGATGCGGCGAGAGAAGGAGTTGCCGCGCGGGGTGCTCTCGGGAGAGTCGGTGAATCTCATTGTGATTGCCCGCGATTCTGGCGTGACCGGCGACTCCGACGACCGGACCAAGGCTGTCGTCGAGGAGTACTCGATCGCGCTTGACGATGCGCTCCGTGCACGTGCATCGCAACTCACCCAGTCACAGCCGCTCATTCAAGAGGCGATGGTCGCGCAGGACTGGGGCAAGGGGCTCACCCAGCTTGAGGCGATCGTGGCGCGCCGTGTGGCGCTTCGTGACGTCCAGGACCGCTACATCGACGTGATCGCCGCTGCACTTGGGTCGGCTGGGCCGGACTTCAAGGAACGCGCCCTCAGGGCGGCGTACCCCCAGGCCTACAGGCCTAGCCCGATGGTCCCTTACTTCGCCGCCGCGCGGGCGCTCGCGGGACTCTCGCCGGAACAGGTCACCGCGATCGACTCGATCGAGCGCGAGTATGTGGCGGCGTATGCGGACCTCGAGAACCGGTGGGCGAACGGCATGCGGACGCACGAGCCGAAGGCACAGCTCGCCGACGTGCGCGTGCGCATGGCGGCAGCCACTGGTGATGTCGCAAAGCCTGATCCTGATCCGTACCGCGCATTCCGTGACGAGCGCGAGCGCATGAATGAGAAGGCACGGGCGGACGTCGCCAAGGTTGTTGGCGATGACCTTGCGCAGCAGCTCCCGGGCGGCGCCGAGAAGGCGAAGTCAGATCGCGCGGCCTCCGCAGCCGCATCGAAGGAAGGCTCCGATCGCGGGTCCTTCGGCAAGTCGGGCGACCGCACGACTCGCGGCAAGGGCGGACTGCGCGAGGGATCGAAGGACGCCCCTCCGCTCGCCGAGCCGCCCGCATCTACCCCGCCCTCCACTGCAGAGTGAACGCTGACTCGACGGCTCAACGACCCACGGGCCTGCATACGCCACCCACCTCCCACACGAACCTCCCGACATGAGCGAACTGCCGGAATCAAGCATTGCCGAGCGCACTGGTGACGCCACGCGCATCGCCGCTGGCGACGCCACGGAGCTCGTGGCGCCTGCTGCCGCATCGGCTCCGGCTCGTGGCGCGTCGGATCCCAAGATGCGCGAGCGCTGCTCGCTGCTGGGCATCGCATGGCACGACAAGGCGCCCGAGATGGACGCCGAGGCTGCGGCGCTTCTTGCGGCGGACGTGGCAGTGCGGCTCCGCATCGTCCCGCTGCGTGTCGATCGGGGACGTCTTGTTGTCGCGATGATGGATCCGCTCGATGTGTCGGCGGCGGATGAGGTTGCTGCGCTCACGAGCCGCCCCGTCACGCGCGTCGGCATGGAGGCGGATGTCTTCGGCGACCTGATGCGCCGCGCCTACGGCACGACCGCGGCGCGCATTGCCGAGAGCCTTGCCGGGCAGAGCGAGCAGTCTGCCGGCGAGCCTGAGCACAACCTTGATGCGATCGATGCCGCCGACGTGCACCGGATGGCGGAGCAGCCGACGCTCGTCAACCTCGTCAACCTGCTCATCCTCGAGGCGATTCAGAGCCGCACGAGCGACATCCACGTGGAACCCTTCGAGAACGACCTCAAGGTGAAGTACCGCGTCGACGGCGTGCTGCTTGAGCAGCCGCAGCCGCCGAAGCACCTGCAGGCCGCGATCATCGGGCGCATCAAGATCATGGCGCACATGAACATCGCGGAGCGCTATGTGCCGCAGGACGGCCACATCACGCTGCGCTTCGAGGGGCGAAAGGTCGACATCCGCGTGTCGACGGTGCCCACCATCTACGGCGAGAGCGTCGTGATGCGCATCCTCGACAAGAGCAATCTGCGCCTCGACCTCGTGAGCCTCGGCATGGGCGAGGTGCACCGCGCGCAGATGGACCGGCTGATCGAGAAGCCGCACGGACTCGTGCTGGTGACCGGACCGACGGGCTCGGGAAAGACGACAACGCTCTATGCGGCGCTGTCGAAGCTCTACGACCCGCGCAAGAAGATCATCACGATCGAGGATCCTGTCGAGTACGAGCTCAACGGCATCAACCAGATCCCGGTGAACCCCAAGCGAGGGCTCACGTTCGCGACAGGGCTGCGCGCGATCCTGCGCCAGGACCCCGATGTGGTGCTGGTGGGCGAGATCCGGGACAACGAGACGGTCGACATCGCGATCCGCTCCGCGCTCACTGGGCACCTGATCCTCAGCACGCTGCACACCAACGATTCGATCTCCTCGGTCGGCCGGCTTGTCGACATGGGTGCGGAGCCGTACCTCGTCGCGAGCGTGCTTGAGGGAATCCTCGCGCAGCGGCTTGGGCGGCGCCTGTGCCCCTTCTGCCGCAAGCGCACGCCCCTCCTTGAGGACATGCGTGCGAGGCTCGCGCCGGAAGAGGCCGCGCAGTTCACGGCGGGCTCGTGGAGCCCCGGCGGATGCGACGAGTGCAACGGGCAGGGCTTCAAGGGACGCATGGGGTTCTTCGAGCTCGTGCGCGTCTCGCCGACGCTGCGCACCGCCATCGCGCAGGGACGGCCGATCAACGAGCTGCGCACGCTGCTCGGCGCGGATTTTGTGACGATGCGCGCCGATGGCGTGCGCAAGGCGGTCGAAGGATCGACCACCATCAGCGAGGTCCTGCGTGCGACGCAGCAGGTCGACGAGGAGATTGGCTAGACCCACGCCAAGTCCCTGACACATGCAGACGTTCAGGTACGAGGCACTCGGTCAGGGCGGCGCGGTCGCGACAGGCACTCTGTCAGCACCCGACCGCGGCACCGCGATGCGCCAGCTCGAGCAGCAGGGCGTCGTGCCGGTGCTTGTGGAGCCGCTCGGCGGGGCCGGCGCTGCTGCCGCGAAGGCCGCAGGCGCGGCTGGCGCAGCCGCGAAGGGCGCAACCCGCGCACTCGACGCGATCCGGGGCCGCAGTTCGGAGCGGCCCACCATCAGCCGTACCGAGATGGCCAACTTCGTGCGCGAGCTCGGAACGGCGATCGAGGCGGGATTGCCGCTCATGCAGGCGCTCAAGACCGTGCGCAGGCAGGCGCACGGCAAGGCGCTTCCCGTGATTCTCGACTTCGTGATCGAGCAGGTGGAGGCCGGCAAGCCGCTCCACCAGGCGGCAAAGGAGTACGGGCCACCATTCGACGACCTTGTGCTCGGCATGTTCCGTGCAGCCGATGCGTCGGGCCGCATGCACGAGGTGCTGAACCAGCTCGCAGACCTGCTCGACCGCGCCGTGGAGCTGCGCCGCGAGATCGTGGGCGCAACCGTGTACCCGATCATCGTGCTCACGCTGCTGATGGCAAGCGTGATCGTGCTCGTCACGTTCGTGCTGCCCCGGCTCATGGAGGGCGCACTCAACAGGCCGGGCATCGTGCTGCCCTTCCCCACGCGAGTGCTTCTGGGCGTCGCGGACTTTTTCGGCAGTTGGTGGTGGGCGGTGATCGTGGGTGCGGTGCTCTCGCTGGTCGGGTTCCGATCGTGGATCAGGCGCCCGGCGAACAGGATGCGTGTGGACATGTGGCTGCTGCGCATCCCCCTGCTTGGCACGCTGCTGCGCGACGTGGCGGTGGCCCGATTCACCCGCACGCTTGGCACGCTTGTCTCCGCAGGCATCCCCATCCTGTCGGCGCTGCGCGTCGTGCGCGACACCCTCGGCAACGCGGCGATGATGTCGGCGATCGACCAGGTGCAGGAGCGGGTGACCACGGGCACATCGCTTGCCGACCCCCTCGAGCGGTCCGGGTTCTTCCCGCCGCTGCTCGTGCAGATCGTGGCCATCGGCGAGAAGTCGGGCCGGCTCGAGTCGATGCTGATGCATGCGGCGAGCGCGTTTGACCGCCAGGTCAACAGCTCGCTCAAGGTGTTCACGAAGGCCCTGCCGCCAGTGCTGCTGTGCATCATGGCGGTGGTGGCCGGATTCGTCCTTGCGGGAATCCTGCTCCCGCTGCTGCAGGCACAGTCCCTTGCGGGCGGGTGACCGCCGCAATTCCGCTGACCCACGCGCGTTCAAACTCACGGAGATGATCCCCGCCATGACCCACCCTGCCACACCGAGTACGCCTGACCACCCGATGAACGCCGGGCGCCGCGCGCCTGCCGCGCGCCGCGCACCGCAACCGCCCCGCTACCGGACGCTTGACCGCACGCGGCGCGCATTCAGCCTCATCGAGGTGATCGTGGCCGTCACGATCGTCGCGATCATGGCGGCGATCTTCGTGCCGCGCCTGACCCGCTTCATCGGGAGCGCAAAGGACAAGCGCGCTCGCACCGAGTCGTCGTCGCTTGCGCAACAGGTGCGCCTCTACATGACCGAGAACGGGTTCTCGCGCCTGCCTGAGGACTTCGACCTCGAGGTGCTCGCCGAGGGCGACAATCCCTACCTTCCCAACAGGGGCGCGCTGAACGACCCGTGGGGCAACGCGTATGTGATCGTCGTTCCCGGACGCGTGAACTTCGACTTCGACATCGTCTCCTACGGCGCGGATGGCGCCCCGGGCGGCGAGGGCGAGGCAAAGGACATCACGAACGGGGAGGAGTGACTCCAACCCGTGACTGAGCTGCCGCGACGAGTCCAGCCTCGCGGATTCACGCTGATCGAGGTGATCATCGCGGCCATGGTGATCGCGGTGCTTGCAGCGATTCTCCTGCCGCGCCTGAACCGTTCGTCTGCGCAGACGTACGAGTCGACGATCGAGCAGATGGTGGCGCTCATGTCGACCTTCGCGACGCGTGAGGCCACCGGCGTGCAGCAGGTGGCGATGCTTCAGGATCCCGAGACCGGAGAGATCGGCCTCTCAGTGATGCAGCGCACGCTTGGCGAAGGCAGCGATTCGCAGGCGCCGGAGTGGATTCCCGATCCGCTGACCGCGCCATTCCGGCTTCCGCGCGGCGTGGAGATCGCCGATGTCATCGTGGATGCGGACTCGATCGGAGGCGTTGACTGGATGGTTGCGAGCATTCCTGGAGGCGGGCGGCCGCGCGTGGAGATCAGGCTCGTCGGCGAGGGCATGGATACGGTGCTCGTGCTCGAGTCGAGCGCCATATCGCCGGTGCGCATCGACAGCGACCGACCTGCGCCGCCCATGCGGGAGGCGGTCGATCTTGAGGGCACGGGGCGCGCACGGGAGTTCTGGTGATGCGCCGCGGGTTCGCGCTCATCGAGGTGGTGATTGCCGGGATCGTGCTCGCCATAGGGCTCAGCGCAGTGGTGTCTGTCGCCGCGCGTGCGCTGGCGGACCAGCAGCGCGGCGAGCATGCGGTCGCTGCAGCGGCATTGCTCGACGGAATTCTCGGCCAGGTGGTGGTGGATGGGCCCGTGGACTATCCCCGCCTCAATGGCACGAACGGGCGCTGCCCTGACCCATGGGAGGACTTCGAGTACGAGGTGCGCATCGAGGAGGCAAACCCGGGGGATGCATGCGACGTGCTCGCGATCGTCCGCGATCCCACCGGACGCGAGTACCGCTGCGCCACGCGCATCGCTCCGCGCATCGGTGACGAGCCGAACCCCGAGCGTGCGCCGCCAGAGCCAGTTGACCGAGATCAGCGCTGGGCCGCCAAGCGCACTGGAGGTGGCGGTGCGCCATAGGGACCCTCGCGCATCCCGCCGCGGCTTCACGCTCGCGGAACTCGTGGTCGCAGGTCTTGTGGCCGCGATTGTCGTCGGTGCCATCGGCGCGAGCCTGTCGCAGTTGGCGCGCACGCGGACAGTGGCGCGCGTTCGACTCGACTCGCACTTGCGCACGTCGATGGCACTGGACCGGATCCGTCGCGAGATTCAGGGTGCGATCCGCAGCGACGACCTCTTCGACGCGAGGCTGCTGATCATCGATGACACCGTCAGCGCCCCCGTAGGCGATCTCGACCGCGATGAGCTTCTGGTGTTCAACACCAAGGTCCGGGCGGTGCGCGAGCGCACGTACAGCGGCGACGGCCAGGAGTGGGAGACGCACGTGCGCGTAGAGGAGGACGATCTCGGATCTGCACTCTGGATGCGCACCGATGCGGTACCCGACGACGTCGACCGCGGCGGAGGCATGGCCGAGCCGATCATGTCGGGCATCATCGGACTGAAGTTCGAGGCGTACGACGGCATCAGGTGGCGGGACGAGTGGGACTCGGACATCGATGGCATGCCCTGGGCCGTTCGCGTGACCGTGAGCGGGACCGGACGACCCGATGGCGAGGATCCGTTCGAGGATCCTCGCGATCTCCTGAGCCTGTCGACCGTCGTGCCGCTCGATCGCGTGATGCCGCCGTACGTGCCCCCTGATCCATCGGCGCAGCCCGCCGGTGCAGACGGAGGGCTCGCCGCAGGTGGCGGTGGTGGCGGCGGCGCGCCCGCCGGCGCACCCGGAGACGATGCGGCGGCTGCGGCTGGTGGCGCCCAGGGCACGCTCGGTCCGCCCGGTGGCGTAGGCGCAGGCGGTACCGGTGCCGGCTTCACCGGGGGACGCGGATTCGAGGGAGGCGGTGGACGCGGCGGCCGCGGCGGCGGACAGATGGGTGGTGGCGGGCAGATGAGCGGTTCGCGCGGCGGCGGAGGCCGGCCGTGAGAACGCGTCGCGGATCCGTCCTGGCGATCGTGATCTGGTCGATCGCGATCTGCGCTGCCGTCGCTGCGACCGTGCAGGTGCTGGCCACGCGACAGTCGGTGATGGGCATGGAGGCGCTCGCGCGCGTGCAAGCGCGCTGGGCTGCGCGTGCAGGCGTGGAGACCATGATCGCGATCATGGAGTACCACACCGAGAACGCCGACCCCACTGATGCGCTCGCGCTGATCAAGGACCTCGAGAACAACAGCGCGGGAGAGCTCGAGACGGGCACCTATGACATCCGCCACTTCCTTGATGGCGTTGAGTGGGCGGGTCCTCTTGACGAGCACTCGAAGATGAACGTGAACGCGGTCTCGAAGGCGAACCTCATCAACATGCGCGACATGACCCCGGATGTTGCGGACGCGATCGCCGACTGGCGCGATGCGGACGACGAGTCCGGGCTTCTCGGCGCAGAGGCGGCCTTTTACCGAAACCGCGGGACCGCATACCTCCCCCGCAATGCGAACTTGCGCTCGTTTGCCGAGCTGGAGCTCATCGCCGGTGTATGGCCAGAGTATGCACGCGGCGAGGATTGGAATCTGAACGGGCGCCTTGATCCCAACGAGATGGATGGCGAACTCAGCTGGCCCGACGACGATGGCGACGAACGGCTCGATCAGGGCTGGTCAGGGATGCTCACGGCGGCGAGCCGCACGTCACCGCTTGCGCCGTCGGGACAACCCAAGATCCCGCTGAAGGTGGCCGCGCCGGAGGAGGTCGCCGAGCGATGCGGAATCTCATCAGCGCAGGCAAGCACGCTGATCACGTACTCCAAGCAGCCCAACGCACGACTGGAGAACCTGCTTGTCACTCCGCTGGCGACACTGGCGCAGGGGCAAAATCGCGGCGCACCGCAGACGCCATCGGCTGGACGCACGGGTCGCTCAAGCGGCGGTCAGACGCGCGTGGGACCGGCCAACGCAGGCGATGCCGCGCTCTCGATGGAGCAGGTTGGCGTGGTGCTCAACGAGTGCATGATTGACGAGTTCACCAGGCCAGCGCCTGGAAGGATCAACATCAACACGGTGTCCGCCGAGGTCCTCACCGAGATCTTTGACATGAACCCAAAGCTTGCGGCCTCGATCGTGTCGCGGCGGGATGCCCGTCCGGAGGGGATCACGAGCCTCTCCCAACTTCTTGAGATTCCTGGGATGACGCCGCAGATCCTGCAGCCAATTGCCCGATATCTGGATGTCCAGAGCTGGGTGTTCACCATCACGAGCCGAGGTCAGGCGAAGAGCCTGGGCACCGAGGCTGAAATGATCGTGACGGTGAATCGTTCCACCCTGCCCGCGACGATCCAGGAGTATCGAGAACCGTGATCCGACGGAAGAAGACCAGCCCCCAAGAGAAGGTTCAGCGAAACCCGGCAGCGGTCGCTGTGATCTGTCCTGACGGAGGGGCTGATCTCTGGCGTGGGGCCATTGTGGAGCGCTCGCCTGAAGGGTGCCGCGTCCTTGACGTCCGAGAACTAACAGACCGCACGGACGGGTCTTCTGCCTCGAATGACGGTTCCGAGGGGCATCCGCGAGAGCGCGTGGGCGCCTGGCTTGATCGGTGGATGGCGGGTTCCGTGCTGATGCTCTTGCCTTCGGCATCGGTCATCGCACGAACGCTCACGCTGCCGACTGCGGCGACCGACAGGTTGGCAATGGCACTGCGGCTCCAAGTGGAGAATGTGCTCTTGGGCGGGACGCCGCGGCATCGAGCCGGTGCCGGCCTGCTCGCAGCCACCGAGGGACAGGATGACCGCCACGCCCTTCTTGTCGAGTGGCCGCAATCAAGTGCGGTGCCGGATGTTCCGAATGATCTGCCCCCCGACTTGAACGTCACGTATGCGCCTGGTATCGCTGCACTTGCGGCACTTGGCAGCGGTCGGCCACGGTCCCTCATGGTTGATCTTGACCGAGAGTCCGGGTGCATTGGGATCGCGCTACACATGGGTCAGGCGATCACCTTCCGGGTGATTCGCGAGGATGGCTCCGACCAGGATGCATGGCGAGAATCCGCGCGTCGCGCGATTGCAGAGACCCTTCTTCTTGCGGGGGTGGACGACTCGGATGTGGCCAGCATGGTCGAGGCGGCGCAGGAGCAGTTCCCGGCCGGTGGCAGCGGTCTCATCGCGCCGGGTGGCCCGAGCGCTGGCGAGCTGAGCGCGATGGTCGCCGGGACCTCCGCCGAGGCCGGGTGGTGGCATCGTTGGGGTCTGTTGGTAGGCGCAGGACTTGCCTCCGCGAGTGAGCTGGCGCCGACCGTGCAGTTGAGGGCCGTGGAGGCCCGAACGTCTGGGGGGCTGCTGACTCGGATGATCGAGCGCTGCAGCGAGCCGAAGGCAGCGACAGTGCTCGTCGCTTCGGCGATTGCGGCCGTGGCGCTGCTACCGCTTGGGGTTGCCGGCCTGCGTGCGGCAGTTCTTGGCTGGAAACTTCCAGATCCTCAGGCATACGAGCGTTTGCTGCAACGGGCGGACCAGCAGGCTGCCATGTACCGCGAGTACCAACGTTTCGCATGGCCGATGACCAAACTGCTTGGCGACCTTGCGTCGACAACACCGGAGGGCATTGAACTCGAGTCGGTCTCGGTCGCCTTCGGCTCCCCAATGACCATTTCCGGGGCTGCCAAGCCTCAAGGCACACAGGGTGCCACGGATGCCATCCTGATGATGGAGCGCCAGATGCGGGACTCGGGGATCTTTGACCGAGTCGTCAAGAACTGGGAGGCGCCCAACGCGGCGGGCATCGTGAAGTTCACGATCACCGCGTCGGTCACGCAGCCTGTGCAGATGCCCGACTACCCGGAGGTCCAGGACTTCGCCAAGCGCACGCTGCGCGATCGTCGGTATGGCACAGACTCGGGCAGCGCGGTGGCCTCCTCATCGCCAGCGGCACCGTCGACACCGACCGCTCCGCCGCCCTCCGCGGGTGGCGCGCCGGTGGTGGCGATCAACCCGCCAGGCACGCCGCCGCGCACACCCGATGCGGCACCTACGACACCGCCCGCCGACTCCGGCACCACGACGGCCAGCGCCACAGAGGGTCGCACCCGCCGAGGATTCGGCTCAGCGGCGAACGACGCCGCAACGCGCGGCTCATCGCGTCCTGCAAGCGGCGAGGAGGTCGCTGCCATTCCGGATGCGCTCACTGATGAGCAGATCAAGTCGATGTCCAAGGCAGAGGCGAACGAGGCGCTTGCGCGCGTGTCGCGGGCGCGTGCGCAGAAGAATCTCGATCCGGCTGTGGAGCAGCGGCTGAAGGACGAGTTCTACAAGCTGATCAACCACCAGAAGACCGCGAAGTAGAGCATCCATGACTGCCACCCAGACACGCTCGATCGTCGCACGCATCATGGCGCTGCCGCCACGCACCCGCTGGATGCTTGGGGCGATCGCAGCGGTGGCGCTCTACGTCGTTGTGGACGACTACTGCTGGTCCACGGCGCGGGACCTCGACCGTCAGGCAGACCGGTTGCAGGCGCTTCTCGACCGCGGAGCAGCGATGAATGCGCCGATGCCGCGGGAGGTGGAGCGAGCGGTACTTGCCTACGGGATCGTCGAGCCCCCCGAGTCGGAGGCGCAGTCCTCTCAGGCGCTCGCGGCCGCGGTGAGCGAGGTCGTGAAGCGGCACAACATCCAGAACTACGCCTTCGAGGCGCGCAGTGGCGGGAAGCTGCCATCCGCAGCGCTCTCCGGCGTGGTGGGTCCAGGACAGCGCATCGAGCGCATTTTCGGAGAGCTGTCGTTCGACGTTGCGCCCGGTGACGTGGCCAAGATCCTCGAGGACCTCGAGCGCAGCCCTGCGATTGATGCGATCGCGCAGGTGCGCATGAACTGGCGCGAGGAGAAGAAGAAGCTTGACGTCAAGTTGTCAGTCGAGGCGTGGGCCACGGTGTCCCGTGATGCCAGGGGGCGCGGCGCGTGAGGGACCTTCGTGGCATGCTTCCCGCCGGCTTCCGGCCAAACGCGCCGTTCATTGTGAGCGCAGCGTGTATCGGCACGCTCGCGATCACAGCGGCTGTGTCGCTCATCGATCTCACGCCTGCGGCGATTGCGCCATCGGCCGATCCCAAGGATGTGCGCGCATTCGATGCGCAGCTCGCACGGCACGAGGCGGCGATCGAGCTTGCTCGTGCACGCTTCGACGGGCGCAGTTTGTTCGTCATGCCCGCGCCGCCGTACCGGCCGCCCCCGCCACCACCGCCACTTCCGCCCGAGCCGCCACCGCCGCCCAAGCCCGTCGCTCCTCCGGCCCCAGCGGACTACGCGGGCCCCAAGCCGATGGGCATGATCGGCAGCACCGTGTACTTCGACGGGATTCCTGCGCTCTCTGTGGGTCAGGACCGCGATGGGCTCAAGGTGCTTGGCGTGGAACCGCCCAGCCATGTGCGGTTGTCTCACCGCGGTGGCACCTATCTGGTTCCGGTTTGGGATTCGGCTGACCTGACGGCACTGTCGAAGCGTGAGGCAGGTGGGACATCGCCGATCAAGTCGGTGCGTCCCGTGACTGATGGCGGCGGCGCTAGTGGTCCTGAAGATGCTGGCAGCGCGAGCAATGCGACCAAAGCTGGCGACGGAGGCCAGGCGCGCGATGGTCGTGCGGCCGATGCACCGTCGCCGGCGCCAACACCACCTGCACCAACTCCGCCTGCGCCCACACCGCCTGCGCCCACACCGCCGCCCGAATCTGGTGGGGACATCGGATTGCCCCGACCAGAGATTCCTCCAGCGCTCTCGCAGGCTGACGTGGACGCCATGACGCGGCGCGACGCCCAGGCGGCCCTTGCCGCAGTGAGCCGTGCACGGAGCATTCGAGATCTCGATGACGCCACCCGCGCGAGGCTCCGCGCGGACTTTGACATGCTGATCAAGCGCGTGCGTACCGCACCCGCCGATGAGGGACGCTGACATGATGCCGACGCAATCCACACATCCCGCTGCACCGCTTGCCGGAGCGACTCCGCTCATTGTCGCGCTCGCGATGTGCGCGACCACGGACCCGCGCGTCAACGCCGCGTCCCCGATGCAGTCTGACCGTCCGCAGCCGAGCGCGCAGCCTGATGTGCCGCCGCCCACCGCGCCCGCAGCTCAGCCCGGCGCGGAACCTGCCGCGGATCCGCAGTCGAACCCCGCGACCGAGCCGACCGCGACGCCGGGGGCGACGACGCCGCCCTCGACCGCGCCCGCAGCGCCCGAGGCGCCGGTCGCGCCAAGCGCGCCGGAGAGCGACAATCCGCCGGCACCGGCGGATGCGCCGCCTAAGGCGCCCGCCAGCGGAGGCGCGGTCCAGCCGTCTCCCCGTCCCTTTCCCAATCCCATTCTGATCGACGCGCCAGGGCAGGGCTTCGGCGGTGTCACTCGCGAGTTCCGCACCGATCGGCGACCCGTGGATCCGAACGACCTCGTGCTCGTGAACTTCCGCGAGATCAAGGCCGAGGACCTGTTCACGTTCATCATGGAGTGCACGGGCAAGCCCGTGATCCCGAGGCTCGCGCAGATCCGGCAGACGGTCATCAGCGTGATCAGCGACAAGCCGGTGTCGCGCGCGAAGGCGCTTGAGCTCATCATGCAGGCGTTCAGGCTCAATGACATCGCGGTGGTCGAGACGGATGATCTCGTGATGATCGACATGATGGACAACGCGGCGAAGCTCCAGCCGGCACGCGTGCTCGGGCCTGAGGTCGATGTGCTCCGCATGGAGGAGAACGGCCAAGTCGTCATCAAGATCTTCAAGGTGGTGAACACGCGCGCGTCGGGCATTTTCGACAGGCTGAGCGCATCGCTGCCCGCCTACGCCAAGATCGATGTCGACCCCAACTCGAATCAGATCATTCTTGAGGGCGATGTGGGCTTGGCCAAGCGCTGCGCAGAGATCATCGGCCAGCTTGATGTGCCGCCCTACGTGGACACGCGCACTGACACGTTTCGCCTGCAGTACGCCGACGCGAGCGTGATCGCGGATGCGATCACCACGATCTTCACCGGCTCGCGCAGCAGCGCGGGCGGCGCTGGCCGCCCCCAGCAGCAGCGCCCGCGCCCGGGTCAGCAGGCGCAGCCCGGACAGCCCGGTGGCGGCGGTGGCGGTGAAGTCGCGGATCTTGTGGTGACCGTCCTTCCCGCGACGAACTCGATCACCGTGAGGTCGGACCAGGACACCCTTGTGCGAATCCGCGAGCTCATCTCGCGCAGTTGGGACATTCCGCCTACGCGCCACGGCAGCATCTTCAAGGCCTACGACCTTGTCTACACGGATCCGATCAAGGTGCGCGCGCTGCTGCAGGAGCTGCTGCAGTCCGGAGGAGGCGGTGGCCGTACGGGCCGGGGCAGCGCACCGCGGCTTGCCGGAGGCGGTGGAGTTGGCGGCGGCGGCGGCGAGTCCAGCGCGGATGTGGCGGTCGCGAACATCTTCAAGATCGAGGCTTATCCCGATTCCAACCGCCTTGTCGTGGTCACCAAGACCCCGGACAACTTCGAGTGGCTTGACGTGCTTGTCGCCGAGATCGACCAGCCGCTGGAGGTTGGCCTGCCGCGCACGGTGCCGCTCAAGTATGCGAGCGCGATTGAGCTTGCGGAGATCATCAATGCGCTGCTCGCGCAGTCGGGCGCGGGCACCGGCATCACGGCGCCCGAGCAGGGCCTGTCCGGACTCGACTTTGCGGCCTCCGGCACGCAGAGCCAGCAGTCGAACGCGCTCACCGGCACCACGACCGGCGGCGGGAACGCGGCCGGCGGCGTGGCTCGCCAGACGATCGAGTTCCCGTGGCAGCAGGCACGCGGCGGCGAGGAGGAGCAGAACGAGGTAAGTGCGCTCGTCGGCAAGAGCCGCGTCGTGCCGAATGCTGGCCAGAACTCGCTGCTCGTGCTTGCGGCGCCCGAGATCCAGCAGGCGATCCTCGACATGATCGAGGAGCTTGACCGTCCCGGCCGCCAGGTGATGATCAATGCGATCCTCGCCGAGGTTGAGCTTGGCGACAAGTTCGCGATGGGCATCCAGTGGGGCCGCTACGGCGCGATCAGCCCGGCCGACCCGGCAAATGCCGTCGTGATCGGCGACCCGAGCTCGCCGGACAGCCCGCTCAACTTCACGGGCGGCAAGGACGGTCTCTTTGTGCCGCCCTTCACCACGCCTGGCGCGTTCAACTTCGGCGTCGATGCCACCGTCATCCTTCAGGCTCTCCAGCAGGACACGTCGGTGCGCATCCTTCAGCAGCCGCGAGTGTGCACCACGGACAACAAGGAAGCGATCTTCTTCAACGGGCAGGACGTTCCGTTCCTTGCGAGCACCGGATTCGGAGCGAACACCGGCGGCGGGCAGGTCTCCGCGTTCGAGCAGATCTCCGTCGGCATCGGCCTGAATGTGCGTCCGCGCATCACCAAGGAGAAGAACGTCGCGATGGACATCCAGGTGCTCTACTCCAACCTGGCGTCAGGCGTCACCGTGAACCCGGGCAACAGTGGCAACCCCACCGTCACGCGCCGGCAGACCAACACCACCGTCACCATCAAGAACAGCCAGACTGTCGTCATTGGCGGCATCCGTCTCGAGACGCAGGACTTCAAGAAGCAGGGCTTCCCGATCCTCGGCGACATCCCGATCCTGGACCTGGTGTTCGGCTACCAGCAGGACCTGAAGATCGTGAAGGAGCTTGTGATCTTCATCACACCCACCGTGATCGAGAATCCTGACGAGAACGACACGAACTTCAACGTGCTCGAGCGCCAGCGGCTCGAGTCCCTCTCCAAGCCGCTCTCGCAGACGAGCAAGCAGCTCGTCGAGCAGGGACGCATCCTCGGCAAGGATGGCGTTGACCCGATCGCGCCGATCACGCCCAACATGGGTGCGGGACGCGGTGCTGCCGGTGCGGCCACCGGCGATGACGCCGGCGCGGCGTCACCGGCGCCAGCTGAGCCTGCGCCCTCAGGATCGCCCACTCCGTGATCCCACGGTTGGCGCTGGCTGCACTTGCAGTGCACGCGACCCTTGTCGGGTGCGCATCGCCCGCGGTCCAGCCCAACCCGGTGGCCACACGCTCGCAGGATGCCACCGCTCGAACGACACGCGACTTGGCCGCGGGCGAGTCGCGGATGACAGGCGGAGAGATCACCTACTCGTTTGTGCGGCTCGGGCGAGTGCCACACGATGGATTCGCGCTGCCGGTGACGGACCCATCCGGCAGTTTCCTCGCGGTGCAGGAGCGATCCTCCGCGGACTGGCCGACTCTCCTCGCGTCGATCGACGGCGGCGTGCCCGAGGCTGGCACTGTGGCCATTCACGCGATCTCGGATGGCGCGCTCAGGCGCAGCACGACCGCCGGACCTGATCTTCTGCTTGGCCGCATGAGCACCCCAGGCTCGTCCACCATGGGCATGTCACATCCTGCGGGAGTCTTGGTGGAGAGTCCGCGCCTTGACGGATCGCGATGGATCGGCGTGCTGCCATGGGACTCCGCAGAGACCGGCGAGTCCGCCAGTGGAGGCCACGCCGTGAGGTGGCTGGCGCGGGATACCGCGGTAAATGCCTTTGCGGCAGCGCACACGGACGGATCGCTCGCGTGGAGCGTCCGGGCGCCTGGCGTTCCCCACTTCAGCCTCGCGGTCCTCGATGACGCACGAGGAACACGCGTGCTCCCCGCACCCGACGGAGCCTCACTTGTGGCGCCGTTCTTCGCGGCGGATGGGCGCCACCTCTTCGTGCTGCGACTCGGCGACGGAACGCTCACGCTGCTCGCGTACCCATGGCCTGCGCCGCGCGACGCAGAGGCGTTTGCGGCATGGAAGCCCGTCGCAGAGCTTCCCCTTTCCTGGCGCGCAGATGCGCGCACGGCCTACCAGTCAGTCGTTCCGCTCGGCGCGTCCGCTGCAACACGCCGCGGTCACGCGATGATCTTCCACCCCCGGTTCAGCCGCATCGCCATCTGGGATCCATCGAGCGGAACGGTATCGCTCGCATCGCCGGATTCGCTCGCGGCCACGGATCTCGGCACTGATGCCATCGCAGTGGGCGGCAGGCGCCGTCTTTCGGTTGAGCCTTACCCGACCGCGGGCGGCGCCATTGACGCGCGCACCGGCATCAGCGTCATCGAGGCACCTTGGGTGCCGAGAGGACCTTCAATCCCCGGGGGCAAAGTCGTGATTGCCGTGAGACCTGAGGGACGCGAGATCGACTGCGCCGTCATCGAACTGCGCGGGCGCTAGTCCTCATCATCCTCGTCGTCTTCGTCTTCTTCGTCTTCTTCGTCGTCATCGTCGTCTTCGTCGTCTTCGTCGAAGTCGTCATCATCTGACGACTCTTCGTCGTCGTCCTCATCTTCATCCTCGTCGTCGTCATCGTCGTCCTCGTCCTCTTCGTCCTCCTCTTCCTCCTCTTCCTCCTCTTCCTCCTCGTCGTCTTCCTCTTCCTCCTCATCGAGGTCGCCGAAGTCGTCGAAGTCGTCCTCCTCCTCTTCCTCCTCTTCCGAATCCTTGTCGAAGGCTCCCTCTCGCTCCTCATCTGCCTCGAAGCCATCTTCGTCGGCAAACTCCTCGTCATCGAAATCGTCACCCTCGTCGTCGAAGTCCACCTGGTCCTCGTCCTCGTCGTCGTACACGGCAACGGGAATCGCGGCGAAGGGAGAGAGCCACAGGCTGGCCTCGGTGAGATGCGGGAGGAGTCTGGTCGTCATGGGAACGGCGAGAGGATGTCCGCGGAGCGCGAGAATGTCAACCCGAGGGAATTGGCACTGCATAACTGGTGTCCTTTCCTGCTGGTACCACAATCCACCCGTCGACAGCATGCAGCGTGCCAAACGACTGCGCAGGCACGTCGAACGACACAGGCGATCCGACCATCTTGAGGCCCTCGGACCAGCCGAGCAGCTGGAGGCGCAGACGCGAGCGGACCCGACCACCAATTCCCATCGCAGGGTCTACGCGACCAGCCTGCTCGGTGACGACCAGGCCGGCGCCCACCGGACATGCTGAGTGGATCGTCCGGTCGGGCATGGCCACCGTCGCTCCGAGTTGGGTCCCGTCGAGGCTGAACAGTCCAACGCCCCGCTCATCCCCTGCCACAATGACATCTCCCGTGCGCGCAAATCCAACCCACTCCGAGGGTCGGTGCACCCTCTCCGTGAGCATCGCAAAGGCTCCTCGTGCGGATGTGCCGTCAAACCAGCGGATCGCATGCACGCGCCCCTCGGAGTGGAGCAGCATGTTGCCCACGACACCGTCGATGCCAGTGCTGCGAAGGCTTGCCGGATCGTCTCTGGTCCATGACACGCGATCCTGCACGATGTCCCAGCGGCTCGTGCCATTGTCGTGACCCACGGCGACCTGACCGGGTGCGACGACTTGGACCCATCGCACCGAGCCGACGTCAGGGTCCTCCAGCACGGCGACCGGGCGCCCCGAGGCACGGTCCAGCACCAGTGCACGAGCGGACCCGTCGCCCCCACTCGGCACCTCCGCAATCACCACCATCGAGTCATCCGCATCGGCGCTGACGATCTCGCCATACGCGCCCTTGGATCTCCAGCGAACCGTGCCATCCGCACAGTCGATGGCAGCAATCGCACCATCGGCACGCACCAGCACGAGATCGGCGGGACCGGGGTGCAGGTCGCCGATCCGCACCGAGGACTCGCGACCGAATCGAGGCACGGGATCCTGCGCCGCCGGTCGGCCCGGATCGTCGCCATCGACCAGCGCGTCCAGATCTGCGATCGACCACCGCGGCGCACCTGCATCGTCTATCGCGGCCAGCGACGACCGGTCCGCGTCCAGCACATCCCACAGCACGATCCCCGCGGGAATGTGCTGCACAATCGTGGGCGACTGCCCGACAAGCGGAGCCCGCCAGATCTGCTGCAGCGAGTCGGCAGACAGGCACGACAACGCGCCGCGCTCGGCGAGCCAGACTCGGTCTGTCGGGCGCGTCACGTGCGCCCGCGGCGTCATCGCAATGGGCGTCCCACGGAGGGGCTGCACCTGCTTCGACGCACGCGCGCCTGCAACGCGAGGCTCGCCGCGCACGATCGACGATGAGGGCATCTGCGCGCGTGCCCGCGACGCAGCCTCACCCTTGCGCGAAGGCAACGGAACGTCCATGCCCGACGCGACTGCGCGGTCCACAAGCCTTGCCGCAGTGTCTGGCAGGGCCATCCGCGCAAGTATGGCGAGTGCACTGTCGAGCGTGCTCGCAAGTAGCGAGGCTTCTCTCAACGCAATCGACTCATCCACGGCCGCTGATGCCGCAGCCGCCGCGCGCACCCTGTCACCAGCCCCACACGCCGCCTCGGCCGCAGCCATCCAAGCGTCCACCGACTCGCGCGAGCCCGACGCTGCGCCCGCGTAGGCGATCAGCGCCTCGATCCCTGCACTGGATGACGGCGGTCGATCTCCGGGCGAGCGCGCTGCCGGTCCCGCGCGTGCAGGATCGATCGCAGCAAGCCGCTGACGGGCTGCGATCCCCGCCCGCAGCACGAGCGAGTCATCCCCGATGGGCCGAAGCCAGCTTCCGGCAAGCGCGCGATCCGCGAGGATGCGCCGCCATACGGCCACAGCTGCAGCGAACTTGCCGGACCTCTCGAACCAGTCGCCTTGCACCAGGAGCGCCTGCGCTCGCCTCGAGGGATCGGCCTCACGGGCGATCACGCGCTCGAAGAGATCGGCAGACTCCTGGGCGCTGAGCAGTCCGGCGCATGCCACATCGATGAGCAGCGCCGCCAACTGATCCGCGAGCTGGCTGCGAACTTCCCCGCCGACCTGCACGTCGCGCGCAAGCCATGCTGACGCCATCTGGGACGCACTCCCTGCAAGGTCGGGCCGCGATGACGCAATGGCAAGCTCGAGCATTCCAGCAATCGCTGTCGGGTCGCCATCCCGCGCGTCCCCTGCGAGCAGCTGCTCGGTACGTGCGGAGTCCACGAACATTGACAGGGCATCATCGGTCGACAGCGAACCGATCCCATCCCTCAGCGATGGGTTTGCCGGAACCCCTGCATCAAGTGATGCCAGCTCGGTGCCATCCGCGAGCGCTCGGACGCTAACGCGCCCGCCCATCGGGATGGCCACGGCACCGCGCCCGTCGGGAAGGGTGCCCGCCTGCACGCGCCCTACAACTGCGGCACCGGATGCGCCGGCGCGGGGTGCGCGCGGTCCGCCGCATGACCAGAGTGGAGTGCGAAGATCGGCGGAAGCAAAGCAGATGACCTCATCGCCGATCCCCAGCACATGGGCCCCGTCGGCACTGGCCAGCAGCCACCGAGTGCCCCCCCACGCCGTTCCGCTGCCGATCGGGATCTTCAGGAGCTGGCGACCATCGGTCGCGTCGAGCACCTGCACGTGCTGCAGGTCGGGGTCGATGACCATGATGCGGTCGCCGCACACCGCGGGTCGCTGCATCTGCCACGGCTCGAGTTCCCACCGCGCATCGCTGATCGGCACTTGGTCCCGGCGAAGCCACAGGACGCGTCCGTCGATGGATGAGAGCCGAGCCGTCACCCCGGCTGAAGTCTGGACGATGAAGGAATCCCGCATCGCCACAGGCGTGGCGCACGGCTTGATCGCCGAGGACGTTGCGCGAATGCCGGGCGTGGCGCCGAGCGGGGCAATCCAGCGGAGCGAACCGTCGAGCAGCGAGATGCCTGCCGCGAACGAGATCGTCTCCTGCCGCGGCGACAGCCTTCGAAGCAGGATCGCCACGGTGTCCTCGACTACTGCAGGCGTCCCCACAATGAACGTGCCCTCGAGACCTGCCCTCGCGTGCCATCGCGGCTGGAACTCCCACAGCCTCCGACCGTCGTCGAGCGCGCAGCAGACCAGCCTCCCGCCGCCCTCTCGATCGATTCCCCCATCGCGGTCGCCACCGCTTGAATGACCGCTGATGGCGAGCACACGGTCACCGCAGACCACCGGCACGCTCAAGTCACCCACCGACCCCTCGCGAAGCGGGCCCGGCGACATCATGGCCAAGCTCCACACGGGTTCGCGGGTGAAGACCCCGAGCGCCTGCACGCGGTGACCCTCGTTCACGATCACGAGGCCACGCGAAAGTGCGGGCACGCTCACGAGGTACTTGCCGCGCTCTGCCGCCGAATCTGGCAGCATGGGCACACGCAGCCTCGCATCGGATCCTGCGAGCACGCGCCGCGTGAGGGACTGATCCAGAGATTCCTGCCACAGCCGGATGTGGGCACCGCCGATGTCGCCAAAGGGCTGCGGAGACAGCGGATCGTTGACCTCATCTGGCGAGTCCGGCGGTGGCGAACGGATGAGCGCGGCCAGCGCCGGCTGGCCTGGCGCATCGGGGTCGATCCGATCGGCCGCCGCCTCGGCACGCGCACGATCCCCTGCACCCCACGCTGCGAGAGCCTCGATGCGTAGGGCCCGCTGCTGCGATTCACCGACCAGATCGGGATGCCCTGCGACCGCCTCAAGCTGTGCCAGCGCGTGACCGAAGTGCGCATGCACCAGTGCCTCGTCGGCACGCACAAGCTGGGCGCGAAGGCCGGCAGGCGTGAGCATGCGCTGCGCTGCGGCGCTCTCGACATCGCCGGACTCGACCTGGCGAAGGGCCTCCGCCGACTCGAGCGCGCGCCAGCGCTTGAGCACTTCTCCATTTCCCTTCAGCAGCCGCTCTGCCACCGCACGGGCGTCCGTGAACCGGTCAGGGTCGTCCGCGACCGGAATCAGCTTTCTGCTGAAGTCAGCGAGTACCTGCCGGATCAGCCGGGCGGACTCTGCAGGGTTGGCGGCGGCCTGGTCGGAAGCCTGCGCCAGAAGCTGGATCGCCGTGGGCGAGTCATCGACCGCGACCGTTGCCCGCTCCTGCGCCGCAGCGGGCAACACGGCCGCACATGCAACCGCCGCCACCGCCAGGAGCCGCCTCCGCCTGCTTGAACGCGACATGCACACAGGGCGATCCTACGGCGCTCACTTCCAAAAACCCGCTAGAGTGCAATGCATGCCCACTGGAACGGTACGTATTCGCACTCCAGCGCCATCGTGGGTCGCCGTCGCCGTGGTGGTGGCCTCGGTGACGTCCATCGCGGGCTGCGCCGGAGATCCTCGCGTGACGGTCACGGGGGTTGATCGGGTCGTGAAGGGATCGGCGGCCGATGAGTACGCGGTGCGTGTGCGTCTGGAGAACCCGACCGGTGACTCGCTGGTGCTCGACCGGTGGAACTACTCGCTCGACACCGATGCGGGCCGATACAGCGGCGAGTGGGTGGCGTCTCGGACGCTGCCCCCCGGCACCGACACCGAGGTGACCATTCCGGCCGTTCTCCAGCGCGAGGGGACCGCTGTGGCATCGAGGTGGCGCGTGAGCGGCTCGGTGCGCTACCTGCTGCCGGGACGGCTCGCGGAGACGCTGTTCGACATTGGCCTGAGTCGGCCGGAAGCGATGTTCTCTGGCGAGGGACAGATCGCCGTCAAGGCAGGCGACACTGTCCCCACGGCCGCCCCGCTGCCGGGGACAGAGACGATCCCCGCGGCAGTCACCCCGTAAGCGGTTGAGTGGCAGGCCCTGAGTGCCTGGCCGCACCCTCTCAGGCGGAGTCGCATGCGCCGGACGTGCGCGACGCGAGCGGAGGTCGCGTCATCGAGCGAGTGTCTCGTCCATCAGTCGCTGGTGGAGCCCGAGCAGACGCGGGTCGCCCTCAGGTACGCCGGCTCCGTCCACCTGCACGTACGAACCGTCGGGCTGCATCTGCCACGCCAGGCGCGCATCGTCGAGGCACGCCTGGAGAAGCGACCAGAGGCGTCTTCGGTGCGCGGGATGCTGGATGGGTGTCGCGGCCTCGACGCGCGTCTGGAGGTTGCGGTACATCCAGTCGGCGCTTCCGATGAGGAAGTCGCCTTCCTCAGGGTCCTCCTTGCCTCCGGAGAACCAGAACACGCGGCTGTGCTCGAGGAACCTGCCGACGATCGAGCGCACACGGATGTTCTCGCTGAGCGCGGGCACACCTGGCCGCAGGCAGCAGAAGCCGCGCACAATGAGGTCAACCTGCACGCCAGCCTGGCTCGCCGCGTAGAGCGCGTCCATGACGGCGCGGTCCTCGATCTGGTTCATCTTGGCGATGACGCGACCCTGGCCACCGGACTTCGAGATCGCCATCTCGCGCTCGATGAGCTCGATGAACCTGCGCTTCATGGTCACTGGCGCGACAAGCAGCCTGTGGTACTCGCGCTGAAGCGAGCGGCCGGTCATGTAGTTGAAGAGGCCCACGAGGTCCTCGGTGATGAGCGGGTCGCACGTGAGAAGCCCCAGGTCCTCGTACACCCGAGCGGTGCGCGAGTTGTAGTTGCCGGTGCCGATGTGGCCGTAGCAGCGGATGCCGCCCGCCTCCTGCCTGACGACCAGCGCGGTCTTGGTGTGCGTCTTGAGGCCGATCACGCCATATGTCACGTGCACGCCGGCATTCTCGAGCTTGCGCGCCCACTCGATGTTGCGCGCCTCGTCGAAGCGCGCACGGAGCTCGACCAGCACCGCGACCTGCTTGCCGCTCTCTGCGGCGCGGATGAGGCTTGCGATGAAGGGGCTGTCGCCGCTGGTGCGGTAGAGCGACTGCTTGATGCAGAGCACCTTCGGGTCGAGCGCCGCCTGCGTGACGAAGCGCTCGACGGTCGAGTCGAAGGACTCGTAGGGATGGTGCACGAGGATGTCGCCCGCGCGGATCGCCGCGAAGATGTCCGCATCCTCATCAAGCCCGCGCGGCGTGACGGGCGACCAGCGCGGGTACTTGAGGTCGGCCATGTCGACATCGCACACCGGCGCCAGGCATCCGTAGTCGATCAGGCCATGCGTCTCGTAGACGTCCTCCGGTCCGACATCGAGCTCCTCCATCAGGAAGCGCAGCAGGCGCGGGTTCGCGCCGTGGCCCACCTCGAGGCGGACGACATCGGCGAAGCGGCGCTCCTTGAGCTTCTGCTCCACGGCCTCGAGCAGCGTCTCCGCGTCATCCTGCTCGGGCTCGATCTCCGCGTCACGGGTGACGCGGAAGAGCACCACCTGCAGGATCTCCATGCCGGGGAAGAGCTCGGAGAGGTTGTGCTCGATGATCTCCTGGACCGAGATGAAGCGGCGGCCGCTGCGGAACTCGTACATGCGGCCGGGCACATCGGGGACCTTTACGCGCGCGAAGAGCGTCTCCGTCTCGCCAGGCCGGCGGACAACGAGGCCGAGCGACACGCTCATGTTGGAGATGAAGGGGAATCGGTGGCCGGAGTCCACGGCGAGCGGCGTGAGGATCGGGAACACATTGCGCCGGAACCACGAGCGCGCCTCGCCCTGCTCGGCCTCGGTGAGCTCCTCCCATTCGACGACGGAGATGCCCGCTGCCCGAAGCGCGGGAAGGATGCTGTCGCGGAAGCAGTCGGCCTGCACCTGGTCGAGGCTGCGCACGCGCTCGCGCACGGCGTGCAGGAGCTCGGCCGGCGACATCGACTCGGGCACGGGACCGAAGCGCCCCGCCTCCACGGCGTGGCGGATGCGCCCGACGCGCTTCATGAAGAACTCGTCGAGGTTCGCGCTGAAGATCGTGAGGAAGCGGAGGCGTTCGAGCAGCGGCGTGCGCGGATCCGTGGCCATGGCGAGCACGCGCCGGTTGAACTCGAGCCACGAGAGGTCTCGGTTGAGGAAGCGGGACGGGTCGCCCCAGTCGGTCGTCGCTCCGGCGGTGCCACCGGAGGGCGCGCTGGCCGAAAGGTCAGTGCGGCTGCCGGGCGCATCGGACATCGATCGAGCCGGCGTGTCCGACAGGAAGTCGTCCGGCGCGTGGTGCGCACGGTGCGGTGCGCCGGCGTGGTCCCTCTTCCGTCTGCTCATCGAGATGCTCCTGCCGGCATGAAGCGCGCGGCGCAACCTGGGGCCTCAGTCACCCGCACCGATACCACGCGCACACCGTCGGGCATGTGCGGCACCAGCGTGTCCGCGATGAACTTCGCAACGTGCTCCGCGGTTGGATTGATGCGGTCGAACGGTGGCGTCTCATTGAGGTGACGCGAGTCCATCGGCCGGACGATGGCGTCGAGCTGGCGCTCGATCGCATGGAAGTCGCAGAGCAGGCCATCGGCGTCGAGGCGGTCGCCGCCGACGGTCACCGTCACCTCCCAGTCATGGCCATGGACAGGCTCACGGGAGCCGCGCATCAAGATCGCATGCGCTGCGGAAAAGCGCCTGCGGATCTCAAGCTCGTACATGGCAGGAGTATAGCCCGCGCACATATAACCCCACGCATGGCAGCGCACTCCACAGAAGCGCCTCTCATGCTGTCCGTCTCCGGAGCGAGGGGCATCGCAGGCGTCACCATGACCGCAGAGACCGCGGCCCGATTCGGCGCCGCGGTCGCGACGGAGCTTCGTTCGGGCATGGCCGCGGATGCGCGGCCGACGGTCGTCGTCGGCCGCGACGGTCGCGCGTCAGGCGAATGGCTTGCGCCGGCAGCGATCGCGGGCCTGCGCGCGTGCGGGTGCGATGTGGCGGACATCGGCATCTGCGCGACGCCGACGGTCGCAGTGATGATCGATGCGCTGCGTGCGCATGGGGGGCTCATGTGCACCGCCAGCCACAACCCGATCGAGTGGAACGGGCTCAAGGCACTCGACCGCGATGGTCTCGCGCCACCGCCCGAGGCAGCGAGCCGGATCATCGCACGCTTCAGGTCCGGTGAGCTTGCATGGGAGCGCGGGCACTCGCGCGGAGGATCGCTCTCCACGGTTGCGGGCGCCGACAGGACGCATGTGGACCGCGTGCTGTCGCAGGTGGACGTGGCGGCGATCGAGCGCGCACGCATCGCCGTGACGCTCGACAGCGTCAACGGCGGAGGCGCCGCATCGGGACGGATGCTGCTCGAGGCGCTCGGGTGCGACCTCGTGCACCTCAACGGCGAGCGCACGGGAACGTTCGCGCACACGCCAGAGCCGACCGAGCGCAACCTGCAGTCACTCGCCGCCGCGGTGCGCGAGCGCGCGGAACGCATGGGCGGATCCCCGCAGCCGCTCGTGGGGTTTGCCCAGGATCCCGACGCGGACCGGCTTGCCATCATCGACGAGCGCGGCCGCTACATCGGCGAGGAGTGCACGCTTGCGCTGTGCGCGCGGCGAATCCTTGCACGAAGCGGTCCTGTGGCGCTTGCGGCAAACCTCTCGACGAGCCGCATGATCGACGACATCGCGGCGCAGGTGCCGGGTGCGCGCGTCACGCGCTCGGCCGTGGGCGAGGCGAATGTGGTGGCAGCGATGCGCGCCACCGGTGCGACGATCGGAGGCGAGGGCAATGGCGGCGTGATCTGGCCGCCCATCTGCCTCGTGCGGGACTCGCTCTCGGCCATGGCCATCGTGCTTGAGCTGGTCGCTGCCGAGGGCAGGCCGCTCTCCGCGCTCGTCGCCGAGCTGCCGCAGTATGCGATGGTCAAGCGCACGCTTGACCTGAGTGCGGTGGGCGGCATCGCTGCGGTCCCCGGCCTGCTGGCGAAGGTGGCCCAGGCGCACGCCGCAGCGGCGGGTGCATCGGTCAGCACAATCGACGGCGTGCGCATCGACGTGCCCGACGGATGGGTGCACTTCCGCGCGTCGAACACGGAACCGATCATGCGCATCATCGCCGAGGGACGCACTCCAGACGGCGCGTTGCGTCTTGCGCGCGGCTGCGCGGCATCGGCCGGGCTCACGTTGCCGGATTGACGCCGACGGGTGACCTGCTCTCCCTGAGCTGCTGCGCGTACGGCTTGACCGAGCAGTCGATGTCGAGCACGAAGAATCCCCCGCCCCGGTGCGCAAGCACCTGAGGCCACATGAACTGGCGGTCGGTGTCGGGAATCGAGGTGGTGGCGACGTCGGCGGCAGGCACCCAGGTGAGCTGCCCCTCGTCCATGTCCGTGGCGCCAAGCTCGGAGTGGTCCACGGGCCGGGTGCACTCGAACAGGAACAGCAGCCAGTGGTGCTGCCCTGCGTAGGCGCGCTCCGCGACCATGCCGATGAGGCGCATCTCGCCGGGCTTGAGCGCGACTCCAGTCTCCTCGTGCACCTCGCGCAGCGCGCACTCGTGCGGAGACTCGCCCTGCGAAACCTCGACCTTTCCTCCCACCGGCGAGTGCATCCCCGCGTTGGGCTGCTTGCGGCGGTGAAGCAGCAGGAGCCGGTCCTGCGCATCCCAGATGTAGCACAGCACGGCCACCCGGTACGGGAGCGCCGCAGTCTCGTACCTCGGATGATCGAGGTCGGACATGGCGTTCAGGCCACCGCCGCGGCGGCGCGTGGCGACGGCAGCGGCCCATCAAGAGCTGGCCTTGCGTGCGACAGCAGCGCGCGGACTTGCGCGCGCGCATGCTCTGAGGCGCGCACCATGGGAAGCCGCACGGCGCCGCTGTCGAGGCCCATCAGCTCCATGGCGCACTTCACGGGCACCGGATTGGTGTCGATCGAGAGAAGCCCGCGGGCCAGCGGATAGAGGCTCTCATGGATCTGGCGGGCTGCAGCGAGGTCATTCGCCGCGAGCGCGTGGCACATCGCGCTCACGCGCGCCGGCGCGATGTTGGAGATGACGCTCACGACGCCGACTGCACCGACAGCCGCGAAGCCGATCGTGAGGCTGTCGTCGCCCGAGAGGATCGGCAGCGCACAGCGTCGCCGGATCTCGCTTGCGGAGTCGAGGGAGCCTGTGGCCTCCTTGATCGCGACGATGTTGGGGTGCGCGCTGAGGCGCTCCACGGTCTCGGGCTGGATCGACACGCCGCACCTGCCAGGGATCGAGTAGAGGACGATCGGAAGGTCACACGAGTCGGCCACCGTCATGAAGTGCCGGTAGATGCCCTCCTGCGACGGCTTGTTGTAGTACGGCGCGACGTGGAGCGCGGCGTCTGCGCCGAGCCCGGCGACAGTCCGGTGCGTGCGCACGGCGTGCGCCGTGCTGTTGGAGCCTGCGCCAGCGATGACCTGCGCGCCGCGCGCGCGTGCGGCTGCGACTGCTCGCGCCACCACGTTCGCGTGCTCGTGCTCCTCGAGGGTCGGTGCCTCGCCCGTGGTGCCGCAGGGCACCACGCTCGTCACTCCCCCGTCGCATTGCCTGATGACCTGCGACTCGAGCCGCACAAGGTCGACAGCCGAGCCGTCATCCGTGAACGGCGTGATGATGGCGGTATGGGCGCCGACGACGCGAATCCGTGCGTGCATTCAGTGAATCCTACAGGGCTCACGCCGCGCCGATTTCCCGGCTCAGCCGCGCATGCCCGCCATCGCGGCGCGCATCTGCGCCACCGCCTGGCGCATCCCGGCGATGACTGCCCGGCTGACGATTGCGTGGCCGATGTGCAACTCGTGAAGGCCAGGAAGCGCGGCGATGTGCGCCACGTTCTCGTAGTGCAGCGCATGGCCCGCGTTGAAGCTCATGCCGCTGGCGACAATCGCGGCCCCCGCCGCACCGACGCGCGCGAGCTCGGCCTGCGCACCGGTGCCCAGTCCGCGCTCCGCGTGCACCGCATGCGCGAAGGGGCCGGTGTGAACCTCGCTGATTCGGGCGCCCGCACGGGCCGCCGCCTCGACCTGCCGCAGCTCGGCATCGATGAAGAGGCTGCACGGTATGCCGGCGTCGGCGAGCGCCGCGATCGCATCGCGCACACGCGACTCGTTGGCGATCACGTCGAGCCCGCCCTCGGTGGTGACCTCGAGCCGTCCCTCGGGCACAAGCATCGCGGTGGCCGGGCGGATGCGGCGTGCGATCGACACCATCTCTTCGGTGACGGCCATCTCGAGGTGGAGTGGCACCGACACCGAGACACGCAGCCGCTCGACATCCGCGTCCTGGATGTGGCGCCGGTCCTCGCGCAAGTGCACGGTGATGCCATCCGCGCCGCCCTGCTGCGCCTCAATCGCAGCCTCAACCGGATCGGGCTCCCACGTGCGCCTGGCCTGCCGCACGGTGGCCACATGGTCGATGTTCACGCTCAGCTGAGGCACGGGGCTATCCTAGATGGCTTCATGTCCGACTTCGCACGCCAGCTTGAGCAGCTCGAGGCAGACCTCGTCGCGCAAGGCGGTCGGGTCCTCGACCTCCTGACGCGTGCCGTCGAGGCGTACTTCGACCATGACCAGGACAAGGCGAAGGCCGTGGTGGCCGACGATGACCTTGTGGACCAGGTCGATGTGGAGATCGAGCGCACATCGATTCCCCTGCTAGGCCTTGGCGAGCGGAGCGAGCATGGCATCCGATCCGTGCTGACGGTGGTCAAGGTCAACAATGAGCTCGAGCGCATCGCCGACTGCGGCGTGAACGTGGCCGAGCAGGTGATCGGGCATGAGCGCACCTCCGAGAAGATCCCTCCGACCTTCCGGGTCATGGCCAACAGCGTCCTGGGGATGCTGCGCGACGCGATCAAGGCGCTTGCGACGCGCGACCCCGCGCTCGCGCGGCAGGTGCTGCTGTTCGACGACACCGTGGACCGGTTCCGCAACGAGCTTCTGCTGAATGCGCAGGAGCAGGTGGCACTCGGTGCGTTCGGCGTGCAGTTCGCGTTCCGGCTCTCGGGCGTCACACGGAGCCTTGAGCGCGTGGCCGACCACGCCACCAACATCTGCGAGCAGGTGATCTACCTGCGCACGGGCAAGATCGTGCGGCACCGCCCCGAGGGCTGGTCGGAACCCGTCGAGCCATCGGAATGAGCGGACTGGGGCACAGCGGATCGGGCGGCGATCCACGCAGCCTCGAGTCGCGGCGCGCCGCGGCGCTTGAGCGGCTGATGCCGGTTGGCCAGGACCATGTGCTGGCGTTCTGGGACAGGCTCGATGGCGCGGCACGGGAATCGCTTCTCGCGCAAGTCGACTCGCTGCCGCTCGACCTGGTGGATCGTGAGGCGCGCGCGGTTCGCGCAGGCCGCGCATCGGCAGATTCCGTTCCACCTGACCTTGCGCCTGCACCGGTGCTGCGCCGTGGCGACATCGATGTCGCGCACTGGTCGGCCGCGGGCGAGCGTGCGATCCGTGCGGGGCGCGTGGCATGCTTCACGGTCGCGGGCGGGCAGGGCACGAGGCTCGGGTGGGATGGGCCCAAGGGCATCTTCCCTGCGACGCCGCTGAGCGCGAAGCCGCTCTTCCAGGTCTTCGCCGAAGCGATCGCCGCTGCACGCGCGCGCTACGGCGCGATGGTGCGCTGGTACATCATGACGAGTCCCCTCAACGATGCGCAGACTCGCGAGTTCTTCGCGTCGCGCTCATGGTTTGGGCTCGGGATCGACACGGTGACCCTCATCCCGCAAGGCACGCTTCCATCGCTCTCGCGCGATGGCCGCATGCTGCTCTCGTCACCATCGGTCATTGCCGTGAACCCTGACGGGCACGGCGGCGCGGTTCGCGCACTGCGCGACAGCGGCGCTCTCGCGCAGATGCGCCGCGAAGGCATCGACACGCTCAGCATGTTCCAGGTGGACAACCCGCTCGTGCGTGTCGTGGACCCGCTCTTCATCGGGCTTCATGCCGGGCACCCTGCGAGTTCTGCGGAGGCCTCGAGCAAGGTGGTGCCCAAGCGCAACGCTGCCGAGAAGGTGGGCGTCTTCTGCGCCAGCGGCGGACGAACGATGGTGGTGGAGTACAGCGACCTTCCCGCCGGGCTCGCGTCGAGCGCGCATGCCGACGGTTCGCTCCGCTTCAATGCGGGATCGATCGCGATCCATGCCTTTGGCGTGCCGTTTCTGGAGCGCATCGCGCAGGGCGCCGGCGCGCTTCCGCTGCACCATGCCGCGAAGAAGGTGCGGCACGTGAGCGTTCCGGAGGGCGAGCCAGTCGATCCAACGTCGCCGAACGCCGTGAAGCTCGAGACGTTCATCTTCGATGCGGTGCCGCTGGCCACCAAGGCACTCGTGCTCGAGACGGACCGAGACGAGGAGTTCGCGCCGATCAAGAATGGGGAGGGCGAGGACTCGCCGGCTTCGAGCCGCACGGCGCAGCTTGAGCGGGCTGCGCGCTGGCTCGAGTCCCGCGGCACGCGGGTGGCGCGCGACGCATCCGGCGCGCTGCGCTGCGAGATCGAGATCTCGCCGCTGACGGCATGCGACGCGGGCGAGATTCCGGCTCGCCTGATCCCGCGCGAGGTCAGCGAAGGCCAGACGGTGATGATGTAGAGGCCGCGTCCGCGACGTCGCGCACCCGCGCGAAGATGCCGCCGCGGAAGTCGTCGAGCTTGAGCTCGGCCACGAGATTCACCGTCATCCCCGGGGAAAGGCGCTCCATCTGCGCGGCCTGTCGCCACCACACGCAGCGGAGCTCGCGTCGCTCGGGGCCATCCACGCTCGCGACGAACTCCGCATGGTCGCGCTCCTTGCCGAATGCGCGCGGACGCCCCACGACGCGCACCTTCGGCACAAGCACGGTCGGCTCGGGCCAGCCAGGCCCGAAGGGACCCATGGTCGCCAAGGACCGGACGGTCCGCTCATCAAGGTCTTGGACTCCAGCCGTGCAGTCGATCGGCCGCGGCCTCGGCAGCGCCGCGTTGAGGTGCGGTGCCGCATGATCGGAGAGCGCATCGCGGAATGCTGCCACCGAGGTCGCGTTCAGCGACACCCCTGCCGCGGCCGCATGACCGCCCCAGCGAAGGAGGTGCGGCGCGCACGCGTTCAGGCCCTCGAGGATCGAGTAGCCCTCGACGCTCCGCGCGGACCCGTGGCAGATGCCGTCCTCGATCGAGAGGAGCACGCTCGGCAGTCCCGTGCGCTCGACCACACGCGCGCTGGCGATACCCACGATGCCGCGCGGCCATGCGGCATCGGCGAGCACCACCGCACCCCGAGATGCGCCGATGCCCTCGCGGTCGACACGCGCGATCGCCTGCTCGTGGACCATGCGCTCGAGCGCCTTGCGGCGCTCGTTCATGGCGACGAAGGATGCGGCCAGCGACGTGGCCCGGGCGAGCACCTCCGGCGACGGATCGCCGAACGCGCGGCATGCGCTGCCCTGTTCGGCGGGCATCGACAGGAGCTCGACCGCGGCATTGGCGTCGCCGATGCGGCCGCTCGCGTTGAGCACCGGACCGAGCGAGAACTGGATCCTCTCCACGTCGACTTGGGTGCCAGGACGGATTCCGCATGCGCGCACAAGGGCGCGGAGTCCCGGGATCCCGCTGCGGTCAAGACGCGCGAGGCCCGCGCGCACGAGCGCGCGGTTCGCACCCTGCAGCGGCATGACGTCGGTGATCGTGCCGAGCGCCGCGAGAGGAAGCGTCTCGAGCAGCGCCTCCCGAAGCGCGGGCTGCACACGCTCGCTGGCGCTCCAGCTGCGCGCGAATGCCCATGCCACCGTCCAGGCCACGAGCGCACCGCAGGAGTGCCATGCCGCATCGCTTGCGGGCGCAGCGCCCTCAGGCGCGAGCGCCGGGTGCACAACGGCATCCGCATCAGGCAGCGCAATCGAGCCTTCGGGATTGCGCGCGAAGGCATGGTGATCGGTGATGACCAGGCGCATGCCGAGCTCGCGCGCACGCCTGGCCTCGGCGACGGCGGTGATGCCGCAATCGACAGTGACTACCGTCGTGGCGCCTTGCCGCGCGAACTGCTCAAGCGCACCCATCGAAAGCCCATACCCCTCTGCCATGCGAAGTGGCACGTGCGCGATCGGGGCGCTCTCCGCACGTGCCGCGCGAAGCACGTGCACGAGTATCGATGCCGCGCAGATGCCGTCGGCGTCGTAGTCGCCATGGATCGCAATGCGCTCGCCATCCCGGAGGGCCCGCGCGAGCAGTTCGCCCGCCGCGACAGCGCCAGGGACAGACTCAGGCGCCGGGAGCTCCGTGAGCCCCGCTCCGGCAACTGGGGCGGAGAGCGGCAGTGAGATGCCTCGCGCGACCGCGACTCGCTCGGCGAGCCCGAGCCTGTCGCATTCCCCCTCGCCCACCGCCGGAGCGGACCAGGCATGAAGCCATCCCTGCATGCCCCGAGGCTATCGCCCAAGTTGCCCCTGCTGCAGGGGCTCGGGCATACTGCGCGCGACCACCTTCCGACGTCCACACCCCGGAGCGACACCGACATGCCTCACCGATACAAGACTGTCCTTCTCTTTGGCGCACCAGGGGCCGGCAAGGGCACGCAAGGCAAGATCCTCGGCAAGATCCCAGGGTTCTTCCACCTCGCGTGCGGCGACGTCTTCCGCTCGCTCGACATGACGAGCGAGCTGGGGAAGCAGTTCCTCCAGTACTCGTCCCGCGGCGAGCTCGTGCCTGACGAGCTCACCATCGAGATGTGGAGCCAGAACATGCACGCGCAAACGGTGCTGAGCCTCTTCAAGCCCAAGGAGGATCTGCTGGTGCTTGACGGGATCCCGCGCAACGTGGCGCAGGCCAAGGTCCTCGAGCGCTACATCAACGTGCTGAAGGTCATCCACCTCGTGTGCCCCGACGAGGACGCGATGGTGCACCGGATGCGGCGGCGTGCGCTCAAGGAGAACCGTATCGACGATGCCGACGAGAAGGTGATCCGGCGCCGGTTTGAGGTGTACCGGCGCGAGACGCAGCCTGTGCTCGACTACTACCCCCGCGCGCTCATCACCGAGGTCAGCGCGATCGGCTCCCCCGCCGCGGTGCTCCAGCATGTGCTGGAGGTCGTGGTGCCCGTGCAGGACAGCCACTTCCGCAATCCGCTCTGAGCAGCCCCTGCAGGAGCCGGGCGCATGCAGTCGCTCCCGACCGCCTAGCGGGCGGGCGCCATCGGCGCGGGGGGTGCGTCGGCGCTGCCGGCCACGGGGATGGCGATCTCACGCTCAGGGAAGCGGGAACGGATCTCGCGCACCACGGCCTCGCGCCAATCTGCGGCGCTCGCGGAGGGAAGACGTGCCTCAAAGCGCTCAAGCTCAGCCGCATCGGCGAGCTCGACCTCGACCTCCACGCGATCCTCAATCGCAACCCCGTCCTCCCCGACCTGGATCCGGCCGCGCCCGTCACGGCGTGCACGCGCCACTGTGAGCTTCACCATGTCGCCCGGCATCCGAGACTGGATCGTCGCCACGAGCTCGTCGCTCGCCTCAACCGGAACGTCGCCGATTCGCTCAATGCGATCCCCTGAACGCAGCACCCGCTCCGCCGGCATGCCAGGCAGCAGCATGCTGATCTCGACGCCAGGTCGAATGCGGTCCATCGACGACTGCATGCGTATGCCAAGCGCCCCCCGCGGCAAGGCAAGCGCGCGGGTGCAGGCTGCCGCCACCAGACGCGCGTGCTGCTCAGGGGTCAGGCTGCCCCGAGCCAGCGCTGCAATCAGCTGCTCAAGCGGGAACGTGCCGGCATCGAGCTCAGCGCTTGCGAGCTGGCGCACTTCGAACTTCGGGTGATCGAGGCGGGCGATGCACTCCAGGAGGGGCTGGGGAATTGCCGCGCGCTCGACGGCCGCAGGGTCCCACATCCGCCGCACCCGTTCCACCATCATCGGTGTGGCGCGCTGGCGAGGGATGTCCACCGGGAACTGCTGCGGCATTACGCGCAGGTCCTGCGCGAGCCGCGGAGGCTCATCCGCACCGGGAACCTGCTGCGGCACCGCGTGAGCGACCGTCGGCACGAGAGCGGCGGCGAGCACGCTCCCGGCAACCGCCATCGCGGCCGCTGCCGCCCGACGCACCGCGCCTCGAACTCCCGCGGCGTCGGCCGCGACCAGTGCGGGCGCGACCGGATCTGATCCGCCTGGCTGCTGCGTCATGCCGAATCCATGCATCGCTGGCACAGCGTAGCCAGCGCGTCGCGCCGGTCCCAGATGGCTGCGGTCTTTCGGTTCACATGGCGCAGGAATGCACCGCCCTCGATGGGGCCGAACGTGCCTGTGCGCGCAATGCGCGGCACGCTCTCGGCGATCGATGCCTCGACCATCAGCGCAGGCATGGCAATCGAGTCACGTTCGTCCAGCCGGAGAGACGGCGTGACCGCGTAGCCTCGGAGAAATGCCTCGAGCCGCGGCATCTGCATGGCCGCGGGCCACGTGTCCTCGTGCCCATCGCCGAGGGGCTCGAGCGCAAACTGCATGGCGGCGTTGGCCACGTCAAGCAGCCGGTACCCGACCCTCGCCGAGTCAAGGTCGAGCACTGCGGAGGGGAATCCAGCGTGATAGAGGACATTGCCGGGATGGAAGTCCCCGTGCAGCACATGCGCCGACGACGCCGGACCGGGGATCGCCGCATGGCCGTCCGCGAGCGATGTCGCTGCGTCGAGCCGTTCGCGCAGCTGACCGAGCGTGGTGACCAGCGCATCGCCACGCTCGCTGAGCGTGCCGTCGCGGGACCGAATCCGGTCCCATGCGGGCGCGAGCGCAGGCGAGCGGTGGTAGAGGCCATCGGGCGTTGCGGCTGGCGGCGCCCAACCCTCAAGAGTGCGGTGCCACCGCGCGAGCAGTTGGCCCGCCTCAAGCGCACCACCAGGGGAACGGTCGAAGGGCTGCCCATCGATGAACTCGAAGAGCTCGTAGACGATCGTGCCGCGCTCAAGCCATGTGGCGCCGGTGGCGCGGACTGGCAGGAGCCGCGGCACCGGGAACCGGAGCCTCGCGAGCTCAGCGTGGACCGCGTGGCAGAAGTTGACGCGGTCCGCGCCCGCACCGGCGAGGTCGCGGCGCTTGAGCAGGTAGCGCGATCCATCCACGCACTCGACGAGCGCCTTGGGGCTTCGTGCGCTTCCCCTCCTGTACTCGCGGATGCGCCGCGGCTTGGGCACCGCAAATGCGCCAAGGACTTCCCGTGCCTCCTCGGGCGTGAACTTGGCGCGCCTGCTGGCCGCGCCGTCACTCGGCATTCTGAGCCTGCTCCTTGATGCGGTCGATCGCCGTCTTCATCTCCACGACATGGCGGCTGATCTCCGCGTCCGCGCTCTTGCTCGCGATGGTGTTCGCCTCGCGGAGCATCTCCTGCGCCAGGAAGTCGAGCGTGCGGCCCACGGGCTCGGGATTGGAGTCGGCCAGGAGCGTGTCGAGCTGCGCGAGATGCGCTCCGAGCCGCTCGACCTCCTCCGCGATGTCGGATCGCTCCGCGAAGATCGCGACTTCCCTGAGGAGTTCCGACGGCTCGACGGCAGCGCCAACTTCGGCGAGCAGCGCATTGACCCGCTGACGGAGCCGCCCCTCGTATGCGGCCACCACCTTCGGCGCGCGCGCGCGCACGGTCGCGAGCCTGTCGCCGAGCGTCACGGCGCATGCCTTGACATGGTCGCGGAGCGCGAGCCCCTCGGTCGTGCGCATCGCGAGAAGCCGGTCGCACGCCTCGTCAAGCAGCGCGAGGGCCGCAGGCTGCACTGAGTGAAGGAACGATGCGCCACCGTCGCTGACCACCACGCCAGGAAGCGAGAGCAACGATGCGACGATTGAGGCACGCGCGCCAGAATCGTCCATCATGGATCGCGCACGCGAGTCGGGCAGCGCCTGCACGAGCTGGCTCATGTACTGCGCAAGGCGGTCGCCGTCGATGCGCGCCGCGACTGCCGTCTCTGCCTCCGTCACGCGCAGCGAGATCGTGACGCTGCCCCTGCCGAGCCGGCGCGAGCAGCGCGACTCGAGTTCGGGCTCAAGCGACTCCATGCCCTCAGGCACTCGAACCGCGCACTTGAAGTGACGGTTGTTGACAGACCGCACCTCAAGCGACACCGTGGCTCCGCCGACCTTCGTCTCGGCGGTCCCGAAGCCTGTCATCGAGCGGATCATGTGG
>JBIKNS010000182.1:0-4652 GCA_044358545.1 Phycisphaerales bacterium | reverse complement strand
CTTCGTCGCGTACGTGAGCGGCCGCATGGTGCGCGAGAGGCCAGCCGCGTGCTTCTACATGGGCTGCTTCTTCGCGGAGAGCCTCATCTTCGCGGAGACGGGCAACTCGATCGGCGCCATCCAGATTGCGGGCACCGCCGAGAGCGCGCAGCTGCCTTTCTTCGTCGCCGCGTGCGACTACACGCTGATCGGCGAGGAGTTCTTTGCGGCCAGCGCGTACCTCTCCGGCGAGCCGCTGCAGATCGGGTCGCTGCGCGGCCAGGACATGTGCAAGGCCGCTGCGGGCGGGTTCATCGTCGCGGGCGTCGCCGCGAAGACGCTCGCGGCGCTCGGCGTTGGCGGCGCGGCGGCTGCCGCAGCATGGATCATGGCAGGGCTTGGCGCATGAGACGGCAGGTCCCGCTGCTCATCGCCACGATCGCCGGCTTCGCCATGGTGCTGAGCTACTTCGTCCCCATGATCCAGGACTGGGGCGAGCTCGTCAGCAACTCCTTCAACGTGATTGCCGCCATCGCGTTCGTCCTCGGGGGTGGGTCGCTGCTGAAGGTGAACCTCTCGAAGATCTCCAGCCGCCAGCCCGGTTGGGGATATGCAGGCATCACGGTGGCCTGCTTCCTGATCACGCTGGGTGTGGGCCTCGCGAAGGTTGGCGTGCACCCGAACACGAAGTTCGCGGACATCCCCTTCTCGGGCGAGAAGGACGCCACCGGTAGCGCCTTCGGGTGGATCTACGAGTACGCGCTGGTGCCTCTCACGAGCACGCTCTTTGCGCTGCTGGCGTTCTTCGTGGCCAGTGCCGCGTTCCGCGCGTTCCGCGCCAAGAACACCGAGGCGATCCTGCTGCTCGTGACGGCATTCATCATGCTGCTTGGTCGCACATTCGCGGGCGTGGTGCTCACCGGATGGCTGCCTGACTGGCTGGGCGGCCTGCGCCTCGAGAACCTGTCGGTGTACGTGATGCAGGTGTTCAACACCGCCGGCAACCGCGCAATCATCATCGGCATCGCGCTCGGCGTAGCGGCGACCAGCCTGCGCATCCTGCTCGGCATCGACCGGTCGTGGAGAGGGAGCTCCGAATGAGCAAGCGACCCTTCGACCGGCGCTGGATCTTCCTGATGATGGCGATCGCCGTCGCGGTGCCGATCCTGGTCATCGGGCTCACGGGGCGGACCTTCCCCGAGACCCCGACGCCTGCGGCCCGTGCGGCATTCGACGCCATCGAGAAGCTGCCCGAAGGCACGACAGTCCTGCTGACTTTCGACTTCGACCCCGCAAGCGCAGGCGAGCTGCAGCCGATGGCCACGAGCTTCGTGCGCCACTGTGCGGCGAACAAGCTCAAGATGGTCTTCATCTCGCTGTGGCCGCTCGGCGGCGCGATGGCCGACAGCGCGATCAAGCGCGTCATCGAGGCGGACTTCCCGCATCTCGTGTACGGCACCGACTATGTCAGCATGGGATTCCAGGCCGGCAACGAGGCGGTGATGAAGCTGCTGCTCACGGACTTCGCGCGCGCATTCCCGAGCGACTCCCGCGGCACGCCTGCGAGCCAGCTCCCCGTGCTCAAGGGCATCTCGCGGGCAACGGACTTCCCGCTTGTGATCGCCGTCAGCGCCGGCTATCCCGGCGCAAAGGAGTGGATCCAGTACGTCATCTCCGCGAACCTCGGCACGATGGAGATCGTCACGGGCAGCACCGGTGTGCAGGCGCCGCAGCTCTACCCGTACTTCCCCCGCCAGATGACCGGCATCCTCGGCGCCATCAAGGGCGCCGCCGAGTATGAGGCGCTCGTGAACGCCAAGCTCGACGGCGACAGGCTGCCTCCGGCGAAGTACCTCGAGGCGCAGCGGCGCATGGGCCCGCAGCTCTTCGCCCACCTGCTGATGGTGGGCCTGATCATCGCGGGCAACGTGATCTACTTCCGCCAGCGCGGCGCATCGCGGCGCGGTGCGCAGGTCGCGGGAGGTGCCGCATGAGCACGATGCAGGCCACCGATCCGACCCTGGTGCCGCAGCCCTCTGGCCGAACGTGGGCGATCATCGTTGGCGTGATCGTGATGCTGCTCGTGGTGCGCGGACTCATCGGCAACGGCTTCGGGAAGGTGTACGTGACGGAGCGCAACGTGGTGATGCAGCAGGTGACCGTGCCGCCCGCGGCAGGCGCACCGGCCGACGCAAACCCCGCGCTCGAGTGGGCCCAAGTGGACGATGGCTCCACACCGGCGGAGGGCGCGCCGACAGTGACCTGGAGACGCGTGGACACGGTGCCGCCCAAGGCGTTCTTCGCGGCGGAGCAGGCGAACCCGGCGCAGACCGCCGTCAAGCTCAGCTGGCCCCGCACGATCGGCCTCTGGGTCGCCGCATTCTTCACGCTTGCGATCTTCTCGTTCCTGTATGCGGACAACCCGGCCTACAAGTTCGCCGAGTCCGTGGTCGTCGGCGTCTCCGCGGGCTACTGGATGGTGGTGGGCTTCTGGGACACGATCGTGCCCAAGCTCGGAGGTGCGCTCGTGCCAGGCCTTGTGAAGGCATGGGTGCAGCCGTCGATCGAGCCTGTGGGCGTGCCGGACCAGGTGGCCATGTGGTTGGCGCTCGTGTTTGGAGCGTTCCTGCTGATGCGCTTGGCTCCCGTGGGCGGCTGGCTCAGCGGGTGGACGCTCGCATTCATCATCGGAGTGACCGCGGGCCTGAAGCTCGTGAGCCACGTCGAGAGCGACCTGCTTGCGCAGACCGCCGCAACTGTGCGCAGCGTCTATGCGGAGCCTGCTGGCATCGCGGACCTTTCCGGCTCCGAGAGGTTCTTCGCGATCCTCTGGCCCAGTATCGCCAATGCCCTGATCGTGATCGGCGTGCTCTGCTGCCTGACCTACTTCTTCTTCTCGGTAGAGCACAAGGGTGCGGTCGGCCGCGTCGCGCGCACGGGCATCTGGTACCTGATGATCACCTTCGGCGCGGCCTTCGGATTCACGGTGATGGGGCGAATCGCGCTGCTGGCTGCGCGCATCGAGTTCCTCTTCAACGACTGGCTGTGGCTCATCGACCCTGCCGGCAACCGCGTGGTCGAGGTGGCCGCTGCGTCGGCCGGTCTCCTCGGCTCGCTGCGCTGAGCGGCAACGCCATGCGCACCGGCGACCCCTGCATCCTGGTCATCTTCGGCGCATCCGGCGACCTCACGAGCCGCAAGCTCGTGCCCGCGATGTACGAGATGCACCGTGCCGGGATGCTGGCCAACGAGACGCGCATCGTTGGCGTGTCGCGCCGCGCCAAGAGCGATGACGAGTGGCGCGCGGAGCTCGAGCCCTGGGTGCGCGAGCATGCGCATGGCTTCGACGCCGATGCCTTCCGCGTGTTCGCGCAGCGGCTGCACTACTTCGCCGGCGACGCGGTGACCGCCGAGTGCTACCCCGCGCTGCGCGAGCGTCTCGACGAGATCGACGCCACGTGCCACACGCGCGGCAACCTCCTCCTCTACCTGTCGGTTGCGCCTGAGCTCTACGAGCCGATCATCGCGCGCATCGACGACGCGGGATTCGTCACCGAGGGCAAGCGCTGGTGCAGCATCGACCGCAGCGCGCGCAGCTGGCAGCGCATCGTGGTCGAGAAGCCCTTCGGTACCGACGCCGCGAGCGCAGCCAGCCTCAACCGCGCGCTTGGGCGGGTGTTCGAGGAGGAGTCGATCTACCGCATCGACCACTACCTCGGCAAGGAGGTGGTGCAGAGCCTGCTGGTGATGCGCTTCGCCAACATGCTCTTCGAGCCGATCTGGAACCACCGCTACGTGGACCATGTGCAGGTCACGGCCGCCGAGACGGTGGGCGTCGGCTCGCGCACGTCGTTCTACGACCACACTGGCGCGATCCGCGACATGATCCAGTCGCACCTGATGCAGATCTTCGCGTTCGTGGCGATGGAGCCTCCGACATCCTTCAATGCGGACGCGATCCGCCAGGAGAAGATCAAGGTCGTGGATGCGGTGCGGCCCACAGCGCCGGCCGAGGTCGCAGGCGCGGCAGCGCTTGGGCAGTATGCCGCGGGCACCGAGGAGGGCGCGTACGTGTCGCTGCCCGGCGTGGCCGCCGGATCGACGACGGAGACATATGCGGCGATCAGGCTGCATGTCGACAACTGGCGCTGGGCAGGCACTCCCTTCTACCTGCGCAGCGGCAAGCGGATGGCGCAGAAGCGCACCGAGGTGGTGGTGCAGTTCAAGCCGCCTGCAGCGAACCTCTTCCGCGGGCTGCGCCACTTCAGCGGCGGGCTCAGGGGCAACCGGCTCGTGATCGAGATCGCGCCGCGCGAGCGCACGCTGCTGACCTTCGAGAGCAAGGTGCCCGGCGAGAGCGCGATCGCGCCCGTCGCGATGGAGGTCGACTACGCCAAGGAGTTCCGCAGCGCGAACCCCGAGGCGTACGGGCCGCTGCTCGTGGACTCGATGCGCGGTGACCAGACGCTCTTCAAGCACAGGCTCGAGGTCGAGGGCGCCTGGCATGCGGTTGGGGCGTTCATCAGCGCCGCGTCCGCGGATGCGCGCCGCGGTATCGCATCGAACTACGAGCCCGGGTCATGGGGTCCTGCATCGGCGAGCGAGCTCATGCGCCGCGACGGCCGCGCATGGCATGACTGACGTGCGCAGCGGCTAGCCTTGAGCGGATGAGC
>JBIKNS010000181.1:0-4660 GCA_044358545.1 Phycisphaerales bacterium | reverse complement strand
CATCGACTTCAGCATCCTGAATGCGTACTACGTCTGGGACCGCCACATCTGCGATGGCGGTACGGTCGCGTTGCCGGAGGCACCCCAGCGCGAGTACCTCACCAGCTTTGTGAGCCGCCGCAGTGCGGAGTGGGTTGAAGGGGCAAGGAAGACGGGTGCCCCGTGGTTCGCGTTCGTGGCACACTCCTCTGCGCACACGCCGATCCAGCCGCCGCCACCCTCCCTGACTGGCCCTGCGGCATCGGACGTGAGCTGCAGCATCTCCGGACCCGCGTTCCGCCAGCAGTACAAGTTGATGGTGGAGTCGGTGGACCGGTCGATCGGCAACATGCTCGTGGACATGGGGCTTGGCTCGTGGAACGGCTCGCAGTTCGAGCTCGGCGACCTTGAGGCCGCCAACACGATGCTCATCGTGATCAACGACAACGGCACGATCGGGTTCAACGTGCTTCCACCCTTCGATGCCGTGAACGCGAAGCAGACGGTCTACGAGACAGGCGTGAGGTCGCCGTGCATCGTCGCGGGCAAGGGCGTCTCGTCGCCTGGCCGTGCGGTGGACTCGGCGGTATCCATCGTGGACCTCTTCGGGCTGATGTGCGATGCGGCGGGAATCGACTGGACGAAGGTCGCGACACCGTCACGGATTGTCGACTGCGTGCCGATGACGCCCTACCTCAAGAACCCCTCGCAGGAGCCGATCCGCGAGTCCAGCTTCGCGATCTACGAGCAGGGCCTCTTCGTGCCCGGGCAGGTCGGCCCTTGCATCAACGGGAACTCAGTCATTGACGGGCTCATCACGTCTCCGCAGCTCTGCGCCGACAATGGTGGATGCTGGGCTGGTGGTGCGAGCCAGGCCCCGTACCCGATCAAAAGCTACTGCGACCTGCTGAGTGAGGATCCTGCCACTGCGATCGTCGAGTGCGGCGGCACGAACTACTGCTTCCTGCCGCCGGACATGGCAGACCAGTGCCCCGGAGGCTCGACCGCGATCACTCCGCCATCGACCGCGCAGTATGCGGTGCGCCGCGGACAGTGGAAGCTCATCGTGAGGAAGCTTCCGTCATGCCTGGCTCCCGATGACTGCCAGATCCGGCTTTACCTGCTGGCTGAGCCCCAGCCTCCGAACATCCCGGGGATCGAGGGCGCAGACGGGGACCCCGGTGTGTGGAATCCGCTCGCCGATGAACTTCCCGGCGAGGCTGCGGCGGCGTATCAGGTCCTAAAGACCGACATGGTCTCGCTGCTGCTTTCGCAACCGTCATCTCCTGCGGACGGGAACCTCGATGGAGTCGTAGACGCCACCGACCTCACCGGCGTGCTCGCGGAGTGGGGCGGGATGGGATTCTGGGATGCGGACCGGAGCGGTGTCGTCGATGCGCGGGACCTCGCGTATGTGCTTGCCGACTGGGGGGAGGTCGGTCCCGATGTGGCGAGTATCCCAGACTGCCTGCTTGGTGAGGGCGCGACGCTCGTGCGCGAGTACCTCTTCGAGAAGGGCTACTCGGACGCTACGGGCAGCGGCGTGGACATCGTCCCGCGTGGCGGCACCATCGATGGCGGTTCCTACGTGTTCGGTCCCGGTCAGGGTCTCGAGATTCCAGTGAACGGCCTCGAACTCGCTGACTACACGATCGAGATGGATGTGACGGTCACGAGCGCGCAGTTCGTGCTGTCCAAGTTGATCGATTTCTCCGAGCTGACCGCGGACTTCGGTCTCTACCGAGAGTTCGATGGCAACGTCTTCCTGTTCCTGCCGCCCTTCAGCGACACGAGCGCCGGTCGAGTTCCCGATGGAGTGCCGACGCGTGTGACGCTGACGCGCAATGGCGTCACGCGTCAGGTGGTGCTCTCGATCAACGGCCAGCCGCAGTGGGCGATCGCTGATCCGCTCGGCAAGGCGATCCCGGATCCTAAGGGCAACATCATCCTGTTCGTGGACGACACGGTCACCAACTCCGTGGAGACGTGCGCAGGCAGCGTGTCTAGGATCACGATCTCGAGCGCTTCGGCGAAGTGAGGCGGTCCATCCCGCGCTACGACCGCGGCGATTGGGGCGAAATGTCCTTCGCGCAGCGGAAGCCGAGGTGGCCGAGGCCTGTATCCGGCGTGCAGCCCCTGCGTGCGCTCGGGCGGTAGCTCGAGCAGTACGAGGGGTTGCAGAGGTACGAGCCGCCACGGTGCGCGCGCTCGCCGGGCACGAGCTCGTCGGAGCACCACTCCCACACATTGCCGGCCATGTCGACGAGCCCGTATCCGTTGGGCGGGTAGGTGCCCACCGGAGCCGTGCGCACGAAGCCGTCGTCGGCGGTGTTGCGGTGGGGAAAGTCGCCTTGCCACACGTTGCACCGCGTCGCGTCGAGCGGGCCATCGCCCCACACGAAGCGCTTGCCCTCGAGGCCTCCGCGGGCTGCGCGTTCCCACTCTGCCTCGGTGGGCAGTCGCTTGCCCGCCCACGTCGCGTAGGCGACCGCATCATGGAACGCAATCTGCACCACAGGGTGATCCATCCGATCGGCGATATCGCTGCCGGGACCCTCGGGATGACGCCAGCATGCGCCTGGCGTCCACGTCCACCAGCCGGATACATCTTCGAGCCGCACCGGCTCCGCGGGTGGCGTGAACACCAGCGCCCCGGGTTGCAGCATCTCATCGGGCGGCTTCGGCGTGCCCGGGGGCACCTGCGTCCTGATGACCTCCCAGTCGACAGGTCGCTCTGCGATCGTGACGTATCCGGTCGCTTTCACGAACTCCGCGAACTGCGCATTCGTGACTTCGGTTCGGTCGATCAGGAACGCATCGACCCTCACTCGCCTCACCGGCCTCTCATTCGGCTGCGCATCGGGCGCGTCGCTGCCCATCGTGAACTCGCCTGCGGGGATGAGCACCATGCCGGGCAGGATGTCGACTTGTGCCGTTGCCGGCGCTGGCGAGGCTCTCGGCGCTGGCGCCGCCGTGGGCAATGGCGCCGAATCGCTGCACCCGCCAAGCGCCATCGTCATGGCAGCAAGAGCGAGGGAACGGACCGGTTGAGGTGAAGCAGGCCTCATGTGCTCGACAGTCGCGAACAGTGTAGATCCGGCCGAGCGTGAACCGTAAGGGTTGCGCGTCGTCCGTGACGGCTCGCGCGAGTTCTGCGGCGTAGGCAAGCCGCTACTCTCGAAACTTCACGCATGTCACCCGCAACGGCCTCCCGTCCCCCCCAGTCGACCGCACGGACCGTGACGGCTGCGATCTTCGGCAACATCCTCGAGTGGTTCGACTACGCGGTGTTCGGATTTCTGGTGGCGCCGATCGGGAGGGCGTTCTTTCCCTCGGAGTCTGCAGTCGGCCAGACGCTCGGCGCATGGCTCGTGTTCGCGATCGGCTTCTTCGCGCGGCCGCTCGGAGGCATCGTGCTTGGCCGGCTCGGCGACCGCAAGGGGAGGCGGTGGCTGCTCACGATCTCGGTATCGCTGATCGCCGGCAGCACGCTTGCGATCGGGTGCCTTCCGACATTCGAGCAGGTCGGGTGGCTTGCGACGGCAGGACTGGTTGCGTGCCGGATCGTGCAGGGCTTCTCGCTTGGCGGCGAGTTCACCGGAAGCATGGCCTATGCGACAGAGCATGCCAAGCGATCCATGCGCGGCATCGTCGGGGGCACTACGGCGGCAGGGGCGACGCTCGGGTTCCTGGTCGGATCGGGTGTGGTGGCGATCATCGATCGCACGCTGACGCCCTCGGAGATCGACTCTTGGGGATGGCGCCTGCCCTTCATCGCGAGCTCGCTTGCCGCCGTCTTCGGATGGTGGCTGCGCAGGTCGATTCAGGAGAGCGAGGCTGGGCTTGCATCGTGCGCCATCGCGCGCCGGCCGCCGGCGCTGGTCGCCATCGTGCGCGACTGGCGGCCGTCGCTGCAGCTGCTCGCGATCGTCGCCTTCGCGAACGCGCTCTACTACTACGGGTTCGATGCCGCAGTCGTAAGCGCGAAGGCGGCAACGCCCGAGCATGCGAGCGACATTCAGGCAGCGACGACACTGTCGCTGCTCGTCGTTGGCGTGAGCACAGTGGCGGGGGGATGGATGAGCGACCGCATGGGCCGCCGCACGTCAGCCATTCTGTTCACGGTGTGGGGGATGGTGGTGCTGGTGCCAGCATGGTTCGTGATGAGCCAGGCGCCTGCGAATCCTGCGGCGTTCCTGTGCGCACAGCTGCTCGTCGGCATGCCGGTGGGTCTTGCGCTCGGCATGCAGGGCACGATGCTCGTCGAGATGTTTCCGCTGGCATCACGCGTGGTCAGCATGAGCTTCGCATACAGCGTGGCGATGGCGTTCGCCGGCGGGCTCATGCCCGCGCTCGACAACTGGCTGATCGAGGACATGCGCATGCCCGGCGCGACGCCTGCGTGGATCTTCGTACTCGGCGCGGTGGCCGTCGTGACTCTTGCGTGCATGCGCGATCCGACCGGGCGGGACCTCAGCGCCTAGCGCGACTTGGGCCTGCAACGACCCCGCGCCGCATCATCCCCATCCCGCAAGCACAATCGAAAGGTCGAGTCCGTCCACGATGCCGTTGCCGTCGAGGTCGGCGGCTCCCGACTGGCCCCAAGCGGCGAGCAGCGCGGTGAGATCGATGCCGTCGACGCGCCCGTCGCAGTTGAGGTCAGCCTGCGCACAGGTGGGCG
>JBIKNS010000040.1:0-14846 GCA_044358545.1 Phycisphaerales bacterium | reverse complement strand
CCTCATCATCCTCCGGACCGGGGGAGGAGGCGTGCGACCTCGGATTCGCCATGCTCGCATCATCCGTTCCCCGGTGGTCTGAGGCAAGACCCTTCCCTACCCTTCGCGCATGGCTCGGACCCCAAGCACGATGGTGGCACTCGGAACGACGTGCCCGGACTTCTCCCTTCCCGACACAGCGAGCGGTCGCACCGTGACCCGCTCCGACTATGCCGGCAACCCGCTGCTGGTCATGTTCATCTGCAATCACTGCCCATTTGTGGTGCACGTGGCTGATGAGCTGGCACGGCTGGGCCGCGACTACGGCCACCGCCTCGGCATCGTCGCGATCTGCTCCAACGACGAGGTCACACATCCGGCTGACGGCCCGGGACCGATGGCTGAGGAGGCCACGCGGCGCGGGTACAGCTTCCCGTACCTGCATGATGCGACTCAGCATGTCGCGCGAGCCTTCGATGCGGCATGTACCCCTGACTTCTTCCTGTACGACAGCCGCCACAGGCTCGCGTACCGCGGGCAACTTGATGACAGCAGGCCCGGGTCGCCTGAGCCTGTCACAGGACGCGACTTGCGTACCGCGATCGACGCGGTGCTCGCGGGTTCTGCCCCTGCAGCGCAGCAGCGCCCCTCTATCGGCTGCAACATCAAGTGGCGCGCTTGACGCCCTCCACCCAGAAGCTAGGATTTACGACTCGGCGACCGGCAGGAGGGCTCTCAAGGCCCCGATTCCGGTCCCCGAAGCAGGTTTGGGGCGGTAGCTCAATTGGTTAGAGTACCGGCTTGTCACGCCGGTGGTTGCGGGTTCGATTCCCGTCCGCCTCGTTGAAGTGAACAACGGCCCTCGCACGTGCGGGGGCCGTTTTCGTTTGACTGGGCTGCAACCGAGCGGACGGCGTGACCGCGGAGGCGCACCCGAGCGGCTTCGGCGCACCCGGCACGGCGTGGGCGCACCCGGCACGGCGTGGACGCGCGGTCATCGCCGAACGTCACGACGCCTCAAGCCAGTTCGCGCCGCTCGCGGCGCCTACCCGAAGCGGCACGTCAAGCGCCATCGCACTCTCCATGCGCTCCACGACCCATGACTCGGTAGCGGTCACCCGCTCGATCGGCACCTCGAACAGCAGCTCATCGTGGATCTGCAGAAGCATCCTCGCGCCAGGGCACCGGTCCGCGATGTCGCGATGGATGCGCACCATCGCCACCTTGATCAGGTCGGCCGCGCTCCCCTGCACCACCGAGTTGATGGCCATGCGCTCGCCGAGCGCGCGCTCGCCCGGGTTCCGCGAGTGCACCTGCGGCACCGGACGCCGGCGGCCAAGGATCGTCTCGACGTATCCATGCTCCTTCGCATGCGCCACGCACTGCGCAAGGAACGCATCGATACGGGAGAATCGCGCCCGGTAGCCCTCGATGATCTCCCTCGCTCGCTCGATGCTGGTGCCAGCGCCGAGCCTCCGTGCGAGCCCGAACGGCGTGATGCCGTAGACGATGCCGAAGTTGACCATCTTGGCCGCACCTCGCTGCGCGTCCGTCACCTGCTCTGGCCGCACGCCGAACACTTCCGCCGCTACCGCCACATGGATGTCTGCGCCGCGCCTGAACGCGTCGCAGAGCGCCGGATCGCCGGAGAGGTGCGCGAGCACGCGGAGCTCGATCTGCGAGTAGTCGCAGCTGAGCAGCGCGTGATCGGGACCCGCGACGAACGCACGGCGGATGTCGCGTCCGACCTCAGTGCGTATCGGAATGTTCTGCAGGTTGGGGTCGCTCGAGCTGAGGCGGCCAGTCGCCGTGCCCGTCTGGTGGAACGACGCATGGATGCGCCCCGTCTGAGGGTCGATCGCCTCGCGCAGCGCCACCAGGTAGGTGCCGACGAGCTTCGTGAGCTGCCGGTACTCCACGATGCGCGCCGGTATCTCGCTCTCGATCAAGGGATCCGCCGCGAGCTTCTCGAGCACCTCCGCATCGGTGCTTGCGCCCGTCTTCGTGCGCTTGACGATGCGCAGGCCAAGGCCGGGCGGCACGTCGGTGGGCTTGTTGAAGAGCGCGGCCGCGAGCTGCTTGGGGCTGTCGGGATTGAACGGGTGCGGCGCCTCGCGCGCAATCGCCTCCCGGAGCCTGTCGACCTCGCCCTGGATCCGCTCCCGCTGCCGGTCGAGTTCGGCACCATCCACGCCGATACCCGCGAGCTCCATGTCCGCGAGCACCTGCACGAGCGGAAGCTCCACCTCGCGGTAGAGGCGCTCCATGCCGTCCCGCACGACGATCGCGTGGAAGTGGCGGTCGAGGCGTCCGGCGATGTCCGCATCCTCTGCCGCATACTCGGTGGCTGGCTCGAGCGGCACCGTGTCGAATGTGCGCTGGAATGCACCGCTTCCGATCAGTGCCGTGATTGGGATGCAACGGTGCCCGAACACAGACTCGGAGAGTCCATCGAGCCCATGGCTCGGGCGCGATGCGTCTGCGAGATGGCTCGCCACCATGGAGTCACCTGCAAGCCCGCGGACAGGCATGCCGTGGCGCTGGAGGATCTGAAGGTCGAACTTGGCGTTGTGCGCGCACTTGGGCAGCTGACCGTCCGCCAGGAACGGCGCGACGACCGACTGCACCGCATCGAGGACAAGATGCTGCTCGCCTTCAGGCGCGCGAACGGGGATGTAGACGCCCTGGCCGTCGGACCACGACATGCTGATGCCGCAGAGGTTGGCGTGCACGGTGGAGAGGCCATCGGTCTCGGTGTCGAAGGCCACTCGCGTGCCTGCGCGCGCGGCCGCCGTCGCCTGGTCGATCGCGCGCTGGAGCGACGTGCGGTCCCGGATGCACACGTACTTGCCCGAGATAGCGATGCCCTCGGCGCCGGACGGGACAGGCGCCGCATCCGCGGCCTCGTCGCGCGCGAACAGCGTGCCTGCAGCGTCGTCCTGGTCTTCGGCAGGCTTGGGCGCTTTACGTCGCGGCGCGGCGTGCGGCGCGTGGTCAGTTGGCGTGGCCACTGGCACCGACTCGCCCGCCGACACGCCAAGGGCTTTCGCAGCCTGCTCCCGAAGGCGGCCGAAACCAAGCACGCGCAGCAGCTCGATGGCCTTCGTGGCGTCGCCCCTCGAGGGGTCGATGCGCACCGCATCAAGCTCGAGCGGCACATCGCAGTCGTCCTTGAGCCTCACGAGCTGGCGCGCAAGCGGCAGCTGGTCGCGCGCCGCCGAAATCGACTCTCGGCGCTTGGGCGTGAGCTCATCGATGTGCGCGAGCACGCCCTCGAGCGACCCGTAGGCGGTGATGAGGCTTGCTGCGGTCTTGGGACCGATGCCGGGCACGCCCGGCACGTTGTCGACCGCGTCGCCCATCAGCGCGAGCATGTCTACGACCTGCGCGGGCCTGACCCCCTTCGTCTCGAAGAGCTGCTCGGGACCGATGTCGTGCCCCGACTGGGGATCGAAGAGCGAGATGTGCCCATCGTCGAGGAGCTGCGCGAGGTCCTTGTCCTTGCTCACGATCCGGATGCGCATGCCAGGATCGGCGCGCCTGGCCTTTCGCACGAGCGTGGCGATCACGTCATCCGCCTCGACTTCCTCGAGCGCATAGAGCGGGATGCCGGCGAGCCGCGCGAACTCCATGCACCGCTCCGCCTGGGGGCCGAAGTCCTCGGGCGGCGGATCCCGGTGAGCCTTGTACTCCGGGTAGATCTGCGACCTGAAGGTGCCGCGGTCTCCCGAGGCGTCCACCACGAGCACAAGATGCGTCGGATGCTGCTCGGCGATCAGCTTGAGCAGCATGCCGACGAACCCGTACACCATCTGCGTGGGCTCCCCCGTGACGGGACTGGTCATCCCGCCACGGATGGCGTAGTACGCGCGGAAGAACTGCGCGTGCCCATCAATGATGTACAGCGATGACGGTGAGCTGACCGTCATGCCCGGACCTTCGCCCGGCGCATCAGCCCTTGCTGCCGCCGAGCGCCTTCTCGACGTCGCGCTTGAGCGTGTCGGCCATCTGCGCGTCGAAGCCCTGGTGCACCGCGACCACCGTGCCATCGGGGCCGATCACAACCGTCAGGGGGATGCCGTCGCAGCCGTAGGCCTTGGCGATCTCCTCGTTGCCCATCAGGGTCGGGAACACGAAGCCTTCCTTGGTCCAGTACTCGGACACCTTGGTGCTGACGTCGTTGGCCTCGCCACGCTCCCACACGTTCATGCCGAAGACCTTGACGTTCTGCTTGGACTCGCCGACCCACTTGGCAAAGTCATTGAGCTTGGGGAGGCCCTTGCGGCAGGGACCGCACCAGGTTGCCCAGAAGTCGATGACCACCACACTGCCCTTGAGGGAGGAGAGCTTGGTCTCGGTGCCCTTGAGGTCCTTGAGCGTGAAGTCCGGCGCCACAGCGCCGACCTTGATCACGTTCGACTCGGGCTCATCCTCCATCGCCGGCATGGCCGCCGCAAGGCTCTCCACCGCGGTGCGGCCCTTCGCATCGAATGTGATCTGCGGAGCGGGGTCCACGACCTTGGGATCCATCGCCAGGCTCACGCCGATGCGAAGGCCCGGAGGGGCGCCGGGAGGGGTCACGACGATGTTGCTTGACTTGAGCAGGCCGGTCGCGGTGTCAATCGTGACGAGCGCATCGGAGCCCTCCTCGCCCATCAGCAGCACTTGGCCGATGCCGTCCTTCGTGCGATAGCCGGCCACACGGTCGAAGGAGAAAGGGCCGAACCCGAATGCCTTCACAAGCGCCGCGCCGCTCACGCCTTCGCGGAGCGTGAGGTGCGGCACCGGGAGGTCAACTCCCTCGAGCTTGGTGGCGAGCGTGGAGCCCATGCCACCGCTCAGCGGCACTGCAACGTACTTGTCGCCGAACATGCCTGACGCGAACATCAGCTTGCCGCCAGCCGAGACGATCTCGGTATCGCCCATCGACACCATGCCGTCGGTTCCCGCTCCGAGCACGACCTTCATCGAGTCGGCCTGGTCTCCCATCGGCGACTTCATCGTGAGGGTGACGGTGTCGGTCATGCCGGGCGCGGACTTGTAGGCGGCTGCGGCCTTCTCGAGCGCCTTCGTACCCGCCTCGATGGCCTCAGGCGCCTTCTCGGCGTCGGTGAAGCTGGCACCGTTCATGTCGACCTTCGGGAAGGCCGGCATGGCGAACTGCATGCCGTCGTCGCCGGCAGGCGCAGCGCCCTGGCCCGCGGGGGCGGCCGGTGCGGCTGGCGGCGTGTCCGCTTGCGCGGCTGCACCGTAGGCAGTGGCGAGGAGAGCGATCGACGCAGCGAGCGAGTGGACGCGGATCATGTGACTTCCTTGGTACGACTCGTGGCACTGAGCTCCACGTTGGAGCACGGGTGTGCGACCACGAGATCGCGGGCGAGTGATGCTACTGTGCGGCCACACCGGGGGTTCACGGCATTCGGGGCGATTCCAGCCAAGGGGATGAGCACAAACGCCCGTTCCGGCATCCGCGGATGGGGCACGGCCAGACCGGGCTCGTCGGTCACCAGATCCCCGTAGAGCAGAAGGTCCAGGTCGATGGTCCTCGGGCCCATGCGCACGCCCGGGTCACGGACGCGCCCGAGCTCGCGCTCGACGCGGAGAAGCTCCGCCAGAAGTGGCGAAGGGGCAAGACTCGTCTCGACCTCAATTGCGCCATTGAGGTAGTTGGGCTGCGGCGGACCCACCGGCTCTGTCTCGATGAGCGCGCTGCACTGGACGATGCGGATCCCGGGGCTCGCATCGAGACGCGCCACGGCGGCGCGGATCGTCGCCTCGCGGTCACCGAGGTTTGACCCCACGCCGACGTACGCGGTCACCGGGCGCGTCACGATCATCCGTTCCACTGCCAGAGGAGGTCGACATCGGCGCGACCGATGATGTCGAGGCGCAGCATCTGAAGCGCGACCTTGACGGTGCGGTCGCGAACTGTCTCGCGGTCGCCCGTGAAGCGAAAGCACCGAACGTCGTCGCGGTGCGACTGTGAGTCGTGCACGCAGATCCACACGGTGCCGACCGGCTTCTCGGGAGTGCCACCATCAGGGCCCGCGATGCCAGTGGTCGCGATGCCCCACCGTGTGCGCATGGTGCCTGCGATGCCACGCGCCATCGCAACCGCGACAGGTCGGCTGACCGCACCATGCGACGCAAGGTCCGCCGTGCTGACGCCCAGCGCCCGCTCCTTGACGTCGTTTGCGTACGAGAGGATGCCTCCAACGAACCACGCACTTGACCCAGCCACCTCCGTGAGCGCTGCGCCAAGCAGCCCCCCAGTGCAGCTTTCGGCGACGGCGACGGTGGCGCCTTGCTCGACGAGCAGGGCTCCCACAGCCGAAGGCAGCGATGCGCCCTGCTCCCCGAACACGTACGGCGCCCAGGCTGTGCGCACCGCATCGCATGCCCCGGTCACCATCCGTTCGGCGCTGCTGCCCTCCGCCGTGATACGGGCTGACACCACGGCGCCCGACGCCGTCGTCCCTATCACAGGATTGGATCCTCGCGCCATCCACGACCTGATGCGTTCGGCGGCTACCGACTCCGGCAACCCGCAGCTGTGCAGCGCATGGGTGCGCACGCCGGCGCAACCCCGTTCTGCGCGGACTCGCGCAATGGCCGGGACCACGTGAGTCTCCCACATCGGCTGCATCTCGCGAGGCGGACCGGGCATCGACCACACGAGCGCTGCGCCGATCGTCGCGTGAAGCCCCGGTGCGGTGCCGTGCGGGTTCGGGATGCACACCGCGCGCGATGGCCGGGTCGCCTGGCGCCAGTTCATCTCCGGGATCGGCATGCGACGCGACTCGAAACGTGCGCGCAGCGCATCGCGCGCCTCAGGATCGTCAACTAGCGTGTCGCCGGTCGCACGGCAGAGCGCATCACGCGTCAGGTCATCGTCGGTCGGTCCAAGCCCTCCCGTGATGAGCACGAGGTCCGAACGCGCCGCGAACTCGCCGATGGCCGCGGCAATCTGCGCGAGGTCGTCGCCAACAGTCCTGTGCTCCACCACTGTGCAACCCAGCGCGACGAGCCTCGACGAAAGCCACTGCGCGTGACGGTCGGACACGGCACCGAGCACGAGCTCGTCGCCAATCGCAAGGATCGAGGCACGTAGCGGCGGGGCCACGGAACCTTCATGCTCAGGCGCGTCGCGCATCGCACGAGGATACGAGCCGCTCGGCGTAGACTCCTTTCGATGGCCACGTCCCCTGCCGTCCTCGCTGCTCACCCCGCTGACCGACTCATCGACTCGATCGCACGATGCGATGCGCCAGTATGCGTCGGCCTCGATCCAGTGACGGACCGGATGCCTGCCGCGCTGGCTGCATTGCCTCCGGCCGCCGCCATCGAGGCCTTCTCGATCGCAGTGATAGGCGCCTGCGCGGGGCACGTCCCCGCAGTCAAACTCCAGTCTGCGTGCTACGAGCGCTTTGGAGCCGATGGCGTAGCCGCCCTAAAGTCATCGATGGATGCCGCGAGGCAGCACGGGCTTGTGACGATCCTCGACGCCAAGCGCGGAGACATCGGCATCTCCGCGTCCCACTATGCGGCGGCCGCGGTCGGGATGCGCGCCGACTGGATCACCGCGAGCGGATACATGGGTCCAGACACGCTCATGCCGTTCATCGACGCCGGGCTAGGCACGTTCGTGCTGGTGCGCACCTCCAACCCCGGATCCGATGCGCTGCAGTCGCTCGCGCTCGCGGATGGCCGCACCGTGGCTGAGGCCGTCGCGGACATGGTGGAGGAACTTGGTGCGGCACGCTGCGGTGCCCACGGCCGGAGCCAGCTCGGTGCAGTGGTGGGCGCGACCAAGCCTGCGGACGGTGCCGCGCTGCGTGCGCGTATGCATCGCACGATCATGCTCGTGCCCGGATACGGCGCACAGGGCGGAACGCTTGAGGACATCCGTCCGCTCTTCGGCGAGTCAGGCCAAGACGCAGTCGTGACCGCGAGCCGGTCGGTGATCTATGCGTTCGATGCCGCAGACCGCGACTGGGCGTCTTCCGTGGCGCGTGCCGCCGAGTCCTTCGCCCGCGAGATACGAGAGGGCATCCGCGCATGAACCGCGCGCTCCTGGGAGGATGCCTGGCCGCGGTGGCGGTGCTCGTGGCGGTTCCTGCCATCGTCGCGCCTGATGATGCGGACGCCACGCCGGCCGCAGGCGCGAGCCATGCCGGCACTGTCGTCATCATCACGCCCCACAACGACCAGCTCCGCACGGAACTCGCGCGCGGATTCTCGCGCTGGCACCGGGCGAACTTCGGCAACGATGCGTCGGTGGCGTGGAGCGTGCCGGGAGGCACCAGCGAGATCCGCCGGATGCTCGTCGCCCAGTACGAGAACGATCTTCGCACAGGTGACGCGCCCGGCGGTGCCGCAGACCTTGTCTTCGGCGGCGGCAGCTACGAGTACACGCTGATGGCAAAGCCGCTCTCGGTGCGCGAGGGCGACGCCACGCTGACCACGACGATCCTCGCACCCGTGGACTTCACGCCCGAGTACCTCGATTCGGTGTACGGACCGAATGACATTGGTGGGCGGCGGCTCTACGACCCGGGTCGCGCGTGGTTCGGCGTCGCTCTCTCCACCTTCGGGATGGTCTGGAACGAGCGCATCCTTGAGACGATCGATGTGCCGGCCCCCGATGAATGGGCGGACCTTGCCGATCCGGCGCTCGCCGGATGGGTGGGCATGGTGAACCCCGCACAGAGCGGATCCGTTGCCACAGTGTTCGAGACGATCCTGCTGCGACTCGGATGGGATGAGGGATGGGCCGTGCTCCGTCGCGCCTGCGGCAACGCCAACACCTGCACAGCCTCGAGCCAGGCGGTACCGCTGATGGTCGCGTCTGGCCAGTGCGCGGCCAGCATCGCGATCGACTTCTACGGGCGCTTCCAGGAGCAGGCACTCGCCGTGAGCGCGAGGCGGCTCGGCCGGCCCGAGCTTGACCGGCTTCGCTTCGCGGCACCACCCGGGCAGACGGTCGTCGACCCTGATCCCATCGCGATGCTCCGCGGTGCCCCGCATCCGGAACTCGCGCGCCGCTTCATCGAGTTCGCGCTCTCGCGCGACGGGCAGGCGCTGTGGCAGTTCCGTCCAGGCGAGCCTCCCTGCTGCGACCTTCATGGTCCCGCAGAGCACGCGCTTCGCAGGCTCCCCGCAAGGCGGTCGATGTACGACGAGTGCGGCAGCTGCTTCATTGACCAAGGGGACCCTTTCGCCGATGCGAGCCCGCTGCCTAACCAGCCCATTTACCGTCCCTTTGTGGCGCCGCTGTTCCTCGCGATGTACATGGACCACCACCGCCTGCTGTCCGATGCGTGGCGCGCCATCCGCGAGCACCCGGCGTATCCACGAGCGCCCTTGGGCGGCCGTGCACCGCTCGTGCGCGCATCCGACGTGAGCGACCCCCACCTGCGCACCATGCTCGAGCTCTTTGACGCGATGCCCACGTGCGCGGCACCTGGCGGCGCATACCTCTCGCTTGCGTCCGCCGCAGACTTGCCGGCGATCAAGGCGGGCTGGCTTGATGGCGGCTTCGCGGGCGATGCCCTCTGGCCTGAAGGGGCCGATCCGCGCGAGCGCGCGCGCATGCTCTGGAGCGCGCAGCTACGCGCGAACTACGAGCGGATCATCGAAATGGGCCGCGCCGGTGCCCAAGCGCGCCCCGGAACTCGCGATGGATGAGCGTCCGGTGCATCTCGAGCTCGACCGCGCGACCGGCTTGCACATCACGTGGGCGGATGGCTCGCGCCACTTCTACCCAGTCGCGCACCTCCGCCGCCAGTCTCCCTCCGCCGATACGCGAGAGCTTCGCGAGCAGCTTGCGGCGAACCCGCTCACGGTGCTTCCCGCATCCGCGGCATCCGGACCCCTGCGGGCGGAGACGATTGAGCTCGTCGGGAACTACGCGTGCAGGATCCGATTCTCCGACGGCCACGACACCGGCATCTATTCGTGGCGTTACCTGCGCTCCATTGCGCCCGCGAAGACATGATGGCAGAGTGCGGCACAACAGGTGACTCGCCGCTGATGCCCGACGATATGCCCGCACGCGCGTTCCGGCTCACGCGCACCATCACCATCGAGCAGCTCTCGGCACTGGTGCCGCACGCCAACAATGTGCAGATCGTGGGATGGATCGATGAGGCCGCACGCGCGCATGGCGATGCATCGGGGCTCACGCGCGAGCGCATGCACAGCGAGGGGCGCATGTGGTTCGTGGCGCGCCACGAGATCGACTACCTGGCGGAGAGCTTTGCAGGCGACAAGATCCTCGTCGGCACCTGGCTCACTGGCGTCACGAAGACGACTGCGATGCGCGCCACGAGGGTATGGCGTTGCGTGACCGATGGCGCACTGGAATGGGAGTTGGCGGTCGACGCCCTCTCACGCTGGGTGCACATGGACCTCACCACACGGCGCCCGACCCGAATCCCGGCTTCCGACTTTCAGGCGTACGGGTGGAGCCCGACACCGGGGCCCGACCGCACGAACGCAGGCCAATCATGAACCCCACGAGAAAAACTGCGCCTTCTCGGTGCACCTGTCCGATGTTCCACCATCACCAGTTCGGGCGGCCGATGTGCGCGCCGCGATGTGAGAACGGTGGTCTCCACGAGCATCTTTCTCCCCTCCGCTCCGCCGGCCCCAGAAGTGCGGTCGGTGGGGTTTTTTTGGCATGCATCGCACTGCTTGGGGGATGCCATTCGACGACTCCACGCGGCACCGCACCATGGATGCGCGCCGCGGGCGCCGCCACTTCCACCGTACCGCCGACGGGCCTGATCGCCTCCGCACGGGATCCGGAGGGACTCGCGCGCGACGGCCAGCGGGTGCGCATCGCGCCACAGCCCTGCACGCGCATCGTGATCCTGCCGGATCGCACGACGGGAAATGACGCGGGCCTCTCCTACGTTGACGAGGCTGTCGAGGACATCAACAGGCTGCGGCCCGATGCGGTGATCGCGATCGGCGACATGGTGCAGGGCTACACGCGCAATCCAGCGGAGTGGAACCGGCAGGCGGATGACCATCTCGCGCGGGTGCAGCGACTCCAGGTCCCGTTCCTGCCGCTCATCGGCAACCATGACGTGATCTCCGGGACCCGCAAGGGCGGTGACCGCACCTACGAGCGGATGTACCGCGAGCGGTATGGCCCGCGCTGGTACCGCGCGGACTTCGACCACCTTGTGGCCTTGGTGCTCGACAGCGACGAGCCGTGCGACGGACGCTCGCCAAGGCTCGGGGAAGCGCAGATCCAGTGGCTGAAGGACGAACTCACGTCGCTGCAGGCCGACCCGCGCGCGCTGGCCGTGCTGGTCCACCGCCCACTCTGGAGAACGGGCCCTGCCCGTGCAGAGTGGGATTCGCAGGTGCATCCGGCGCTGGTCGACGCGAAGGTCGATGCAGTCATCGCCGGACACCTTCACTCGCTGCAGATGGAGGAGCCCCGCGACGGCATCACATACCTGGTGGTGGGCGCCTGCGGCGGCAACGTCGACCAGCTCCCGCTCGCGGGCCAGCTCCATCACCTGACTGTGATGAATGCGTGCGGCGGCGACATCGCCCTCTCGCACGTGCCTGCTGGAGCCACGATCGCCGCCGACTTCGTGCTCGCTGCAGACCAGGAGCTCGCGTACGCACTGAAGCGCGAGAGCACGATGACCTTCGAGGGGTCGCTGCCGGAGACGGCAGCCGCAGGCACTACCGCACGGGTCGAATGCATCATTCGCAACCCGCTCGATGCGCCTCTGGTGGTGCAGCTCGCGCCTGAGTCGCTCGAGCCTGCCCCGGAGCCTGCCGGCGGCGGAGAGCGGTTCCTCTCCACGGTCCGCGCCGACATGGTGAACCCGTACACATGGCATACGGCATCGCCATGGTCGCTCGAGCCCATCGCTGCAGTCGCTGTTGGTCCGCGCGAGGAGGTGCGTGTCCCTGTCACGTTCCGCGCCTCCGCGGATGCGGTGCGGGCGGTGCCGCCCCTGCTCGCCGGTCGTGCGACATTCACGGACTCCCGCCAGCGATCCGTGGACGTGATCCTTCGCGCGAGGCCGACGATCAAGCGCTCGCTGTCAGTCGATGCCGGCAATGGCGCCCGCTGGCCGATCAGCGCCTGGCCGTGGACACCCTACGACACCCGCGAGCCCGACGGGCACCTCACGCTGTCACGTGACGCCTTCGGGAACATCTGGATCGATGTCGCGATGCCCGATGCCACACCCACCGGCGATGCGCCGGCGTCTCCCGGACAGGCCCCTGATCCGCAGGCCGGACCCAGCGCAAACCCGCACAATGATGCGGTTCGGATCGAGGTCCGCGCTGGCAACTCGACGAAGTCATGGATCGTGGAGCCGCATGCCGGCGGGGCGTTCGGCGATCCGGTCATTGCCGAATGGACGCTCCAGCGCGACGTGACAATCGACACCCCGCACGGGCCTTTCGCCGGCTGGTCGCTCCGTGCGCGGATTGCTCCGGACGTGACGTCCGCCGTGGACGGGATCAATGTGCTCACCGCAGACAACGACCTGACGTATCACACGCAGTGGCGTTCACTGTGTCCGCCGGGAACCCATGCCGCACTTGACGTCCGCCCCACGGGCGCATTGAATACGCAGAGGTAGGGGTCGGTAGCCGCCCCGACGTCATCTCAACCAAGGCTGCCAGCAAGGACTCACCATGAAGCTTCATCTCGCAGTTGCCGCCTCTGTCGCCACGCTCGCACTCGTTGGCTGTGGCGATACGGGTTCCCGTACGACCAAGGTCACTCCCAAGCCGCCGCCGACCGAGAAGGTCAAGAGCCCCGATGCGGCGTTCGAGGAGGGCCACAAGCTTGAGAGCACCAGCAACGTGCCCGCGAGTGCCGTGCCTGGCACGATGGGTCCTGGCGGCAAGCCAGCCCCCAAGAACCCCGGCTGATTCGAGTTCACGACAAGTCCGACATGACCCCGGGCAGTGCGGCGCGGTGCGCTTGCCTGCCACGGGGTCATGTCGTTCACTGCGTTGCGACCAGCGGGTGGACCTCCAACGCGCAGCCGCGGGCGTCGTGTTGCACTGATCCAAGGGCCAGAAGGCGCGCCGCACAGCCCCCGCATCACGCCCCATCGTGCACTGTGACTGCGAGCGTCAGAAGCCGCGGGTGAAGAGCTCGCGCAGGATGGCAAGCCCCTCGGTGAGCTTGGGTTTCGGCGCAGCAAAGCTCAGGCGCAGGTGCGTATCCCGGGTGCTGAACACGCCACCAGGCACCACGAGGAGCCTCCGCTCGACGGCGCGCTCGCAGAACTGCTGTGCCGTCATCCCGAGTCGCTTGGGCACCTCGATGAATGCGTAGAACGCGCCGTGCGGCGTCGCAATCGTGGTGATGTCGCCGAGCGCATCCATCACCATGTCGCGGCGCGCCGCATACTCGGCGACCACAGGCGACAGGTCCACGTGGAAGGCCTCGGATGCGGCACACTGGAGCGGCGTCGGTGCGCAGATGTAGATGTGCTGCTGGAGCTTGATCATCTGCGCGATGAGCCATGAAGGTCCAGCCGCGTAGCCGAGTCGCCAGCCGGTGGCGCCGTACGTCTTGCCGAACCCACGAATCAGGAGCATGTCCCTCGAGTGGCGCGCGGGGCTCGGGCAGCGGCCGCCCTCGAGCGCATCGCCGAACACGAACCCGTCGTAGATCTCGTCGGACACCAGCATGATGCCGCGCCGCGCGCAGAGGTCGGCGATGTCCGCGAGCTCCTGCCCCGACAGCACCACTCCGCAGGGATTGCCTGGGCTATCGACGATCACCATCTTGGTGCGCGGTGTCAGCACCTGCTCGATGCGCGACGCGGTCATCCTGAAGTCGGGATAGGTGTCGACAGGCACCGTGACGGCACCGCCCGCAAGCTTCGCAAGCTGCGGATAGAGCACGAACCACGGGTCAGGGATGACAATCTCGTCGCCCGCATCAAGCAGGCAGAGCGACGCGAGCACAAGGCCTCCGCTGGTGCCGTTGGTCACAACGAGCCCAAGGCCGTCCTCCCTGGACCACCCGATGTCGCTCTTGAGGTGATCCCAGATGGCAGCGTGCAGTTCGGGCACGCCTGCGGTGACCGAGTACCCGTTGCGGTCGCCCTCAATGGCGTTGATGGCCGCGCGCTTGATGCGCGCATCCACCGGAAAATCCGGCTGGCCGAGCGACAGGTTGACCGGATCGGCGATCTTCTGGCCGAGGTCGTAGATGCGGCGTATGCCCGACGCCTCCACGCTGAGCGCGCGATGGCTGAGCATGCGCTCCGACAGCGGAGCGTGTCGCGACACCTGCGTCATCGGACGCCGATCACTTCTTCTTCGCGGCTGGTGCCGCGGCTGCCTTCGCAGCCGGGGCCGCCTTGGCGCCTGCGGCCGGCGCTGCAGCTGCACCCGCCTCCTCGCCAGCCTTCTTCGAGGGCTTCTTGCCCGCGCTCACCTTGATCGATCGCACCTTCACGATGCCGAGCGCAGAGTTCTTCTCTGGATCGAACTTCTCGACCTCGGAGAGCTTGGAGATGCGCTCGGCGCGGGTCAGCACGTTGCGGTGCTGGCTGAGGGCGCCGGACTTGGACTTGAGGCTGCGGTGGATGCTCATGGCTGGCTCTTCTGGAGCTTGGGGTAGTAATCGCGGAAGTCGCTGTTTCCTCGCCGGAGCGCCTTCCATTGCGCGCCGACCTGTTTGATCCTCGCCTCGAGTGCCTTGATCTCCGGGCTGCCCCTTCCATCGGAAGGAAAGCCCGGGAGCACGACCACTTGGCGAAGCCGACCATTATGACCGCCCCCGATGTGCGCATCAAGTCCATTGGCGCGGCAGAAATCGACCATCTCTGTGGCCCCCGGGGGGTCCGTCGTGGCCAGGA
>JBIKNS010000180.1:0-4706 GCA_044358545.1 Phycisphaerales bacterium | reverse complement strand
GTGTGGATGTCGTCGCGTCGCTGCTCGACCAGCGCCGATGTCTTGCCCCGGCGCTTCGCGCTGCTGTGGCGCTCGCGCGCCTCGGGAGTGCGTAGACATGCGCCACGCACCGTGCGCCCGGCCGCGCGGATCTCCACGCCCGTGACGGCAGCGCCAGGCGGCAGCGGGATCGTGTGGGTGACGTCCAGTGGCCGTCCGTGCGTGTTCGTGTAGTGCTCCTCAAGCTCAGTCTCCGCGCAATCGCCGACGATCCTGACCGTCGCCGAGACCCGCGCCAGCGGCAGCCTCGCGGGCTCGCTCATCGGGCGGCGGTCGCCGTCGAGAGCGGCCCCGCCGCCCGACTCGGGATCTTCCTGCGGCGGTTCCATGCCGAGGAGCGAGCCGAGCGTGCGGCGCGAGGGCTGTGCGGGCGGGATCGAGGGCGGAATCATGGACATCGGGTACCTCCGGAAGGGCGTTGCGTGGTGCGAAAGAAGTGGGCCTAGAGCTGGGATGAGTGAGCAGTGCGCGCGACCGCGTCGGCGAGCGACTTGGCGAGCGCTGCGGGGTCTTGTGCGGAGGCGGGATCGATGAGAAGGGTGACTCCTTTCGCGAGCGTGAAGGCCCGCAGCTCGGGTGTTGATCCGGTGGACGATGGACGAGATGGCGGCTTGGCCCCAGGCAGCACGCGAGAGCCCTGCTGCATGACGCTTTCGGCTTCCGTGAGCGCGCGGGTGATGTGCCGGTCGGTGCGTGCGGGCAACGTGGCCTGGATCTGCGCAAGCGTGTAGCCCTCCGACTGCAGCTGCTTCGCTGCCACAAGCCGAAGCAGGTGCGTGAGCGAGTACAGCGCGCGCCGTCCCTCGTAGGCTGGCTTGGGCAGCACGCCAATCGTCTGGTAGAAGCGAACAGTGCGGCTGTCGACGCGAGAGGCCGAACGCGAATCCCCGGCGACGAATCCTCGGGAGGCGAGAATGGCATTGGCCCGGGCCGCGAGCTCGTCGAGCGTGACTCCGGACTCGGGGAGCGACATCAGCATGGATGCGGCGGTAGCCATGGCACATACTGTAACAGTAACAGCAAGTGCTGTCAAGGAGTCGCGGCGGCATCGGAAGCAGGGGTGTAAGCCCTGATTCTGCGCGGATATCTGCACAGATGCCCGCATCGCGGACGCGCTGGATGGCGTGCACGAAGGATTGGTCAACATCCGGTGGCGAGTGATGCACGCAGCCACGCCGCGCCGATGAAAGCACCTACGCCACCGGATGAGGCAGCGACTTTGGCGGAAAGGTGCGGTGGGTGAAATGGCATTCAGAAGAGCAACCAACTCTGCACGGACACCTGTGCTCTTCACCGACGTGGCAAGCGCCGCAACAGGGTTCGGCTCCGCACTGGCGGACAGCGCACGGTCGCTGCTCGCAGAGCACTCGAGTGCACGGTCGTTCGGGATTGCGCTGTCGCTCGACAAGACTCTCGCCTGGCAGTGTCACACGATGGCCACGGCGTCGAATCCCGCGGCGATCCTCGCGGCACTTCCGGGACGAGCCGGATGCGACAAGATTGTCGCCGCCCTGCGTGCGAGGGGGCTATCGGTAGCGTCCGTCGAGGAGATGCGCGCTGCGCTCGAGACAGCGCTCAAGCGCCGGAGCATCACGCGCGGCCAGCTCAAGGCGATGGCGCTTGGCGGGGCTGATTCGCGCGCAGGCAGCCGAACAGTGAACCAGCTCCACCGTCAGGCGTTCCAGTCCCAGTCGGCCATTCGGGGCATCTCGATGGGAGGGGCAGTGAATGCGACGATGGTGGTGCCCGGCAGCGCATCTGACCGGGTCACTCTGGTGCTGCTCAGCTTGGTCCACGATCTCGTCCGGAGCATGTCACTTGGGCCAGTGCCCGTGTACCACCGTCCGCTTGAGCTTGAGAAGAGTCTCTCGGATTCGGCGGCGCCGGGCAGCGCGAATGGGCACCGACCCACATTGCTCACGGAATTCTGCTCAGGCGGTGTTGGGCCCGACTCGATCTCCTTCATGCGGGTGGTGGATGCGGAGGTGGCGTGCATCAGCATGGCACCTGATCATGCGGACGGGCTCGATGTCGCGTTTGCGGAGGTGATTCCGGCAGCTCCGGTCACGCCGGCCGTGCCCGGATCGGTCAAGTTCTCGACGATGCTGCTCGCGCTGCCGACCGAGACGGCGGTGTGTGACGTGTTCATGCACAAGGCGATTGGTCGGATGAGCCCCGATGTGGGGCTGTACTTCCATCCGAGCCCGGCCCGGCTCCCGGTCGCGCAGCCGGACTTCCTCCGTCACCCATACACGCCTGAGGCTGCATGGGTGACCAGCCCAAGGCTCACTGGACGCCTCAGCCACGTCAACGGGAAGTACGAGCGGATGCTTGCCACGGGCGCAGGTCTCGCGGGTTCGCACGTCGACGACTTCGACTGCTTCAGGGTGCAGATGGAGTACCCGCCCACGCCAACGGGCCTGCTGGTGCGCTGGTCGGCAGACTGAGCGCACGGGAGGATCTGTGCAGGCATTTGCGCAGGGAGCCGCGCATGTTTCTGTGCGCGCGAATCTGGCTGAAGGGCGCGCGTGTTTGCGAAGTCGCGCGAATGCCGACGTTGCAGCCCCAACGTGACGCCATACTGGAAGAAGCCGATGGGTGTCCGCCGAACGCGGGCTGGAGTGTGTTCGTCCCAGTTCGGTTCATGCCAGTTCAAGAGAGGACCCCATTCATGAGTGACATGCGATCGGCCAATGACGCTGCCGTCAGCGAATCAGTGCAGGAATCCGGCATCGTGCAGCGAGGTGGTCCTGAGGAGAGCCATCGCCGGCTGGTGCTGCTCGTCATCAACTACATCGCAATGGTGCGCCGCGAGTGGCCCGCGATCTGCCTGCGCACACCTGATGTCACGATCGATGCTGCGCACAACTACGGGCTTGGGCTCATTCGAATGCTCGCCGAGTACCACGTGGTCACGTGCAGGACCGACGTCGTGTCGGTCGGACTTGCGGTGGAGCTTGAGGAGGCCCGGTGCGTGGCGGTGGCCACTATCCGCAGGCAGGCGGCCGCAGCGGCCGCGGCGGCCGAGTCGGTGCCGCGCACGGGCGGCCGCAAGTGGCGCAAGGGGTGGCGCAAGCCGGGTCGGCCGGTCGGGGCCGCAAGCGACAGAACTGGCGGTCTGTAGCGGAGGGTGCGGCGCTCATGCAGGTTGCCTGCAGCCTCGTTGCCGAGATACATCCATGGACTGCGCGTATGGGACGGATCTGCGAGTATGCCGAGCACTCGCCAACCGAGGGCCCGCTTGATCCTTTGCCCTTACAAGCCCCTTCGGCGCGCAGCCTACGACGCACAGTGCTTCCGCCCCGCTACTTCGTGGCTCCTGCGAGTACCAGGCTCAGATCAGCGCCATCGATCCGACCATCGCGGTTGAGGTCGCCGCGGACGAGGTCGCTGTTGGCCCACGCCACGAGGAACGCGGCGATATCACGATCGTCAACCTGGTCATCGAGGTTCACGTCGCCAGCTGCCATGCGACAGGCGGCAGGGTCATCCCCGCAAAGCAGCATGTCGCAGTCAAGTGCAGCCCTGCCAGCATCTGCCATCTCCCGCACGCGGGTGACGAGCTCGTCACAGGTCGGCGTCACGAGCAGCGAATCAAGCGGCATGCGCTCGCCGGGCGTGCCATGCTCAGGCGTGCCCGATGCCTCAACGGAGGAGTCAGGCTGCCCGGCCACGCGTACCGCCCCATCGGTGCGGTCCTTGCCATCACCCTTCACGCCTGCACTGCTGTTGCCATTCACGTCGCCCTGCGCATCCCCGGTCGCGCCGTGCTTCGCTCCATCGTCGCCACCACCATCGCCACCGCCCTGATCACCGCTTGTGCCGCCGCTGGTCGGGCGGAAGCCAGTGTCCGATGTGCCCTCGGCGGAGTCGCCGCGTGCCGTGATGCAGCGCACCAGGTACGTGCCCACTACTCCGGGCGCAATCGTCTTGTCATTGATGGTGACCGTCGAGGCCGGCACGGCATCGAGCTGCGTGAGCTGGCCGCCCGGAAGGCGGCGGAGCACGCGGTAGCCGGTGACCGCGGGGGAAGTCGACGGAGTCCACGTCACCCGCACGAACTCGCGCTCGGTGCCATCGGTGGCGATCACTGTGGCGGGCGCGGCAGCACTTCGCCAGCCGCGGTCCGAATTGCTGGGCGCAGACTCGCCCGGGCCTGCCTGCGCGCGGACGAGATACGAGTAGATCGTCATTGGCGCGGCGGTCGTGTCGCGGAAGGTCATCGAGCGCGATGTGCCGATCAGCGTCGGAGCGCCCGATCCCGTGGACCTGTAGATGTTGAAGCCATCGCCTGCGGCTGCGCTTGACCACGTGAGCTCGATGCCATCCGCACTCGTCCCGTCGCTCGCCACGAGATCGCGTGGCGCGATGACATTGCGCCAGCCGCGGTCCGGACTGCTCATGGCGGAGTCACCCGCGGCTGTGCGCGCGAGGACGGTGTAGCTGTAGACGACACCCGCGGTTGCGCGTGTGTCCGTGAGGGAGGTGCCATTCGACGTGCCCACGTCGGAGGGAGCGCCACCGGCAGCGGCTCGCATCACTCGATACCCAGTTGCGCCGGTCACGGCGCCCCAAGAGATATTGACACCGCTGGTCGAGGTGCCGTCGCTTGCCGCGACGCCCGTGGGCGCGACGACGTTGCGCCATCCGGTGTCTGGTGCGCTGGC
>JBIKNS010000039.1:0-14925 GCA_044358545.1 Phycisphaerales bacterium | reverse complement strand
GGACCGGATCTCCGACCAGCGCACGGTGCGCCGCTCCTCAGAGTCTCGCAGGAGCACGCGCACGGTCGAGTCGGCGAGCGTGGCGCCAGTCTTGCGGTCGAAGACGTAGCCATCGACGACCGACGCATCCGCGAGCGTGAGCGTCACGTCGCCGCGGTACGAGAATGCCTCCTCGAGCGCATGGCGGAGAATGTCCGGATCGGCTGCGTCGAAGATGTCGCCCTGAACGGCGGAGCGCGGTTGGTCTGAAGCCATTGCGCCATTGTCACCGCCCCGCTGCCCCGCCGCAAGGCGCTGTCGCTCCGGGTCAACGCGCCGCATTCCCGCCCCAGCATCAATGTCCGTGCGCCCCCCGATACCCTTCGCCGCATGCAGCATCATGTGCTCGTGACTGGCGGCGCGGGGTTCATCGGCTCCCATGCCGCGCTCGCGCTTGCGGAGGCCGGGCATCGCGTGACCATGGTCGACGACCTCTCGCGGGGCCACCGCGCGGCCGCTGATGCCGTGATCGCCGCGGCTCCCAAGGGTTCGGCGCGCTTCGAGCACACGTCGATCGCCGACCGCGAGCGCCTCGCATCGGTCATGAAGTCGGGCGGCGTCACCGCCGTCATGCACTTCGCGGCGTTCACCTACGTGGGCGAGTCAGTCGAGCGCCCGCTCGAGTACTGGTCGAACAACCTCTGCGGATCCCTCGCCCTGCTTCAGGCGATGGGCGACGCAGGCGTGCACCGCATCGTCTTCTCGAGCACCGCGGCGACATACGGCGAGCCGCCCGCGGAACGGATCCCGATCCGCGAGGACTGCCCCCAGCGCCCCATCAACCCCTATGGCGCATCGAAGCTCGCCTTCGAGCACGTGCTTGCGGACCGGCTCGTCGCTGCGCAGGCGGCGAGGACACCCTTTGCGTTCGCAGCCCTGCGCTACTTCAACGTCAGCGGATGCGACCCCAAGGGCCGGCTCGGCGAGGATCATCGGCCTGAGACGCACCTGATTCCACTGTGCATCCAGGCGCTGCTCGGTCGGCGCGCGGCGCTCACGGTGTACGGCCACGACTACCCGACCCGCGACGGCACCTGCATCCGCGACTACGTGGATGTCGACGACCTCGTCGATGCGCACGTGCGTGCGCTCGCCGCGCTGCCCGAGGGCGGTTCGCTGCACTTCAATGTGGGCACCGGCACAGGCTTCTCGGTGCGCGAGGTGCTTGACGCGTGCGCGCGCGTAGCCGGCAAGCCGGTGCCTCACACGATGGGCGCGCGGAGGCCGGGCGATCCGTCATCGCTCGTCGCGGATGGCAGCGCGATCCGCGACGCGCTGGGCTGGAATGCGCGCACCGACATTGAGGAGAGCATCGACCGCGCGCTGCGCTGGATGAGCGACCATCCGAAGGGTTGGGGCTGACCGCGATCAGAACCCGAAGCTCACGCCCGCGTAGAGGAACACGCCGTTGTACGAGGGGTTCGGCGATCCGGTGTTTGCGTTCGACGCGTGGAACCAGCGTGCACCGAGCATCAGCCGCGTGTCGTCTGCAATCTCCCACGTCACGCCAGCGCCTGCCTGCGGGATGAAGTTGAACGATGCGCTGTCGGGCGGCACGTCGTGCGATGTCCACATCAGGCCGCATCCGCCGTCGACATAGAGGGACCACGTGTCGCGAGCGAGGAAGTGCCACCGGAACAGCAGCTCCACGTCGCCGCCCCACGCGCTCGGACCCGACTGGTTGAAGTAGTCGGCGTTGACCTGCACATCGATGCTGAGATCATCGACGACGAACCAGCTCACGCCCGCGCCCAGCTGCGCATTCGAGATGCTGTCGGTGCCGGTGCCGCCGCCGCCCAGGATCTGCCACCGCCAGGAGCCCGCCGCGCCGAATCGCGGAGCGGCGGGCGCGGCTGCGGCAGGCGCGGCTGAACCCGACGCGTTTGCAGTGGCCTGCGCTCGGTCAGTGTCCAGCATGCCGGCATCGATGACGCGGGGGTCGAAGGCAAATGCGCACCAGTCGCCGATCTCCCCGTAGGTGTCGCCCACCGCGATGCCTTCGGCCCGAGCGCCTGACTCAAGCGCCAGAAGCGCATCGATGTCAGATGCCATCGCAGTGGGCACGCCGGCAAGCGCCACAACACAGCATGATGCGAGGGCTGGCACGGTGCGAGTGCGATGCATGGCGAGACGGTATCGCTCCCCGCTCACAGGCGCCCCTCACCCACGGATGGTCCGCATCCACCCATGGTCCAAGCGACACATCGTGTGACGTGCGGCCGTGCGCACGCAAAAAAAGAGCCGCCGTTCGGTCGCTCCGACACGATCGAACGGCGGCGTGCGCAACCTGTCACACAGGCTGCGAAGAAGTCTGTCTCCCGCACGGTATCCTCCGACGGAAGTGGTGGTCAACGGATCGGCTGAAATGCGAAAGAAAGTGTTCAGAACCCAGCAGCGCGTTTTTTATTGGGTATTTAGTTTCTAGGACCCAGTGGTACTGACGGTCTGATAATGGGTACACGTCCAGCGAAAATCGCCCTCGGCACGGTGTGGACAACCACGCCCGAGGGGTGGTCGGTGCTCGTCGCCCAGCGGCTGCCAGATGCCGCCGTACTGCCGGGATTCTGGGAGGTTCCCGGTGGCAAGATCGAGCCAGGCGAGGATCCTCTCGAGGCCGCCAGACGAGAACTGGCTGAGGAAACGGGCATCGATTCACCCCCCAGAGAGCTGTGGATCGACTGTGGATCCCATGCCAGCGGACCCTCTGATGGTCCGGTACTTGAGTTCCGGCTGTTCCTTGCCCCCGCTCCGCCCGGTTGTGCCCCGGAGCCCCGAGCGAGCGCCCAGGTGCGCTGGGTGGGTGCGGCCGAGTTCCGAGGGCTCCGATGGCCCCCTGCCAACGCTCGCGTCAGCCTCGCTCTTGTGGACGCACTCGACAGGCTGTGTCGGAGATGAGCTGAACGCGGCAGCGCGGACCGTCAGTTGCCGCGCGGCGCGGCGGGCGTTGCTGGCGCGGCGGGCTGTCCCGGCACGGACGGCACAGACGCATCGGGTGGCATGGGCACATCCGCTGATCCCTTCCCGGGGAGGGCACCCTGCCCCTCCGCTGCACCCATCGGGGTCGACAACTCCGGCGAGGGCGCGCCAGGCGCGGCATCGGATCTGGGCACATCGCCTGCACGAGCGAACGCACTGTCGGCCTGCGAACGCATCTCTGACGCGCGCGCCCGTAGCGCGCCGGAATCGCGCGTGGACGGCTCAAGGTCGAAGTGCCACTCCACGCGGCTCTCGAGCCGCGCAGGCACAAGCTCCGCGAAGAAATCGGCGCCGATGAAGTCCCACACCGGAGCATCCGCACGGCCGCTGCCGACCACTGGCTCGTAGCCCTCGAGACGCAGTCGCAGGTCGTAGACGCCGTAGTGCAGGAACTCCACATCGCACGGGGTGCGGCCAATCTCGCGGTCATTGAGGAACACGATCGCCCCGGGCGGTGTCGTGGTCACCGAGATCGTGCGGCGCACGCAACCGAGCGACGAGATCATCGTCAAAGACAGCATTGCGGCAGCGAGCCACCGGTGCGTGCACCACATGCCGTGGATGGTAGCCGCGGCGCACCACCCCTACACTCGCGCCGTGCCGCTGCTTGAGGTGCAAGGACTGCAGAAGACCTACAACGGCCGCCGCGTGGTGGATGCGGTCTCGTTCACGGTCGAGTCTGGCGAGGTCGTGGGGCTGCTAGGCCGCAACGGCGCGGGCAAAACCACCAGCTTCCGCATGACCATCGGCATGATCACGCCGGAGGCCGGCTCCGTGAACTTTGCCGGGAACGACGTGACCACGCTCCCCATGTACCGCCACGCGCGGCTTGGCATGGGCTATCTCGCGCAGGAGCCCAGCGTGTTCCAGCGGCTCACCGTCGAGCAAAACCTCATGGCCATCCTGCAGACGACGCGCCTGGACCGGGGAGCGCGCCGCCGTCGCTGTGACGAGCTGCTCCGGCAGTTCGGCCTCGAGCACAAGCGGCACGAGCAGGCGCGCACCTGCTCCGGAGGCGAGCGGCGCAGGCTTGAGATCGCGCGTTCGCTCATCACCGAGCCGCGGCTCATCCTTCTCGACGAGCCGTTTGCGGCGGTCGATCCCCACACCGTCGAGGACCTCCAAGCCGAGGTGCGCAGGCTTGCCGAGTCGGGCATCGCAATCCTCGTCACCGACCACAATGTGCAGCAGACGCTGCGCATCTGCACGCGCGCCTACATCATCCACGAGGGACGCAATCTGCGCGACGGCGCACCGAAGGACATCATCAACGATCCGCAGGTGCGCGAGGCCTACCTCGCATCGACATTCCGGGGCGACGAGTTCGGCTGAGCCGCCGCAGCGGTCAGCCCATCATCGGGTGCGCGGATGGCCCACGGGCCGTCGACGCGCCAGCGCCACAGCCGCTCACCCGGCGTCGGCTGCCGCGCTCTCAGGGCGCGGCAGCCTGATGAGCACGCGCTCGACGCGCGAGGGGCTGGCCGCGATCACCTCGAACTGCGCGCCGAGCGCCGAGAAGCGGTCGCCGCGAGCGGGAATGCGGCCAAAGTGCTCAAGCACGAACGCCGCCACCGTGCCGTACTCCACATCCTCGGGGATCTCGAGTCCCGTCTCCTCCGAGAGGCGCGCGATTTCCACGCGTGCATCAGCCTCCCACGCCCCAGGCGCCACAGCACGCAGCTCGGGCAATCCCTGCTCGGGCGGCTCGTGCTCGTCGCGGATCTCCCCGACCAGCTCTTCCACCACGTCCTCGATCGTCACCAGCCCGGCAGTGCCGCCGAACTCGTCCACGACGATCGCCATGTGCACCTTCGTGCGCTGGAACTGCTGCAGCAGATCGCGGACCCGCTGCGTCTCGGGCACGCGCACCGGCGTGCGCAGCAGCGGCTGCAGCCGGAACGCCTTGCCGTCCTCGCCGATGAACCGAATGAGGTCCTTGAGGTAGAGGATCCCAGCGATCTGATCGATGCTGCCGCGGAACACCGGCATCCTGGAGTGACCTGCGGTCTCGATGAGCTGGCGGATCGCCGCCAAGTCATCGGTGTACTCGATGCCCTCGATCAGGGTGCGCGGCGTCATGATCTCGCTGACGACCTTCTCGCCGAACTGCACCGCATTCTCCAGGATTGCGGCCTCCACGCTGCCCACCGCGCCAGAGCGCTCCGTGTCCTCGATCGCGTGCAGCAGCTCCTGCTCCGCAACCTCATGCGGAGGGTCCGCGCGCACCACGATCCGGATGAGCCTGTCGATGCGGCCGCCGATCCACACGAGCGGCCACGACATCGCATAGAGCGCGCGCAACAGCGGATACGTGCGCGACACGACGCGCGCGGCCGCATGGCGTGCCACCGCACCCGCCATGACGCTGGTCACGAACCACAGCACCAGCGTGGACACCACGAAAGCCTTCAGCACAGCCTGCCACGTGAGCACGGCAGCCTCGCCCATCCCCGCATCCGCCACCAGCAGCCCCACGAACACGCCAAGCCGGCCCGCCGTGCGGAAGAACGCGACCACCTGCTCGACCACGTCGATGCGCGGCACAAGCCACTCCGCCCGGGCAGGATGCCCTGCTTCCTCGAAGCGCTCGCGCAGGGCGCTCTCGCTGCACAGCGACAGCGCACGACTGAGCGCAGCGAGGAGTGCCGTCGCCGCAAGCACCACCGCGGTCGCGAGCAGGATCCCCTCGGTCATGCCGCTCGACCCCTTCCCGAGTAGAGCGTGCCGTGCCCGAGATGCTGCAGCAGCCGGTCCTCCTCCGCATGCATGCGCGCATGCTGGTCGGGCGCCGCGTCGTCAAAGCCCACCGCATGCAGCAGCGCGTGCACCGCGTAAAGCAGGAGCTCCTCGCGGATGCCGTGCCCAAACTCGCCGCAGCGCCGTGCCGCCTCGTCCATGCAGATCGCGGCATCAATCTCGAGCGCACCGTCATGCGCACACGACTCCGCACGCAACTCGCCACGCGCGGCCTCCGCACCGAGAGGCGCAGGACCGCCCACAAATGTCAGCACGTCCGTCGTGCCTGCGATGCCCGAGTGCCGCTCATGCAGCTGGCTCATCTGCGCATCGCCCACGATGCGCACCGACATGCGCGCCACGTGCACGTGGTTGCCCTCCGCCGAACGCACCCCTGCAGCGGCACGCGCGAGCTCCCCCTGAAGCCACCTGCACAGCGCGGGATCCGCGGCTCCAGTCACCTCGATGCAAGGTTGGCCGCTGGCGTCCATTCAGCGGATTGCGGCGGACGAGACATGCACGGGCACGAAGGTCGGCTTGACCCGGCGCTCGAAGTCGCCGCGGAACTTGCCCACGATCGTGCGGATGGCCCAGTTGTTGCCGTCGGCGAGGCCGCAGATGGTGGTGCCCGGCGTGAGGCCCATCGAGAGCCCAAGCTCAAGCAGCAGGTCGATGTCGGACGTGCGCGCGTCGCCGCGCTCGATGCGGCAGAGCAGCTTGTAGATCCAGCCAGAGCCCTCGCGGCACGGGGTGCACTGGCCGCACGACTCGTTCTTGAAGAAGCGCGCGATGTTGCGAGCGACCATCACCATGTCCGTGTCCTCGTCGAACACGGTCGGGCATGCGGTGCCGAGGCCAAGCACGTTGCACTTGCGGCCGATGTCGAAATCCATCTCGGCGTCGAACTGGTCCGTGCCGAGCACGCCCATCGACACGCCGCCGGCGATCGCCGCCTTGAAGCGCTTGCCGCCGCGCATGCCGCCGCAGTAGTCGTTCACCAGCGTGCTGAGCTTGATGCCAAGCGGCGCCTCGTAGACGCCGGGCCGGTTCACGTGGCCGGACACGCCCATCAGCTTCGTGCCCCAGCTCGGCATGCCGCCGGCCATGCCGGGCGAACCGATGCCCGTCCACCACTCGACGCCGTGCTCGATCACCGGCACCACGGCCGCGAGCGTCTCGACGTTGTTGACGATCGTCGGGCGGCCGAAGAGGCCCTTGACGGCGGGGAACGGAGGCTTCACGCGCGGCCAACCGCGCTTGCCCTCGATCGCCTCGAGCAGGCCTGTCTCCTCGCCGCAGATGTAGGCGCCCGCGCTGCGGTGCAGGTGGCACTCGACGGCGTGCTTCACGGTGCCGCCCATCAGGCCCTTGGACCCGAAGATGCCGGCGTCGTACGCCTCGCGGATCGCACGCTCCATCACCTTCGCCTGGTGGTGGTACTCGCCGCGGATGAAGAAGTACGCGACGTCAATCTGGCACGCCCAGCACGCGATCGCGATGCCCTCGAGCACAAGGTGCGGATCGAAGTCGACAAGCAGCCGGTCCTTGAAGGTGCCCGGCTCCGCCTCGTCGCAGTTGATCGCGAGGTAGCGCGGTCCCTTGCCGTCCGGCGGCGCAAGGAACGACCACTTGAGCCCCGCCGGGAACCCGGCGCCGCCGCGGCCGCGGATCACCGCAGCCTTGACCATCTCGACGATCTTGGCGGGCTCCATCGCGAGAGCCTTCTTCAGCGCGTCGTAGCCGCCGGTCTTCCGGTACTCGTCGATGCCGACGATGTGGCGGTCCTTGGGGTCGCCCCATGGCCAGGTTGGGATGCGCTTCGTCAGGACGGGTTTCTCAAGACGCATGGTGATCTCTCGGTGAGGTGCTGTCGGGAGCGGGCGCGACGATCTCGTCGACGACGGTCCGCCTCAGGGTTGTGCCATCGGGCCCAGGCGCATCGCACCGCTGCACGCGGCGCGCGATGATGGAGTCCGTGCCTGCACGATCAGGAGCCGCGGCCACGGAAGCCTGGGCCGCGGACACGGGATTCACGGCGACCGGCTCGCGGATCGCCGCTGCGATATGCCCCACCATTCGGCCGAGGTTGCGGGCCACCGAGTCGTCGCACGCGGAGTCGCGCGCAGCGCGCGAGCCACAGCCGCAGCTTGCATTCTGAGCACCGTCGCCAGGGATGTGCATCGCGGCGCCCATGTCAGTTCAGTGCGAGCCGTGCCCGCCCCCAGATGCCGCGCCGCCAGGCTTCGTGGCCTCGTCGATGAGCCGATCCACCGTCTCCACCGTCAGCTTCTCGTGCAGCGTCTCGTTGAAGAGCGCCACTGGCGCGGTGTCGCACGAGCCAAGGCACTCGAGCGTGAGCAGCGTGAACGCCCCATCGGGTGTCGTCTCGTGCGGCTCGATGCCGAGCCTCTCGCGCACGCGGTCCACGATCTTCGTGTGCCCGCACGCCTCGCATGCGATCGACTGGCAGACGCCGATCACGCAGCGGCCGCGCGGCTCGAGCGAGTACTCCTCGTAGAAGGTCGCGGTGTCGAGCACGTCAGCGGGCTTGATGCCAAGGAACGCCGCCACCTCCACCATCGCCTGGTACGGGATGTGGCGGTACGTGTGCTGGATGTCATGCAGGATCGGCATCAGCGCGCCGTGCTTGACCGCGTACTTGGGCAGCACCTCTCGCTCCCAGCGCGCCTTCATCTGCGCTGTGCAGTAGGGCTCCGCGCGGCGCGGGATCGACATTGTGGCGGATGGCTTTGCTTTCCAGGACATTCAGCGGGCTCCGGTGCGTGCAGTGCGGCGTGCTTCGGCAGGCGAGGCGCGGTTCGGCGTGCGTGGGGTGATGCGGCGTGCGTGAGGTGATGCGTAGGGCAAGCGTGGCGCAGGCTCTCAGCGGTCGAGCTCGGCCGCGATGACGTTGAGCGACCCGAGCACGGCGACGACGTCGGCGAGCTGGTGGCCCTCGATCAGCTTGGGGAACACCTGGTAGTTGACGAAGCACGGCGGGCGCGTGCGGATGCGCCAGGGGTACTTGCCGCCTGCGGACACGAGGAAGAACCCGAGCTCGCCGTTGGGGCTCTCGATGGCGGCGTACGACTCGCCGACCGGCGCCTCGAAGCCGCGGTTGTGCATGAAGATCTCGAAGAGCTGGATGGTGCCCTCGATCGAGCCGTAGACGTCGCCCTTCTGCGGCACGCGCACCTTCCCGTCGCGCACCGTGTCGATCGGACCGCCCGGGATGCGGTCGATCAGCTGCGAGATGATCGACATGCTCTGCTTGAGCTCCTCGACACGGACGAGGTAGCGCGCGAGGCTGTCGCCTGTCGTCGCCACCGGCACCGAGAAGCGCACGGCCTCCGCGCCCTTCCCGTCCCAGTTGGGCGCGTAGCAGAGGTAGGGCTCGTCCTTGCGCATGTCGCGGCGGACGCCGGAGGCGCGCGCCACGGGACCGGTCAGGCCCCACGCGATTGCGTCCTCGCGGGAGATCGAGCCGACGCCCTCGAGGCGGTCCACGAAGATGCGGTTGCGGTTCAGCAGCGTCTCGAGGTCCGTCACGGCCTTGGGCAGGCGCACGTCGATGAGGTCGCGCACCATGCGGCGGAAGACCTGGTCATCGGGGATGTCTCGCCACGCGCCGCCCACGCGAGTCCAGTCCGGGTGGAAGCGCTGCCCGGAGACGTACTCGATGATGTCGTAGATGAACTCGCGCTCGTTGAACCCGTAGAGGAATCCCGTGAATGCGCCGAGGTCAAGACCCGCCGCGCCCACGCACAGCAGGTGGTTCTGGATGCGGCCGATCTCGGCCAGGATCGTGCGCACCACCGTGCAGCGCGGGGTGAGCTCGATGCCGAAGAGCTTCTCCACCGCGGTGTGGAATGCGATGTCGTTGACGATCGGCGACACGTAGTCCATGCGGCTGGCCGTGCACACCCACTGGTTCCAGTCGTGGTGCTCGCCAAGCTTCTCGAAGCCCGAGTGCAGGTACCCGATGTGGGGAGTGCAGCGGGCGATGCGCTCGCCGTCGAGCTCGAGCACGATGCGCAGGGTGGTGTGGGTGGCCGGGTGCTGGGGACCGAAGTTCAGGACCCACCGGTCGGGGGCCTGGACATGGTCGCGCAGGTACTCGGTCGTCTCGATGTCCAGTCCATAGCCCGTGTCGGGCTCCAGCGTGTACGGCATGGGACGGGGAGTATAGGACGCTCGGGCTGGCCGGGAGCGCTCTCCAGCCGCTGCGGAACGCGCACTTTGGGGGCGAAGCGCACGCTCTGCGGCGCACCCATCCGACGCGCATTGCCCTCACCTACCCGCGGAAGACCGCGCCGAGCCGCTTGCCGAGCGCCGCGCTCGCCGCCAGCAGCGTGGCCGCCAGCAGCGCCATCGCCCACACGCCCATCGCGCTGGCAATCTGGGGACCGTCACCGAGCCGCTCAGCGAGCGTGTAGATCGCCTTCGTCACGGGGTAGTTGCCCTCGCGCTGCGCGAGCACGATGGAGTCCGACACCTCGAGCATCGAGAAGCTGAACGCGAGCAGCCCCCCTGCCACCAGGTTCGCGGCCACGAGCGGCAGCACAATCTTCCTGAGGATGCGCACACGGCCCGCACCTGCGTTGGCCGCGGCCTGCTCAAGGTCGACTGGCGTCTGCTGCAGCCCAGCCGAGGCCGAACGCACGATGTACGGAAGCCGGCGCACGGCATACGCCGCGATCAGGAACGGGAACGGCGATGGCTCGGCAGCCACGACGCTCGCGTAGGACCCCAGCGGCCCGTCGGAGAACGACGCCCATGCGCTGTCGCTCATCAAGTGGCGCGTCCACAAGAGCCACGAGGGCGGCGAGCCCGCAAACGGCCATGCGAGGCTCATCGACACGTAGCCGAACGCCATCACGAGACCGGGCACCGCCAGCGGCATCATCACGAGCGCATCAAGCAGCCACTTGCCGCGCACCGAAGACCGCACCAGCAGCCGCGCAGCGACGAGGCCTATGACGATGCCCACCGCCACCGCCGCCGACGAGAGGATCAGGCTGTTGCGGATCGAGCCCGCCGCGAGCGGGTGCTTGAGCGCGTGCGCGAAGTGCTCGAGCGTGAATGCCTGGGGCAGGACACTGCCGTACCAGCTGCCGACCACGCTGACGCTCGAGAGGATCACTCCCGTGTGCGGGAGGCACGCCACTGCGATGAGCCCGCCGAACAGCGCCCACATCGCCAGGGTGCCACCAAGCCCAAGCTGCGTCTCCGAGCGTCTTACAGACGCCTTCGTGCTGGCCACGTCGCGCGAACGGCCAAGCAGCGCGCGGCTCACCGTGTACACGCCGGCACTCACGAACAGCATCATGACGGTGAGCGCGTAGGGCCGCGCGCTCGACTCGACTTCCTTGAGCCCGTCGAAGATCTGCACGCTGGTGACGCGGCGGAACTCGAAGACCAGCGGCGTGCCAAGCTCCGTGAAGCTCCACACGAAGACGATCGTCGCGCCGGCGAAGAGACCTGGCCTCAGCATCGGAAGCGTGATGCGACGAAAGCGGGTCCACGCGCCGGCGCCAGCGTTGCGCGCGGCCTCGTCGAGCGCCGGATCGATGTTCGCGAGCGCGGCCACCACATTCAGGTAGATCACCGGAAACAGCGCGAGCGACTGCACGCCGACGATCGCGAGGAACCCGCCATTGCTCAGGAGATCCACCGGACCGTCAGTGATGCCGATCCGCTGCATGATCGCGTTGACCGAGCCTTCGCGCGCGAGCAGCGCCTGCACGCCGATCGCGCCCACAAAGGGCGGCAGGATCAGGGGCGCGAGCAGCGCCGCGGAAAGCAGCGACTTCCCTGGGAAGGAGTAGCGTGCGCCGGCGAGCGCCACGGGCAGCGATATCAGGGTGGCGAGGGTGGTGGTGCAGACCGCGATCGCCAGCGAGTTGCGAAGGCCCTGCAGGACCAGCGGATCCTCGAGAAGCGCCGAGACCTCGCGCAACGTCCATTGCCCATCGACATGGAAGGCGCCGCGCACGGTGAGCCAGACTGGCACCACGAGCAGCAGCCCCAGCACGCTCAGCAGCGCAGCAAGCAGCGCATAGTCGGCGCGGGAGCGGCGCATCACGCGCGAAAGGTATCCAAACGGAGCGCGCGGGCGCGTCAGCTCCAGTTCGCCAGGATCACCGCCAGGTCGAGGCCATCGATGGTGCCGTCGTCATTGAGGTCTGCGGCGGGCTGGTTGGTGCCCCACGCCGAGAGGACGACCGCGAGGTCAAGCCCGTCGACCTGACCGTCCCAGTTCGCGTCAGCAGCCGGTGCCGGGCGGAACCACGCCACGGCGGTTGGAGCCGGCGTCCCCGACGATCCCAGCCTCGACGCCTGGATCACGTACTCGCCTGCAACGAGCCCTCGCACGTAGATGTGCTGCACGTTGTCGGGGGCGCTGGTGCTCGCCACGTTGCCCGATGCGTAGTACGCGGCGCCATCCTCGCCCGTGAGCGGCACGAGCGAGCTGCCCTCCACCCGGAAGAGGCGCAGCCGAATGGTCGGCGAGCTTGGTGCAGTCGTGAACGTGGTCGATGGGAGGCGCCGCCAGGACGCGATGATGGAGAGCTCGGGCGCCTGCTCGTAGAGGCGCAGTCTCCAGTGCACGTTGGTGCCCGGCGAGATCTGCGCAAGATCCCACCCCGCGGCGCGGAGGGTTGCCTGCGTCGGCACCTCGAGGCTGCCATCCTGCTCTCCCCCTGTGAGGATCCGGTGCGCGCGGTCCACATTCACCACTCCCGCCCCAGACACCGGGTCGAGCGGGCGAACGGCCTCGCCGCGCGCATCGCCCGAGGCCACAGGCGCGTTCGACCAACTCTCGGCGTGGGTCGCACCGGCCATCAGCACAGCCTTCAGGACTGTCGGATCGCGTGCGGAGGGATTCGACGCCAACGGCGGCTCTCCGGCCACCTGCTGAAGGAGCGCCGCGGCGGCGGCCACGACGGGGGTCGCCCAACTCGTAGCCGCACCAGGCGCCACGATGTCCGGCTTCATGCGACCAGGACCGTCGGTGCCTGTGGGCGTCAATCCGAACGAGTGCTGTCCGTCGGTGCGACCGACTGCGATCCCGTTGTAGCTGCACGAAAGCAGCGGCAAGAGCGTGCTGCCTGCGTTGTTGTTGAGCCCCGTCACATGAAGCGTGCCGTCCCGGTTCGCTTGGAAGTCAAGCCGACGCAGCACCACATTGTCCGTTGAGGCGCCAGCGGACCCGATCCAGCTGTGATTCATGATCCTCGCGCCGCTCGGCGGGTTCGCCGGCGTCGAAGATGCCTGGTTCGCGCGGAGGAAGTTGGTGATCCAGCTGTTTGCCTCGTAGTTGAAGATGCTGGATATGCCCGGGGCGATGCTCGTGCCGACGCCGAAGAGGTAGGTGCCAACGGTGGTGGCGTGCCAGCTGGCGTTCATCGTGCCACTCATCGCCGTAAAGGTCTTCCCCGCGAACTCGCTTCGGGTCTGGTCCGGACCGTAGAAGGTGAGACCGCCCTCCGTATTGGCCTCAACCTGGCAGACGGGCACGCCAGCCCCCGTGGGCAGACCCGAACCGAGGCGGACTGAGAGTTCCTCGTAGCCGATCTCATCAGCGACTGCCGACCCGACCACCACACTCGCGAGAGAGACCGCCATCGCGAGGAGCCCTGCACAGACCTGGGACCTTGGAGCCCTCTCTCGGTAGCGGCAAAGAAGAACTCTGGTCGCCATGACCGCATGGACAGAGGCTGCCCACGCGCCTAGTGTCTGCGGTCGGTCGCTGCGGTCGCGGAACGCAACACATCCGGTCGACCGCCGGTTCTGGCACAGATCCCCTGACATGATCGCCTAACCCTAGCATCCGCAAGGTCCCGGACAAGGGATCTTTGACCTTTTGGCGCGCAGGAATTTTGCCCTTGGGGGGCCCTGCCTTGCGACGAATCCACCCCGAGCACCTGCCGAAATGCCCGCCCCGGTTCCATTGACCCCACCGACCGTGCTCGTGACCGAGCACCTCGCCGAGCCGGCCCTCGCGTGGCTCAATCGGCACGCCACCGTGGTGCGTGCGCAGCCCGGGTCACCGGAGTTCGAGGACTCTGCGGCACGCGTGCAGGGCCTTGTGGTGCGCACCTACACGACGGTCGATGAGCACCTCCTCTCGCTGCTGCCTTCACTGAAGGTCGTGGGCCGTGGTGGCGTCGGGCTCGACAACGTGTGCCTCAAGGCGTGCCGCGCGCGCGGCGTTCGCGTCGTCTACACGCCGGACTCGAACACGCAGGCTGTGGTCGAGTACGTGCTTTGCCTCCTGTGCGATGCGTTACGCCCGAGACTCTTCCTTGACAGGCCAGTGCCTCGCCAGGAGTGGGACGCGATCCGCGAGGAAGTGTGCGGACTCTGGCAGATGAGCGAGCGGTCGCTCGGCATCCTGGGCATGGGACGCATCGGCTCCAGGCTCGCGCAAGTCGCGCAGGCCATCGGGTTCACGGTGCGCTACTGCGATGTGCGCGAGATACCGGAGCGTGAACGCCATGGCGCGGAGTGCGTGGACATGCCCACGCTGTTCGCAGAGAGCGACGTCATCTCGGTGCATGTCGACGGACGTGCGGCGAACCACCACCTCGTCGGGCCGGACGCGCTTTCCATGATGCGACCGGACGTGCTCTTCCTCAACACCAGCCGCGGCTTCGTCGTCGATCATGCTGCCCTCGCCGCGTTCATGCGGGCGAACCCGGCCTCCATGGCGATGCTCGACGTGCACGATCCGGAGCCGATCACCGGGGCGAATCCCCTGCTTGGCCTGCCCAATGCCCATCTTGCCCCGCATCTGGCCAGCCGCACCACGACGGCTCTCGAGAACATGAGCTGGGTGGTGCGCGACGTGATCGCGGTCCTTGCGGGACGCGAGCCGCGCTGGCCGGCATAGCCCACCGACCGGGGCTGCGCCGGGGCTATCTTGATGGGCATGTTCACCATCGCTGACATCCGGGCGCGACAGATCCTTGACTCGCGCGGAAACCCCACCCTCGAGTGCGAGGTGCGCCTCGAGTCTGGGATCGTCGGGCGCGCGGCCGTGCCAAGCGGCGCATCGACCGGCGAGCACGAGGCGGTGGAGTTGCGTGACGGCGACGCGTCGCGGTGGATGGGCAAGGGCGTGATGTCCGCGATCCGCCACGTGCACGAGATGATCGCGCCCGAGCTGCT
>JBIKNS010000179.1:0-4731 GCA_044358545.1 Phycisphaerales bacterium | reverse complement strand
CACGGCTTCGAGATTGTCCATCGGCTCGCCCATGCCCATGAAGACGATGTTCTTGACGGCCATGCCGGCACGTCCCGACTCGGGGCACACCACCATGTGACGTGCGACATGGAGCTGCTGCACAATCTCGCGCACCGTGAGCTGACGCATGAGGCCCATCTGGGCCGTCTCGCAGAAGGTGCACCCCATCGCGCATCCCACCTGGCTTGAGACGCAAAGCGTGCGCGTGACGGAGCCGTCGCGGTGCGGCATCGGGATCAGCACCGACTCCGTCTCGAGGCCGCCCGCCACGGGCAGGGTGAACTTCACTGTCATTCCATCGACGAGCGTGGTGGCGGGCGATGGCGGGGGCAGCCACTGGAGCGGACCGGCGAGGGCAGCCCCCGTGCGGTGAAGCGCGCGGTAGGCAAGCCTCGCGTCGTAGGGCTGGACCTTCCACGTGCGATTCGCCGCCCGCGCATAGGCGGGCGCAGTGGACGCAAGGGGGTCCGGAACGGAATCCCGCTCGGGCGCCGAAGGCGCAATCCCGTACGTGGGGCTCGACATTTGCCCATCGTAGTCGCGCACCTATGCTTCCTGCCCCATGCATCTGAAGAGAGACGGCCACGAGCACGGACCGCCCATCGTTCCCATCACCTTTCACCTCGAGGACCCTCAGGGTCTCACCGGCACGGAGCGCGCCGAGTGGAAGCTCATGGGAGGGGAGGGCGAGTCCCTCCTGGAGGTAGCGCTCGACCACGGCATCAACATTGAGCACGCGTGCGGCGGTGTCGTCGCATGCTCGACGTGCCACGTCTACATCGAGCAGGGGATGGAGCACCTCAAGCCATCGGATGAGGCGGAAGACGATCGTGTGGAGGAGGCGCCCGGCCTCAAGCGCACCAGCCGCCTCTCGTGCCAGTGCGACATCACCGGACCGGGCCCGATCGTGGTGCGCGTGCCGAGCTGGAACCGCAACGCCGTGAAGGAGATCCCGCACTGAACGTGCGGGTGCGCTCATGCACTGGATTGACGTGCAGCAGATCGCGGAGGCGCTCGAGGATGCGCATCCCGAAGCGGACCCGATGACGATCTCGTTCCCGGCGCTGCGTGCGCTGGTGATGGCGCTGCCGGGCTTCGCAGAGCAGCCCGGCCATCCATCGAACGAGCGGATTCTCGAGGCCATCCAGGCGGCGTGGATCGACGAGCGGTCGTGATGCCCTCCGGGGGCGCTCCCGAGTGACGCGTGGTGGTGCGGCACATCGCGTTACGCTCACCCCATGCGCTACTACGCGGCGGCGGTCCAGACGGCGTTCCCGTGCCCGAAGAGGCGTTCGGAGATCGCATCGCGCGTCGACCGGATGCTCGCGATGGCCGAGGGCGCCATCGCGGCCTATGCGCCGTTCCATGACATCCGGCTGATCGCGTTCCCGGAGTTCGCGCATGCGGCGCCGGTGTACCTCACGGTGCCCGAGCTGCTGAAGCACCTCGCCGTGGAACTGCCCAACGAGCACGTAGACCGCTACGTCGCGTTCTGCAGAAAGCACGGCTGCTACATCCAGACCGGCACGTTCATCGAGCATGACCCGGAGCACGCCGGCATCGCCTTCAACACCACGCTGCTCGTGGGGCCAGCTGGCGTGCTGAGCCGCTACCGGAAGGTCAACCCGTGGATCCCATGGGAAGTTCACGCGAGTCCGCACGATGTGGGGGCAACGCCTGCCGAGTGCTTCCCGGTGGCGGATACCGAGATCGGATCGATCGGCTGCGCCATCTGCTACGACTGGCTTTTTCCCGAGACGATCCGGCAGCTCGCATTCGCCGGCTGCGAGGTGGCGATCCGCGTGAGCGCGTACATGGATCCGTGGGGAGCGACGCCGCCCATGGACTGGTGGACGCTCTTCAACCGTGCGCGCGCCGCAGAGAACACGCTCTACGTGGTGGCTGCGAACCAGGGGGCCACGCTCGAGCAGTACCCCGCGTTCAGCTGGCCCGGCGGATCGATGGTGGTCGACTTCGACGGTCGCGTGCTGACGCAGGCGGATCCTGGTCCGGGCGAGAAGATCGTGGTTGCGCCGATTGACATCGGTGCGCTTCGCGCCGAGCGGCACAGGCGCCGGGGTCATGACATGCGTGCGCACTTGCGCGTGGAGGCCTACGACTACATGTCACGCACGGTGATGCCTCGGGCGCATGAGCACCCGATCACCATCGACTCGCACACGGCGCGGATTGACGCGGGACGGCGGGCCGCGGGAGGGCGGCGGTGACCGGATGCGGCGTGCGCTGGACCGGGGTCGTGCCCGCGACGGCGCGCGGTTGGCTGTCCGAGCTTCATGCGTGGCGGGTAGGGCGGCGTGCCGTCACGGCAACATGCCTCTTGGCGGTTGGGATCGCATTGATGACGGCGTGCGACCCGACGGGTGGTGCAGGCGCACGTGCGACACCGGTGCCGAGTGCTGGCCTGGTGGGCGCGCTCAACGAAGGTGCTGCGCAGATGGGGCAGTTTGACTTCGCTGCAGCGGAGGCAACCTTTGCCACTGCGCTGGCGGCGCATCCGCAGAGCCGCGACGCCAAGCTCGATCTGGCGATCTCGATCCTCAACCAGAGCGGCGATGGTGCGCAGGAGCGCGCACTGGTCCTTCTCAAGGAACTGCTCTCGCGCGATCCTGGCGATTCGCGCGCGGACTACTGTGCCGGGCTCGCGCAGCTCTACCTCGGTCGACCTGCGGATGCGCTTGCGCACTTCCGACGCGCAGCAGAAGCCAATCCCAGCGATGCTCATGCCGCCTACTACACCGCGCAGTGCCTCGAGCAGGTTGGGCAGGAGTCGCAGGCGATGCCCTGGTACGAGCGCGCTGCGCAGCTTGACCCGCTCCTGAGGAGCGCGCAGCTTGGACTGCAGCGCCTTCGGGCACGCGCAGGCGATGAGGCGGCCGCGGCAGAGGCGCTCGCGCGATTTGAGGAACTGGCCCGGTCGCCGCGGTCGTCGATCGCGGAGTTCAAGTACACGCGCATGGGACCGCTAGGCGAGGTGGCGCTGCCCGACGCGGGCGGCGTACCCACGATGCCGGTCGGCCCTGCGTTTGGCGAACTGGCCCCGATGCCCCTTGCAGGTCTCGATCAGGCGCGGGAGCGTCACATGCTGATCGGGAGCGCGGACCTCAACGGTGACGGCCTGCAGGACCTGATCTGGGGGCTGACGATGCGGTCCGCCAGCGATATGGCCGAGCAGGGACCGCAGATCGAGTCCCGGATCACGCTCGGCTGCGATCCGATGCCGTGCTGGACCCTTGCGCAGAATCACCCGCTCGAGAGGGTGCGGCTCGTCGGCGCGCTGTGGGGCGACCTCGACAACGACACCCGCGTGGATGCCGTGCTGCCTCGAGTGATGCCTGCGCTCGATGCGGTGGCGCCCGCGCAGGGCAGCGAGGCGGCCCCAAATCCGGAGACCGTGCCGGCCCGCGTCGCTCCCGCGCTCTCGACGCTCCGCCAGCAGGCCGATGGATCATGGACACCCGCGATCATCGAGCTTGAGGACAGCATCGCAGGGAACGTCCAGCCGATGCTGCTCGCCGATCTCGATCACGACGGCGATCTCGACCTCGTCATCGGGCATCGCGGGGCTCTCTCGATTCTCTACAACCGCGGCGACGCGAGCTTCGAGCGCAGGGAGGTGCTGGGCGAGGATCCGGGTGCAGCGTCACGGCCATCGAGCGTGTCGGCGGTGGCCGCATGCGACGTCGACCAGGATGGAGACCTCGATCTCCTGTGCACACGCGGGTCCTTTGGCACGGCGCGCACGGAGGTGCTGCTCAACGAGCAGCTGTGGCGGTGGACCGTGGATCCGCTCAGCGGACCGATCACGTCGCTCTCGGCAACGTCGATCGTCTCCTACCTGCGTCCTGCCGACGGCACGCCCATGATTGCGGCGCTCGCGTGGCAGCGCGGGTTCGGGTCCCGCCCCGCATCCGGTCTTGAGGTGTGGGACTTCGGTCCACGTGTGCGCGGCGGCGCGCCGCGACAGGTGTCGTCATCCGCGTTCGGCATGGCCACGTCGCTGTCGGTGGTGGACGTGGTGGGTTCGGGGCAGCCGAGCATCCTGATCACCGGGGTGCCTGACCGAAACCCGATCACCGAGATCGTGCGTGGGCGCGAGGACTTCCTGCTCATTCGCGATGCGCTCGGCGCACATGTCGAGTGGGTCCCGCTCGGCCCGGCCACTGGCTACTCCAGCGGCACGCCGATCGTGGTCGATGGACTCGGGCTTGCGGTCGTGAAGACCCATGAGCTGACCCGAGGCCCCGCGACCTGGCTGCCGCCCGGTCCGGGACGTCTTCCCCTCGCGACCGTTTCGTTTCGCGGCCGCACCGATCCAGCGCAGCAGATGCGCACCAACGCGAGCGGCATCGGCACTCGGGCAGATGTGCGGGTGAGCGGCGAGTGGGTCGGCGTGCAGCAGCTCCCATGGTCCGCCGGCGCCTTCGGCGGAGGACAGTCGCTTGATCCGGTGGTCATCGGATTCGGAGGCGCGGCACGCGGCGACTTCATGCGCATCGACTGGCCTGATCGCGTCACGCAGACCGAGATGCCGGTGAATGGAGGGCGCCAGATCATCACCGAGACGCAGCGCCAGATCTCAAGCTGCCCGGTGATCTTCGCGTGGGACGGCATGCGCTACCGGTTCATCACCGATTGCCTCGGCGTCGGCGGCATCGGGTACCTCGCCGGCATAGAGCGCGATGGTTCAGG
>JBIKNS010000178.1:0-4734 GCA_044358545.1 Phycisphaerales bacterium | reverse complement strand
ATCCCTAGACTCGCCTGCGCGCGAGTGCATTCGATGGCGTCAACAACGGACATCGCCATGTGGGGTCGATCGGTGCCTGATTGGCTCGTGAGGGCTATTGTCGCATCGGGTCGCGTGGTGGGCGACATTGGCGGTGGTGCAGCCCCACCACCGGGCGCATTCCCCCGAGCGCGGGTGCACGAGGACATCAGGATGTTTGCCACCCGCACGCGCGGCGCGCCGCTGCTGTGCACCGATCTGCTGACCGCGAGCGACGCGCTCGTGCTCGCGGATGGCCGGCCCGTCATCTTCAGTGTCGAGCCGTTGCCGGCCGCCGCATGCGTGGGGTTGCGCCCGCCGAGGGTGTGCCTGCTGCCTGGCCTTGCTCATGACTCGATGCTGGCGCAGGCCGGCGATGCCGCGTCTGACGGAGCGCACTGCCGTCACGTGCTCATCGAGGCTGTGGCGCCTGCGTCGTACGGGTCGATCCTCGCGCGCCTTGCAGATGCCGCACGGGCGATGGTCATGTGGATGGGGTTGCCTGATGGCGTGACATGCGCGCTCTCCGGCCCGCGCCCGGCGAGAGTCAGCGACAACGCGCCTGATGCCGCGAGCCGCGCTCTCGAGGGATTCGGCGGAACGGTCTCGTGCCTGATGCGTTTCGCAGACTCGCGCGGTGCGGCCATTGTGGCGTCGGCGGGCGCACCCGTGTGGGAGCGCCGAGCCCACCTGCAGCTCACCGACGGATCGATCATTGCCGATGACAGCATGATGGTCCGGCTCGACATCAAGGGCGCAAATCTCGAGAGTGCCAGCGTGCCGCCGGAGGACTTTTGTGCCCCGGAGTCAATCGCCGCAGAGTGCCTTGCAAGCGATGCGCAGATCGAGCGCGAGCAGCCCGGCTCGCTTGCGCCCCGTACCGCGGCACTGGTCGAGGCGATCTGCCTTTCCGCGATCACCGGCGAGTGGGAAGAGCCTGCGCGCATCGAGGACATCCTCGCGCGCAGCAGCAGGTTCGCCGATGACTGATTCGCGGACGATCGAACTCGATCAGCTCTGACGCCGAGCACGCCACTGCGCGGCGGATCCACCTCGCGGCGTCAGGCGATGGCGCCGACGCGCACGCGGATGAACTCCTGACGGGAGCCCTTCGTGCGGCGGTAGCCCTTGCGGCGGCTGTACTTGCTCAGGCGGAGCTTGGGGCCCTTCTTGGCCTCGTCCATCACCTCGGCGGTCACCGAGGCGCCGTTGATGTAGGGCGCACCGATGGTTGCCGCAGTGCCGTCACCGGCGCCCTTGGCAACGACCTTGGAGAAGGTGACCGTGCGGGCGCCCTTGAGGTCGCGCAGGTCGATGTCAATGACGTCGCCCTCACGGACCATGATCTGAGTGCCACTGTCTTCAATGATTGCGTACACGGGGGTTCCTCCTCGAAAATCGAGCCAAGTAGGCTAGCACGGGCGGCGCCAGCCTGCAAGCCGCTCCCCTGCCGCCCGGATCGTGTCGTCCCGCTTGCAGAAGGCAAACCGGGCAAACCGCCGCTCCGCGTGGGAAGGGTCGTAGAAGGCTGAGGCCGGGATGGCCGCCACCCCCGCCTCAGCCACCATGGCCTGGCAGGCGGTCACGTCGTCGTCGAAACCGCGGCCAGTGACGTCCGCCAGGATGAAGTAGGAACCCTCCGGGGCGATGCAGCGAAAGCCAGCTCTCATGAGCTCGCCCAAGAGCAGTGTGCGTCGCGCCGCGTACTCGGAGGCGAGTCGCCGCAGGTAGCTGTCGTCGGTGGAGAGCGCATCGAGCGCGGTCGCGGCCGCCTTCTGGAGTGGCGTCGCCGCGCAGAACGTCAGGAACTGGTGCGAAGCGCGCACTGCGGCGGTCAGGTCCGCTGGTGCGATCGTCCAACCGATCTTCCACCCCGTGAGCGAGAACGTCTTGCCCAGGCTCGACATCACGATGGTGCGTTCGCGCATGCCGGGCAGCCTTGCGATTGATCGGTGCGGACCCGCATACGCGATCATCTCGTACACCTCGTCGGAGAGCACGATGAGGTTGTGCTCCTTGGCGATGTCAGCGATCGCCTGCTGCTCGTGGGCGTCGAGCATGCGGCCCGTGGGATTGTGCGGCGAGTTGACGAGGATCGCTCGCGTTCGCGCAGAGCACGCGCGGCGGAGCATGTCTGCGTGGATCCGGAAGTCGGGCGCCTCGAGGCGGATGCGCTTGGCCCTGGCGCCGGCCATGGCCACGCATGCTGGATAGGAGTCGTAGCACGGGTCGAGAAGGATGATCTCGTCGCCCGGCTCGAGTAGCCCAAGCAGCACCGCTGCGATCGCCTCGGTGCATCCTGCGGTAACCGTCACCTCGGTGTCCGGGTCAGGGATCCATCCGAGGCTTCGCGCAGCGAACCGCGAGATCGCGGCGTTCGTCTCGGGCAGCCCGAAGGCGCGCGAGTACTGGCCGAATCCTGCGTCGATGGCGGTCTTGGCGGCGTCCTTGGCGAACGCCGGACCGTCGAAGTCAGGGAATCCCTGCCCGAGGTTGACGGCACGGTGCTGCACCGCGAGCCTGCTCATCGTGGTGAAGATGCTCTCGCCGAATGGGCGCAGCCTGCTGGTGACTCGGCTCTGTTGCATGGGGCGCGGGCTCCGTGTGCGTTTGGCAGTGGCGCGCGGTGTGACGCGCGAGAGGCGAATGCTACGCGTGTTGCCCTACGCTCCCGGCGTGCCCGCGCCGCCTGTAGCCAATCCCGATGTGCCGTGGCAACTCGTGCACGAGTGGCCGGACATGGTGTGCGCGATGAAGCCTGCGGGCGTCGTGACGCAGCCCGGCGTCGGTCACGCCTCCGACGCGCTGCTCAATGGACTGATGGGCAGGTATCGCACGCGCATGGAACGCCTCGGTGCGGCGCGCGACTGGGGGCTGCTGCACCGGCTCGACCGCGAGACGAGCGGATGCGTGCTGTGCGCGCTCGACGCGACCGCGTACGACTCGGTGCGGGCTCAGTTCGCGGCGCGCACCGTGCACAAGATGTACGTGGCGGTCGTGTCGGGAAAGCTGCCCTCGCTTGCGGGTCGCACGGATCAGCCTCTCGACGAGGTTCGCCGAGGCGACATGAAAGTGAGCGCCATCGCGCGGCGCGGCGAGCCGGCAATCACGCACTGGATGACGCTGGCGTCGAGTGGAACGACGTCGCTCGTGGCCGTGGCGATCGAGACCGGGAAGCTGCACCAGATCCGTGCCCACATGGCATGGCTCGGCGCGCCGATCGCTGGAGATCGGGTCTATCGGTCGCTTCTTCCGCCGAACACGAGCAAGCCCCCGCGTGGCGCCGCGCCGACGCTGCTGCTCCACGCGTGGAGGATCTCGTGCGTGTTGCCTTCGGCGGGCGGGCCTGTCGTCGCTGAGGCGCCACCTTCCCCGAGATTCATGGATGCGCTGCGCGAGCGGCTGGAGATGGGCGATGACGCGGTCGAGCGCGCGCTTGGGCGTGCACGGGAGTGGGCGCCGTGAGTTCGCTGGTGGCCTCGGCAGATGAACATGCGCCCGCGGCTCGCAAGCGCCCCCTGTGGCGCATCATGCGTGCGCTGCTGATCTGCATCGGCGCGCTGCTCGCGCTGGCCATCACAGCTGGCATCGTGCTGTGGAACTGGCCGCGCGGCTTCCACGCCACTGCGACATGGGCCTTCCGCACGCTTCAGGGACTCTCGCTCGAGTCGATCGATGTCGGCGGATGGGATGCGCCTGCCTTGCGCGGAGGGCCTGAATCGCCGGCAGACGCTGTACCTGTGCTGTTCCTGCACGGATTCGGCACGAGCAAGGAGGCGATGACGATGCCGATGTCGTGGGTGAAGTCATCGCGGCGCGTGTGGGCGCCTGACCTTCCCGGTTTCGGCGACCATGACCTCTGCCACGGCGAGGCGTTCGGACCGGAGCAGTACATCCAGTGGATCGAGGGATTCCGCGAGGCGATCGGCGTGGATCAGATGGACATTGTGGGCACCTCGATGGGCGGCGCGCTTGCGGCGGCCTATGCCGCGGAGCACCCCGATCGAGTCAGGCGGCTGGTGCTGCTCGCGCCGGCCGGCGTGGATCCACCCGTGCGCAACGACTTCATGCGTGCGGCAGACCGTGGAGAGAACCCGCTCGACATCGCCACCGGCGCCGATTTCGACCGTGTGGTGAACACCGTGTTCCTGCGGCCGCCTCCGATCCCCGCCCCGTTCCGCCAGGCGATGATCGACCGTGCCGTCGGGCGCCGCGCGGACTGGCTTGCGATCGTGGATCGCATGCGCCCGTTCCTGCTCGACGGCGTGCGGCCCCTGCTTCCCGCGATCGGCGCTCCGACGCTCGTCATCTTCGGCGCGAAGGATGCGGTCACGGATCCCTCGATGCTGCCTGTGTTCGCCCGCGGCATCGCCCGGGTCAAGCCAGTGCTCATACCGGATGGCGGTCACGTGATCTTCGCGGACTCTCCGCGCGAGGTGGCGCGCGAGTTGCGATCGTTCCTGCTTGAGGGCGGCGACGTCCCGGTCACGAAAGGCCCAGTGCCCGCGCCTGCCGGTACACCTCTGCGTGAAGGTCAGCCGTGAGGGCTGGCGTGGCTGCGTAACCGCCGCTGAGCACGAGTGTGGTCGGGATGCGCGCGGCGTGCAGCGTCGACAGCACGTGGCGGTCGCGAACCGCGAGGCCGTGGCGCGTCAGCGACAGCCGACCGAAGCGGTCGCCGGCCAGCACATCGACGCCGGCGAGGTAGAAGGCGAT
>JBIKNS010000177.1:0-4765 GCA_044358545.1 Phycisphaerales bacterium | reverse complement strand
GCCATGATCTGGATGTTCCTGCTGCACCGGCTCGCGGGACCGCGGATCCGCTGGCGGGCAGGGGTGGGGTGGTCTGCGATAGCGGTTACTGGCGCTGCGGCGATGGTGGGACTGCACTGGATCGATCCGCGCGGGAAGGACTCCCGCGCTCCACAGCAGGGCGCGTCCTACTTCGAGCCGTCGCTTGTGCGTACGGCACATGGCGACTTCCTCACCTCCGATTCGCTGATGCGCAACGACTACTGCCTCGAGTGCCACGCCGATGTGCACGCATCATGGGCGCGGTCTGCTCATGCGGCGAGCAGCTTCAACAATCCGATGTACGCGTTCAGCGTGCGCGAGACGCGGCGCCGTGCGTTTGCCCGCGAGGGATCGGTCAAGGACGCCAACTTCTGCGCGGGGTGCCATGATCCTGTGCCTTTCCTCTCTGGCGCGTTCGAGGACACGCGATGGGATGACCCCGACTACGACGCCGCGCACGATCCCATGGGTTCGGCCAGCATCACCTGCGTGGCCTGCCATGCCATCACCGAGGTCGGCGTGCGCGGCAACGCAGATTTCACGATCGCCGAGCCGGCGCCCTATCCCTTCGAATCGGCGGACGGCGGCATCGGCGCATGGCTCAACCGCCAGCTCGTCAAGGCACGCCCTTCGCTTCACGCGCGCACCTACCTGAAGCCCGAGGTGCATCGCTCGGCGGAGTTCTGCTCGACGTGCCACAAGGTCTTCCTGCCCGAGCCGCTGAACGACTACAGGTGGATGCGCGGCCAGAACCACTACGACAGCTTCCGCCTCTCGGGATGGAGCGGGTTCGGGGTGCAGTCCTGGCGCTGGCCCCCGCGCGCGGAGTCCAGCTGCAACGGGTGCCACATGCCCGCCCACCCTAGCGGCGACTTCGGTTCCAAGCCGCGCGGACCTGATGGCGCGCTCGCGGCGCTGAGCCATTCGTTCGCGGCCGCAAACACGGCCATGCCCATGCTGGCCGACCTGCCTGATGCGGAGCGGACCGTTGCCGAGTGCGAGGCGTCTCTTGCGAAGTCCATGCGTGTGGACATCCTCGGCGTGCGGAGCGGAGGCACAGTCGACGGCCCGCTCGTGGTCTCGCCGACGCAGTCCGATTCGCTGAGGCCCGCATCGCCGCATGTGCTTGAGATTGTCGTGCGCAACCTCGCGGTCGGCCATGCGTTCACCGAAGGGACCGCAGACAGCAACGAGGTGTGGCTGGAGGTCGCGATCTCCGATGCCAACGGTCGCGTGCTCGCCCAATCCGGCAAACTGTCCGCGGGGGGCGAGGTCAATCCATGGAGCAAGTTCTTCAACTCGTTCGTGATTGACCGCGACGGCCAACGAATCGAGCGTCGCAATGTGCAGGACATCTTCGTGACCATGTACAGCAATCAGGTGCCTGCGGGCGCGGCTGACGTGACGCACTACTCGTTCGATACGCCGGCCACAGAAGGTCCGATCGCGGTGCGCGCATCGCTGAAGTACCGGAAGTTTGATGCCACGTATTGGCGTGAGGTGTACGGTGCCGATCGCCGCAATGACCTTCCAGTGACCACCGTCGCACAGGCCGAGCGCGTGATGCATGTAGGGGCCAGCGCTGTAGGGGGTGACGTGGTGGTGGCCGGCGTGCACACTGGCTCACGCGCGGAGGCCGATGTGGGCGCAGCTGCCGCGAGCGGCGGATCATCCGACCGGCCCTCGCGTGGCGCACCAGCAGGACCGAGCGCCGCAGAGCGCTGGTACGACTATGGCATCGCACTTTTCCGGCAGGGCGAGCGAGGCACCATCAAGGGCGACCTGAGGCAGGCCGACGATGCGTTCTCCGCCGCAGCGACCCATGCGACTGGGGACGCAGCCGCGCTCTCTGGCGCGGCAGTCCTGGGGCGTGCCAGAACCGCGCTCAAGGAGGGACGGCTCGACGATGCGCGGACGCACCTCATTGCGGCTTCCGGTGCAGCAATGCCCGCGTGGCCGTGGGCGGTGCGCTACTGGTCAGGGGTGCTGAATCGGCAGAATGGCGCGCTCGATGAGGCGATCGCCGACTTCGATGCCGTGCTCGCGAGCGCCTTCCCCTCGGCGGCCGAGCGTGGATTCGACTTCAGCCGCGACGAGCGTGTGGCCGTGTCACTCGGCGAAACGCTGCTTGAGCGGGCGCGCCGGGACCGCGTGGTGGCTGAATCCGACGAGTCCGTCCGCGCTCGCACGCGCCAAGATGCGGAGCGCGCGAGGACGCTCGCGGAGCGTGCGCTTGCGGCGGATCCGGAGAGCGTGTCGGCGTGGTATCTCCTTGCTCAGGCATCGACGGAGCTTGGCGACACGGCGACAGCCGATCGTGCGATGCGCGAGCACGGCCGCTACCGGGTGGACGACAATGCGCGCGACCGCGCGATACGGCTCGCGCGAGAGCGGTACCCAGCCGCCGCACGCGCCGCGGACCCGATCACGCTCTACACGCTCTCGCCAGTTGCGGATCCTGTGCCATGACACAGCACGCCCGCAGGTGGCTTAAGGCAACGGTGGCAAGAGCAGGAGCTGCACCGTGACCGTGCCCCGCGATCGCGAGGGCGCCGAACGCATCAACCGGGCATTCCGACGATCGCTTGCTGTGCTAGGAGCAGCCGGCCTTGCTGCGGGTGCCGTCATCGTGTGGCGCTCCCGGCAACCAGCACCCCGCGAGACGAGCGCGACGGTGCCAGCTCCGGCGGATGCCGCGGCCACGGCACGTCCATTTCGGGAGCAGCTTGGCTCCAGTGTGCGCTACCGCAACATCGCGGAGGAGGCTGGCATCACGTGGAACCGTGCGCTCGCAGACCCTGATGGCCGACTGCTTCCCGACGCTCTTGGCGGTGGTGTCGCCATCCTTGATGCAGATGGCGATGGCACGCATGATCTCCTGTTCACAGACTCGTGCGACTGGACCGGTGCCCCATTTGCGAGCGAGCCCCGCCGCGGATCGGGCGCTCGCTCCGGCATCGTGCTGCTGAGGGGTGTGCCGGGCGCTGGCATGCGCTACGCCGACGTCACGCACGATGCAGGAGCGTCCATTCCTGTCTACGGGACGGGTGTCGCAGTTGGTGATGTGGATGCCGATGGTCGCGAGGACATCCTTGTCGCTGGTATCGGTCGCGTTGCGCTGCTCCTCAACAGGAGCGAGCCGGGGAAGCCACGGTTTGAGGATGCCACCGAGCGTGCCGGGCTCGGCGCGCTGGCCACCGACCCGGACTCGGCATGGTTCACGTCGGCGGCATTCCTCGACTCCGACCGAGATGGCGACCTCGACCTGATCATCGCGCGGTACGTGCGCTGGTCGCCGGAGATCGACGCGCGTGTCGACTACCGGATCGATGGGACAGCGCGCGCGTACGGCCCGCCGACGGGCTACGGGGGGCTCCATCTTGTGCACCTGCGAAATGACGGGGGACGCTTCACCGACGTGTCGACCGAGACGGGCGTGCAGGTGCGTAACCCGTCGACAGGCGTACCCGTCGCCAAGTCGCTCGGTCTGTGCATCCTCGATGCCGACGGTGATCGCGACATGGACGTCATCGTGGCCAATGACACGGTGGCCAATTTCCTCCTCCTCAACGATGGGAGCGGGCGGTTCACCGAAGCGGGCGGCAGATCCGGCATCGCATACGACCGGCATGGGGCGGCGACCGGCGCGATGGGCATCGACGCAGCGTGGCTGCGCAGCGATCCCGGCTCACCTGCTGCGGACGATGTCGCGGTCGCCATCGGCAACTTCGCCAATGAGCCCGACTCCCTCTATGTCTCGCGCGGCCGCACGCCAGTCTTCAGCGACGATGCGGCAGTGGAGGGCATCGCTGCGCCCACCCGCGCCGTGCTCACGTTCGGGCTTGCGTTCACTGACGCCGATCTTGATGGCCATATCGATCTGGTGCAGGCAAACGGCCACCTCGAGCCTGAGGTGACCCGGTTCCTTCCGTCCCAGACCTTTGCGCAGCCCGGCCAGCTCTTCCTCAACACCTCGCGCGTGGGCGGAGGCGCAGCGCCCGTGCTTGCGGAGATGCCGTCGCCAGGCAGATGCGAGCTCCGTTCCCCGTGGGTGGGCCGTGCGTTGGCGGTCGCCGATCTCGACGGCGATGGCGACGAGGACATCGTGATGACGCAGATGTCGGGCCCTCCCGCAGTGCTCCTCAACGAGCAGGAGTCCGGTCATGCGTGGATCGCCGTCGACCTGAAGGGACCGCCGGGCAACCCCACCGCGATTGGCGCTGAGATCGAGCTCGATGCGTGCGGCCGGGTGCAGCGGCGCACCATCTCAGGGGCACGCAGCTACCAGTCCGCGATGCCGACCACCGCCACCTTCGGGCTCGGCGAATGCGATGTGGTGGACGAGATCAGGGTGCGCTGGCCAGACGGTCGCAGCAGCGTCCATCGCTCCATCCCGACGCGGCGGCGCACGACGCTTGAGCCTGCAGCATCTGAGTGACCTGCGGGTGCACGCCTGTCGCAGGCACTTCAGGCGACCCGTCAGGGGCAGGGACCCCATGCCCCAAGCACCACGGCGAGATCCAGCCCGTCCACGCGGCCATCGACGTTGAGGTCGGCACTCGACACGGCGGATCCCCAGGCGGCAAGCACTACGGTGAGATCAGCGCTGCCGACCTGCGAGTCGCCGTTGATGTCAGCAGGGCAACTCGACGCCTCGCACACGCCGATGGACACGGCAAAGTCATCGACGCCCGCTTCAAGCAGTCCAGCCGTACCGGTGTCCTGCGCCACAAAGCGCACTCGG
>JBIKNS010000176.1:0-4767 GCA_044358545.1 Phycisphaerales bacterium | reverse complement strand
CCATCGCTGTCACGGTGCAGCACGAACGGCGTCTCGTCGTCCGCCTGGCCCTCGTTGTCGCAGTCATTGTTGACCCCAACGTTGCTGCACAGCTCTGGCGCTCCGGGGTACACGTCGCTTGCCCCGTCATCGCAGTCTGTTCCTCCCGACGCGCTGCTGCAGTAGTCATCGCCGTCAGCATCAACGCCAGAGCTGATGCTTGCCCAATTGGATTCCAAGGGACAGGGATGGCTTCCCGGAGGCCCCGCACTCGCATGAACCGTGAAGGAGTTGGCGCCACACCATGCGAACAACACCACAACCAACAGCCGTGCCAGTCCTTCGGACTTGTGTGGTTGGTGGCGCGGTGTCCTGAACATCTCTGGAGTCCGGCTCAAGGGAACGACTTCGTCGGCGCTGCAGCCGACATGCCACTCCGACCTACGGCCGGAAGCGACTTGTTCAACATAATCCCGTGCTCGCGACACGGAAGTACTTTTGAATCTAGGCAGCGGAAGTCGTGCAATACTTGAGAGAAATGTGCCATAGCTGGTGCCGATAAGTGCGGATTGCGACCGACGTGACCCCGGAATCGGTCCATGCGGAGGCCGACTTGCGCTAACTTCCCCACTTCGCGGGCGATTAGCTCAGCTGGCTAGAGCACACGCATCACACGCGTGGGGTCACTGGTTCGAATCCAGTATCGCCCACTGATCGAGAAAGCACAGGGTTGCGCGGTTCGGCAAGAATCGGCGCAACCCTGCTGCGTTTCGGGAGTTGCATCGCTCGATCTCTCGTCAGCGCTTTTTGGCGCCGACTGGTGCTGCACCCGATTTTGCACCTCGAGTGTGACGGGGTCGCTCTCATCGGTCCACCCCTTATGAGAGTTGGGGGATCGTAGCGCTCCTGATGTTTCGCTTGGGCGCCGCAGCGCGGGCGAGCGGAGCGAGCCTGCGCGAAGGCGCGCAAGCGCACTTCGCCGAGAACGCCGCAGGGGTCATCTTGCCCAGCGCACGCTGGATGCGCCGGTGGTTGTAGTGCAGCCGCCACCGGTCCACGAGGTAGCGCGCTTCGGCAAGCGTTTCGAAGATCTCCGATGACAGCAGCTCGTCGCGCAGCCGGCCGTTGAAGCTCTCCACGATGCCGTTCTGCCACGGCGCTCCAGGGTCGATGTACAGCGTGCGCGTGCCGCCCTCCTTGCACCACGCCTTCACCGCCCTGGAGATCATCTCCGGCCCGTTGTCGCTCCTGATGTGCTTGGGCGCACCGCGGATCGCCGTCAGCTCGTCCAGCACCATCACGATGTCCTCGCCCCGGAAGGTCCTTCGCACGTCCAGGGCGATGCACTCCCGCGTGAACTCGTCCAGCACCACCAGCATCCGCAAGGGGCGGCCATCTGCCGTGCGGTCGTGGATGAAGTCCATGCCCCACACCTGGTTCCTGCGGCGTGCCCGTCGGCGCACGATGCCGTTGGTGCCACTTCCGATTCGCCTGCGTTTCCTGCGCCTCTGCGGCACCAGCAGGCCTTCGCCGCGCCACAGCCGCTTCATCAGGCGCGCACCGATCCGCCAGCGCTCCTTGTGCAGCAAATCCATCACGTACCGGCGGCCCCGGCGCGGATTCTCCACCGCCAGCGCGCGTATCCGTGCCACCAGCATGTCCCGGTAGGGGTTCGCAGGCGCCGGGCGCCTCTGGGTGCTGCGGTGCTGCCCGACCGCACGGCATGCGCGCCGCTCGGACACGTCCATCACCGCCGTCACATGGTCGATGGCCCGGCGCCTGCGCACCGGGCTCAGAATTCCCCCTTTGCCACCTCTTTCAGGATCTGGATGTCCAGCTGCTGGTCTGCCACCAGCCGCTTCAGCCGCGCGTTCTCCTTCTCCAGTTCCTTCAGGCGGCGCACCGCGTCACGGTCCACGGCGCCGTACTCCGCTCGCCAGCGGTGCAGCGTGACCTCGCTCACGCCGAGCGAACGTGCCACCTCGGCAATCGGCACTCCCTTGGCCAGCGACTCGTCAGCCTGCCTCAGCTTCGCCACGACCTCCTCGGGACGGTGGCGCTTCCTGCTCGTCGGACGCTTCATCAGAGACTCCTCTCGGCCCTGCGGGCCGCGTAAGTCTCTCATAAGGCCTGGACCTGTTCAGCGCACCCCTGTCACGATGAACTGGTAGACGCCGGCGTCTGCCTCGGGCGCACCCAGAAGCGCGGCCACACATGCTGATGGGAAGGCAAGGCGGAGTGACATGGGCGGTTCCTCGGGATCGCTCCCCGCAATGGAGGCGGAAGCGCATGAGGTTACAGTGACTCTCAGTGCCAACGAGAACCCAGCACGGCGCTCCGCGCAACGGGCACTGCGCACGATGTCGAGAATCTCCAATGTGCCCCTTCGACGTCTGTCGACACTCCACGGGACACCCTCCATGAATGATCGTGAACTGACGCGTGCGGCGCTTGCCGAGCTGCCCCCGGACATCGGCCGAAGCCCCCTCTTCAACGGCGATCTCGCTCCGGTTCCGAGATCGCGGCGCAACTGGACGACCTACAGCTTCGCCGCGCTGTGGATTGGCATGGCCCATTGCATCCCCACCTACCTGCTCGCGGGAGGCCTGGTCTCACAAGGCATGAACTGGTGGCAGGCGCTGCTCACCATCGGCCTCGGCAACCTGATCGTGCTGGTCCCGATCCTGCTGAATGCGCATCCGGGCACGAAGTACGGCATCCCGTTCCCAGTGCTTGCCCGCAGCAGTTTCGGAACCACGGGCGCGAACGTACCTGCCATGCTGAGGGCGATCGTCGCCTGCGGGTGGTTCGGGATCCAGACGTACATCGGTGGCGAGGCAGTGCGCACCTTCGTTGTGGCCGCATGGCCAAGCTTCTCCTCCATCGGCGGCGATGCCACCCTGCTCGGACTCACGATCCCGTCCCTCATCACCTTCATGGCCTTCTGGGCCGTCAACATTGCCATCATCCTGTACGGCATGAACGCGGTGCGCATGTTCGAGAACTGGTCAGCGCCGATCATCATGGCATTGACGCTGTGGCTGCTGGTCTGGATCGTCTCTCGCGCGGGCGGCATCGGCCCGCTCCTCGACCGCCCGTCATCGTTCGCGGACACTGCGGCATTCTGGAAGGTGTTCATCCCGTCGCTCACGGCCATGATCGGCTTCTGGGCGACGCTGTCGCTGAACATTCCCGACTTCACCCGCTTCGGGAAGGGCCAGCGCGAGCAGATGCTCGGCCAGGCCCTCGGCCTGCCGACGACCATGGTCGCCTTCAGCGCGATGGCGGTCGTCGTGACGAGCGCCGCGGAACTACTCCTGAAGGGAGTGGATCCGAAGACGCTGTGGGACCCGGTGGTCGTCCTCTCGCAGATCACGAGCAGCACGCCGCCTGCAGGCATGACCGAGCCTGTCCTTGCGAGCGCGGGCACCCGTATCGCGGTCGCGGTGGTCGCGCTGCTTGGCGTCGCGGTTTCGACCATCAGCACGAACATCGCCGCCAACGTGGTCAGCCCAGCGAACGACTTCGCAAACCTCGCCCCGCGGCTGATCAGCTTCAGGACCGGCGGCGTCATCACGGGGCTACTCGGCATCGTCATCATGCCGTGGAAGCTCCTCGCAAGCGCCGACACCTACATCTTCGAGTGGCTCATCGGGTACTCGGCGCTGCTCGGGCCCATCGCGGGCATCATGATCGCCGACTACTGGATCGTGCGGAGGCAGCAGCTCGATGTGCCCGACCTCTACCGCGTGAACGGACGCTACGCCGGCACCAACTGGCGTGCGATCGCGGCGCTCATGGTGGGCATCGCCCCGAACGTGCCTGGGTTCCTCGGTGCGGTGAAGGTGCTCGAGGGCGACCCCACGGTGTGGGACGAGATCTATCCCTACGCCTGGTTCACTGGAGTGCTTCTCGCGGCCGGCTCGTACCTGCTGCTGACGCCGCGCAGCAGGCATGGTGCGGCAGCGTGGTGAATGTCGCGCAGACGCACGCGAAGGGCGGCGACGCCAAGGCCTTCGTGTTCCGTCGCTGCAAGGACGGCAGCCTGCGCTTGCCGTATGCGGCCGGCACCGTGCCCTCGAGGGGCCCCTGCGCGCCCAGGCTTGGGCATATGCCATGAGAGGCAGTGGTTCTGGGTGGATTCGGTGAACCCTGCGGGGCACACTCCTGCTGTGATGATGCCGAGATGCCTTCTGGCCCGCGTGGCAGCAGCAGCTGCAGCATGCGACGTTGTGTCCCACTCGGCGTGTACGGATACGGTTTCGGTTGCGATGCGGGCTGCAGTTGGCTCGCGACAGGTGCTGCGGGGCGATCAGGCGCAAGTCCGGTCCTGACAGGCTTACCTGCTGGCTGATCCTGCGGGCGCGCCGGAGCAGCGGCCGTACGTGATGCTCGCGCCGGCACGCTCGATGCGTGTCGAATCACGAACGAGGCCGGCGGCCTAATCGCGCTGCTCATCCCCCATTCGCACGCGCGCTCAGCGGAACAGCACTGCAGCCTGCTGGATGGTGGTCCAGAGTCCCCATGCCATGGGCACCGCAACAAGCAGCCAGAGCGCAGCGAGCGGCAGCAGCTGTGACACAGCATGCGTCGAGTCCTTGGCATGCGCTGCAGCTCGAGTCGGGTTCTCGTCGAGGGCCGCTCCGTCCAACTTCGGCGTCTGCCTGCTGGCCGCATCCACTCGGATAAGGCTGTTGCACACGAAGCCGACCGCGAGCAGTCCGGCCAACATGAACATCGTCGTGTCATACGCGGCGGCCCTCGGAACGCCTGCGCGCACCTGAGCCT
>JBIKNS010000038.1:0-15096 GCA_044358545.1 Phycisphaerales bacterium | reverse complement strand
CACAGCAGCCCTCGCGGCTGGCAGGCACGTGCTGCTCGAGAAGCCGATGGCGATGAGCGCCGCCGAGTGCGACCGGATCAATGCCGCCGCTGCGCGTGCGGGCACTGTGCTGCAGGTGGGCTTCGTGTGCCGCGGCGCTCCTGCAAGCGCGACCGTCAAGCACTTCATTGATGCGGGCCGTTTCGGCCACATCCACCACATCAAGGCCAGCCTCTACCGGAGGCGCGGAATCCCAGGGCTCGGGGGCTGGTTCACCACCAAGGCGCGCTCTGGCGGAGGACCTCTCATCGATCTCGGCGTGCATGTGCTCGACCTGTCTTTGCACCTCGCGGGATACCCGCGGCCGCTTCGGGCCAGCGGTGCCACGTGGAGCCTCTTCGGTCACCCCATCAAGGACTACCGCTACACGTCGATGTGGGCAGGTCCGCCAAAGGCCACCGGCACCTTCGACGTGGAGGATGCGGCACACGCGCTCGTTCGGTGCGAGGGAGGGCTGACGATCGAGCTCAACGTGACATGGGCCACCAACATGCCGGCGAACTCGCTGCGCGACGGCGTCGCTGTGTGGGGCGACCGCGCAGGCGCGTGGTTTGACGTCTTCGGCTCGGAGGTGACGATCGCCACGGAGGAGGAGGGGCGCCTCGTTGACGTGCGTCCGCTCTTCAACGCCGACAAGCCGATGGAGCAAGCGTGGGATGCGCAGTACGCGCAGTTCGTCGCTGCGGTGCGCCATGGCATCCCGCCGCGTGCAAGTGGTGCGCAAGGCCGCACCTTGCAGGCAACCATCGATGCGATCTACGCGAGCGCCGACGCCCAGCGCGAAGTTGAAGTGCAGCATTGAGATGCGGCCGCCAGCGACCCGCGCGAGCGTCGCGCGGGCGCCTGGCGGCCGCTCATCATCCTGAACCCTGATTCTTCGCGTGTCAGTTGCCGCCGAACGTGCCTGACTCGTAGGCCTTGAGCGTGGCCTCGAGGCTTTCCTTCATGGCTCCGTCAGTGGCCGCAGCCACGGCGCGCTTCTGCGTGTCGATCGCCTTCGGCCGGTCGCCCTTCTCCCAGTATGCGCGGGCGAGCGTGTCGAGGATCGCGGCATCTGTGCCCTCCGATGCGGAGACCGCGGCCTGCGCCGCCTCGAGCGCAAAGTCGACATCGCGGACCTTCACGCTGGCGTCATCAAGCGTGTACCACGCGATCTGATTCAGGATTTGCGCGGGCGGCCTGGAGGCGAGAATCTCGCGGCCAAACGCGTATCCGGCCTCCGGCTTCGCTGCCGGCCCGACGAGGATCTCGAACTTGCGCGCACGTACCGGGAGGCTGCGATCTCCGCCGGTGGCGATCAGGGCATCAAGGGCTTCGAGCACAGGGGCCCACTCGCCGCTCTCGCGCGCACGCGCCATCTTCGCCATGAGATCGCGCTGCGCCTGGGTGAATGCGAAGCCGGCGAGGAAGTCCCTCTTGGCGGCGGGAACGTCCCACGTTCCCGCGACCACTGCCTCGAGCGGCGCATCCATGGACATCGGATGTCCGATCCACTGAACCACGCCATCCTTCACGATGAACGAGCATGGGATGCCGCGCTGCTGCGCAGGCTTCATGTACTGGTCCTTGGTGGATGCGTCCGGGTCGGTGCCGAGCGTGTACCTGGTCTTCTCGTCCCACTCAGGCTTGGCGAGGAACTCGCGAACGGTCGACTCGTCCTCGTCGCTGATGCTGAGCACCGTGACTCCGCGGTCCGCGTACTGCTCCTGCACCTTGGAGATATGGGGCATGCTGGATCTGCACGGCCCGCACCACGTCGCCCAGAACTCCACGACGTAGGTCTTGCCTGGCTCGAACGCGGAGGGCGCGCTTCCCTTGATCCAGTGGGCCACCTCGGGGAAGGGCACCGTGGATCCTGGAAAGACCGTCGGTTCGGCATCGGACTGCGCTGGAGCAGCCGGTGCAGCCTTGATCGGCGTCGCTGGGACGATCTTCGCCCTCGGCGGCACCGTCGGGGCATCGGACTGGACAAGCATCAGGGAGGCGAGCGCAAGTGCGAGCATGCGCGTGATCGTATCGGAGCCGATATAACCCTCCCCCATGGCAGCACAGGTCATCGATGGCAGGGCGCTAGCGGCTCGGGTGCGCGCGGACGTCACGGCACGTATCGCGGCGAGCGGGCGGCGCGCGCGGCTCGATGCGGTGCTCGTCGGCGATGACCGCGCCGCAGCGCTCTACGCGGAGAGCCAGGCGAGGACATGCGGCGAGGTTGGCATCGACTACCACCTGCACCGCCTTCCGCAGGGCGCGACCTATGACGATGTCGCGGGTCGTGTGCTCCTGCTTTCCTCGGAGGACGCGGTGCGCGCGATCATGGTGCATATGCCGTTGCCTGTGGGCATCGACATGGAGCGGGTCCAGTCGCTCATCGCGCCGGAGAAGGACATCGAGGGCGTCAATCCTGCGAACATCGGGAATGTGGTGTACGGGCGCCGAAGTCTCGTGCCATGCACCGCGCTCGCCGTACTCGAGATGATCGAGTCCACCGGCGTCGCGCTCAAGGGCGCGCGATGCGTCGTCGTGGGCGCGAGCAACATCGTGGGCAAGCCGATTGCGGTGCTCCTGATGCGCGAGGAGGCGACGGTCATCAGCGCGAACAAGTTCACCGGAGAGCTGCCGGCGCTCGCGCGCTCGGCTGACGTGCTCGTCGCCGCGGCGGGCGTGCCCGGGCTCGTCACGCGCGAGTGGGTGAAGCCAGGCGCGGTGGTCGTGGATGTGGGGATCAACCGTGTTGCAGGACCCGATGGCGCCGTGCGCACGGTGGGTGACGTCGATCCTGCCGCCGCGAGCGTGGCAGGGTGGCTCTCGCCCGTGCCGGGAGGTGTCGGCCCGATGACGGTGGCGATGCTCTTGCGCAACGTGTGCGAGGCGGCGCTGCGGGATTGACCGGCGCGCCGCCGGCAGCACTCAAGTGCCGAGCACTGGCGTTCCGGGGAACAGGCGTTCGAGCGCCTCGAGGTACCGCGCACGCGTGCCCTCCACGACGTGCGCGGGGAGCAGCGGACCTGGCGGCTCCTTTCGCCACAGCCCCTTGGACACGAGCTCGAGCAGGTGGTTTCGGAGGAACTGCTTGTCGAAGCTCGGCTGGTCGCGGCCTGGCTCGTATCCCTCTGCGGGCCAGTACCGGCTTGAGTCGGGGGTCAGCACCTCGTCGATGAGCATGAGCTCGCCTGAGGCGTCTCCATCGCGTCCGCGCGCATGGCCGAACTCGAACTTGGTGTCGGCGAGGAGAAGGCCGCGGTGTGCCGCGTGCGCGGCCGCCACCCGATAGATGCGGAGCGTGAGCTCACGCAACTGTTCCATCAGCGGACCGCCCACGATCTCGCACGCCCGGTCGAAGGAGATGTTCTCGTCGTGGCCCTGCTCTGCCTTCGTCGCGGGCGTGAAGATCGGCTCCGGAAGCCGATCGCACTCGCGCAGCCCAGGTGGCAGGGGGATGCCGCATACCGTGCCCCGATCGCGGTACTCGACCCATCCGCTACCGGCGAGGTATCCGCGCGCGACGCACTCGATCGGGATCACCTGGGCCGCCCGGCACACCATGACGCGTCCCTCAAGGTGCTCCCTGACCGGAGCGGGGATGGCGAGATCCGGAACATCCAGCGACAGCACGTGATCCCGCACGATGCTGTGGCGGCGCAGCAACTCGAACCACGCCGCGCTCATTGCCGTGAGCAATCTTCCCTTGCCGGGGATTCCCGTCGGCATCACCACGTCGAACGCGCTGATGCGGTCCGAGGCCACGACGAGCATGCGCGGACCCGCGGAGTCCGGTGGCAGCTCGTAGAGGTCGCGGACCTTGCCTTGGCGCCGGCCCGGCAATGGCAGGCTCGTCGAGAACACGGTGCGCGCACGGTCCTTCGCACGGGCGCTCGCGGCAGGCATCATCGCGCCGGCGTGTGGTTCCTGGGCGGACATGGGGCGCGAGTGTACGAATCGCGGGACGCGGAACCGAACCCTCGGCACGATGTGCGCGCGTGCCCCGATACACTCGACTTTCCCCACTCCGGTGCACGATGATCCGCTTCACGGTGAGCCAGGATTCGGCAGCCGCGCCCATCGACCCGGCGCGCTCATGCCTGCTCGGTGTCGATGACCACCCTGTGGGTGGGTCGGTGCGTGCATCGTCAGGCGAGCTTGTGGTGGACACGGCCCATGCTGGTGCGCTCGCGCTCTGCGTGCCATGGGATGCCGGACCGATGGGACGCCTGATGCTGCAGACGTGCCTGCTCGAACAGCGCAACGCGCCGTACCGGCTTGCGCTCGAGCTGGCGCGGCAGCGCATCAAGTTCGTCATTGCCAAGGCGGAGGAGTGGCAGGTGTGGGACCACCCGGGTGCTGCGGACGCCCTCCAGCAGCTTGACCGTGCGCGGCGTCAGTTCACCGAGGCGATCACGTCGCCCGATCCCGCCGCGTCCGATTCGGCCGCGCGCCGGTCGATCGCCACGGCAATCGATGCAGGCGAGCGCCTCGCGATCGCGCACGGTCAGATCCTCATCCACCGCCGGTTCGGGTCGAAGCCCGCATCAAGTGCAGTGCTCGGGATGCGCGTACTGGCGTCCGATCTGCCGCAGCGGTGCGCTCCTCTGCTCGGGTCGGACGTGGATGTGGTGTTTGTGCCGCTTGATTGGGCGCAGATCGAGCCCACCCCGGGAACCTACGACTTCTCCGCGGCAATCGCATGGCTGGACTGGGCAGTGTCCGCGGGCAAGCGAACCGTGCTCGGACCGATCATCGATCTTGGACCCGGTCGCCTGCCCGCGTGGCTCGACGGTCGCCGCGGCGACCACGGCGCGCTGCGCGAGGCGGTGTGGGGACTTGCGGAGGCAGCGGCGCGGCAGCTGAGCACGCACGTGGGGCTCTGGAGCCTTGCGCGCGGCCTTCACTCCGCGGGCGTCCATGGGCTCACAGTGAGCCAGACCAACGACCTTGTGCGCCGTGCGGCCGTGGCCGTGCGCGGCGTGCGCCGGAATGCACCAACCCTGCTTGAGGTCACGGAGCCGTTTTCGGACGGGCCCCTGGAGCCTGAGGACCCGATCGGGCCATGGCGATGGATGGCATCGCTCATCAATGAGGGCATCCACATTGATGTGCTGCATGTGCACCTCGAGGTTGGCGAGGCGGGCTCGGGCCGTTCCGTGCGCGACCTGCTCCAGCTCTCGGCGCTGCTCGACCGGCTGCTGCCGCTCCAGAAGAAGGTCTTCGCGGAGCTGGGCGCGCCCAGCTCGTCAGGTGGCGAGGGTGCGGGCACGTGGCGCACCCCCTGGAGCCCTGAGTTGCAGGCGTCGTGGGCCACTCGCGCGCTCACCATCGCGATGTCCAAGCCCCACGTGGAGCTCGTGGCATGGCACAGCGTGCGGGACGTGCCCGGCGAGGTCGCATTCGGGGCCGCTGATCAGCACCTGTCGCCTAAGCCCGTCATGAGCCGGCTCACGACCTTCAGGCGCCGGTTGCGGCAGCCGCTTGGGCCATGGAAGCCCTCGGGTGCTGGTGCGGCATCGGCGCCTGCAGCTGCAGGTGGTCAGGGGAGCGCATGAGAGCCGGTCACGGTGTGAAGCCTCGCGCTCGGCTCGGTGCGGTCATGATGGTGGCTATTGCTGTAGTCCTGTGCGCGGCGTTGTCGCCGATGACTGTTGGCACGCGGGGGCAACATGCCTCGCCGGAGGCGGTCGTGGCGCCACGGCGGGTGGACCTCAACATCGCCGGTGCGGACGAGCTTGCGCTGCTTCCCGGCATCGGACCTGCGACTGCGGCGCGGATCGTCAACGACCGTTCGGAACGGGGCCCGTTCGCATCGGTGGACGAGCTCCGGAGGGTGAAGGGCATCGGGCCATCCACGCTTGAGCGGGTGCGTCCCTTTGCGACTGCGGGCGAGGCGGCGTGAGCGTTGGCCCCGGTGACGGTGCGGTGCAGGCGCTGCCCGTCGACGAGATCGCGGCGGATCCGTCAGTCGCGTCGATCGCGGCGTCGCGCGAGCGGGTCACGGGAGTGACGGGACTCCAGGGCTCCGGTGCGAGCCTTGTGGTCGCTGCGCTTGCGCTGCGCGCGGATGCGCCGCGTTGCCTGCTGCTGCTGACTGCGCACCTTGATGAGGCCGATGATGCGTTCTCGACGCTGGCGGGACTCGGTGCCGATGCGGTGCTGCTGCCGGCGCTTGAGCAGGCCGCAGGCGAGTCGGCGGCCGCGTCAGGCCAGTACGCGGACCGGATCGCGCTCGTGCGCCAGCTGCGTGCCGGCGGTGAGGGCCTACCGCGCGTGATCGTGGCGCCGGCAGTGGCGCTGATGCAGGGCGTGCCCGGTGCGGCGGACATGGATGCCACCATGCGCTCGCTTGTGCGCGGCGCGCGTGACTCGATCTCGGCGCTTTCGGCATGGCTTGCGGCTGCGGGATACGAGCGCGTGCAGGCGGTCGAGTCGCCTGGCGACTTCGCCGTGCGCGGCGGGCTTGTGGACATCTTCCCTGCAGGCACGCCGACGCCGGTGCGCATCGACTTCTTTGGCGACGAGATCGAGCGGATCCATGAGGTGGATCTGGCCACGCAGGCGAGCGACCGCGCGATCGAGCGGGTGGACGTGGTGCGTGCGACGGGCGAGGCGCTCGACGACCGGTGCGTGAGCGTGCCGGGCCTGCTGCCCGAGGGCACGGTGGCGGTGCTCGCTGAAGTGTCTGAGATCGCGGAGCAGGCTCGCGGCTACGAGGAGCGCCTGCTCGACGGCCGCGGGGTGTGGCCGCTGCGCGAGGTGATTGCGGAGCTCCAGCGGCGCGGGCGTGTCGTGGAGATGTCGGCCGTGGCGACATCGAGCGCGTCTCCCGTGCAGCTTCCGATGCGGCCAATGCCGCACTTTGCTGACGATGCGCGCGCTGGTGTCGCGGAGGCGGTGACGATGGCCGAATCGGGCCGCGTGATGATCCTGTGTGACACGCCAGGCGAGCGGATGCGCGCGCAGGAGCTCGTGGATGCAGCCCTTGTGGTGGCTGGGGATGCATCGAGGCGAGCCCGAGTGAGCGTGGTCGAGGCGCACCTCCGGGAGGGGCTCGTGTGGGAGGGCGCGAATGGGGCAATTGCGCTCGTCCCGATGCACCAGATCCTGCACCGGCATGGTGCGCGCCGCCGGGTGCGTGCGGTGCCCCGCGGGTTGCCGGGTGCGCGCGCGCGCGAGGCGTTCCTGCAGATCGATCCAGGCGACTACGTGGTGCACCGCGACCACGGCATCGCGAAGTACATCCGGCTGCGCACTGCAGACGGCAGCGCCGAGGGCGAGGAGTTCCTGGAGCTCCAGTATGAGGGCGGCGCGACACTGCTCGTGCCGGCATCGAAGGTGGTGCTCGTGCAGCGCTACGTCGGCGCGGGCGGACCAAGGCCACAGCTCTCGACGCTCGGCGGTAAGCGGTGGAAGCGCGTCAAGGCTGATGTCGAGGAGGCCATCAAGGATCTTGCGGGCGAGCTGCTGCGCGTGCAGGCGGTGCGCGAGTCCGTGGCGGGCATCGTCTATCCGCCGGACTCGCAGTGGCAGGCCGAGTTCGAGGCGGAGTTCCCCTTCGAGGAGACGCCCGACCAGGCTGCGGCGATCGTCGCCGCCAAGCGCGACATGGAGCGCACTCGGCCGATGGACCGACTTGTGTGCGGCGATGTCGGCTTCGGCAAGACCGAGGTCGCGCTGCGTGCGGCCTTCAAGGCGGTCGACTCGGGCCGGCAGGTCGCCGTGCTGGTGCCGACGACTGTGCTTGCGGAGCAGCACGAGCGCACCTTCCGCGAGCGCATGCGCGCGTATCCCTTCCGCATCGAGAGCGTCAGCCGCTTCAAGGGCGATGCGGCTTCGCGCAAGATCCTTCAGGAGGTGGCGGCGGGGCAGGTGGACATCGTGATCGGCACGCACCGGCTCCTGTCGGCGGATGTCGCATTCAAGGACCTCGGGCTCGTCGTGATCGACGAGGAGCAGCGCTTCGGGGTGGAGCACAAGCAGCGGCTGCTCGAGTTCAGGCTCACCGCGGACGTGCTCACGCTCTCGGCCACGCCGATTCCGCGCACGCTGCACATGTCGATGCTCGGGCTGCGCGACATCTCGAGCCTCACGACGCCGCCGCCGGACCGGCGCGCGATCGTGACGGAGGTGATCCCGTGGAACCCCGGACGGCTCTCGGCGGCGATTGCGCGCGAGCTCGCGCGCGAGGGCCAGGTCTTCTACGTGCACAACCGCGTGCACGACATGGACGACGTGGAGCGCGAGGTGAGGCAGCTTGCGCCTGGCGCGCGCATCGTGGTGGGGCATGGGCAGATGTCGGGCACCGAGCTCGAGGACGTGATGGTGCGGTTCATGCGCGGCGATGCGGACATCCTGCTCTCCACCACGATCATCGAGAGCGGCATCGACATCCCGCGGGCCAACACGATGATCATCGACGACGCGAACATGTTCGGCCTCTCCGAGCTGCACCAGCTGCGGGGCCGAGTGGGCCGCTCCATGCACCGCGCGTACTGCTACATGCTGCTGCCGCGGGACCGTCCCGTGACGCCAGAGGCGATGAAGCGCCTGCGCGCGATCGAGGACTACTCGATGCTTGGCGCAGGCTTCAAGATCGCGGTGCGGGACCTCGAGATCCGCGGCGCGGGCAACATCCTCGGCGCGGAGCAGTCAGGCCACATCGCGGCCGTCGGCTACGAGATGTACTGCGAGCTGCTCGAGCAGGCAGTGGCGGGCATGCGGCAGGAGGTGCGCCATGCGCCGATCGACACGCCGGTCGACATCGGCATCGCCGGAGGGATCCCGCGCGCATGGATCCCCAGCGACCGGCGCAGGCTCGAGGCGCACCGCCGCATCGGCGGCGCGGCGACGCTCGAGGAACTTGCGCAGGCGCGTGCAGACCTCACGGGCGCCTACGGGGAGCCGCCGCCCGCCGTCGATGCACTGCTGCTGCACGCCGAGCTGCGCGTGCGCGCCACGCTGTGCGGGGTGCGCAGCGTGCAACGCAAGGATCCCGACGTGATCTTCCGCACGGCAGATGCCGATGCGCTTGCGCGCCTGCTGCGCGGCGTGCAGGGCTCTGTGCGCGTGATCTCGGAGGCTGGCGCGGGGTCGGGGGAGGTGTCCGGCGCAGATGCCGTCCGTGAGGTGTTCTGGCGCCCGCCAGGCGCGCTGCTCAAGCCCGCGGCGCTCGCAGGCATGCTGCAGCGCAGGCTCGTGCCGGCGCCCGTGCTCGCAACGCAGCCGACGTAGCGTCCGTGCGCCGAAACAGAAGGAAAGGCGGGCGGCACGGAGCCGCAAGCGCGAACTGGCGTTGGAGATCAGGCGCGCGCGCTCAGGCGCGGCCGTCGCGCTTCTTGAGGAACTCGACCTCGAGATAGCGCGCGACGTAGTCGAGGATGCTCGACGCCTCGGGGATCTCGGGGTTGGACGTCGCGCCCATGGGCTCGAAGCGCATCCCGCGGAAGCGTGCCACCGCCTCCTGGATCGACAGGCCATGCTGGATCGCAAGGCTGAACGCCCGGCAGAATCCCTGGATCAGGCCCGACAGCGTCGAACCTTCCTTGCTCATCTTGATGAAGACCTCGCCCGGGCGACCGTCCTCGAAGAGGCCGATCGTGAGGTATCCCTCATGCTGGTTGATGCAGAACTTGTGGGTCAGCGAGCGCCGGGTCTCCGGCATGATCTCTCGTCGGAGCGACAGGGTTGCCATGTCATCCATTCCTTCTTCATCCCGCGCATCCATGCGGGAGGGGGCGTTCACGTTCCTGCGCGGAAGGCCAGCGCCTCCCTGAACGCAGTCCGTCGCGTCTTGAGATCGGTTCGCGTCCATGCAGAACTCCAGAAAGGGGGGCGGGAATGGAGGGCGCCGCGGAGGCGCCTAGCCTGCACGTTACTCCGCGTCCGAAGCCTTGGTCTTGCCCTTGCCGGCACGCGGCTTCCGGGCCTTGGTCTCGGCGCCCTCGGCCTCGCTGCCGGCCTCCGCATCGGTCTGGGCCGGCTCCTCCGACTTGGCGGGTGCGGCCGTCTCCGGCGCAGCGATGTCGAGCGCGCGGTCGGCGTTGACGTGGACGTGGATGTCGGTCTTGAGGTCGCGGTCGAACTGGATCGTGCAGACCCACGCGCCGATGCGGCGGATGGGGTTCGACAGGCGGACGGCGCGCATGTCGACTGGGTGACCCTGCGCGGTGAGCTCATCGGCGATGTCGCGCTGGGTGACGGCGCCGTAGAGCTGACCCTGGTCGTTGCAGCTGCGCACGAGCACGAGCTTCATGTCCGTGAGGGTCTGGATCAGCGCCTCGCGGTCCGCGCGCATCTGCGCCTGCTTGGCGAGCGCGGCGGCACGGGCCTCCTTGAGGGACTCGATCTTCTCAGCAGTGGGCTTCTCGGCGAGAAGCATCGGGAGCAGGTAGTTGCGCGCGTAGCCCGGGCGCACCTTCACCACATCGCCGACGATGCCGAGGTGCTCGATCGTGTCGAGAAGCAGGAGTTCAACGTTCTTGTGGGCCATGGCCGCTGTCCTTCCAGGGGAGGGGAGTTAGGAGTCCGCCAAGCTCCAGCGTGCTGTCGGCGCGCCACAGTGGGCGCCGGGCGGTGGGTTGTGCGTCGCGGGGCTTCCGCGCCGAGCCGCATATTGTGGCACTTCCGCCTCAGGTGCGCAAGTGCCTTGCGGACCTTGGGATGCGCCCCCATAGGCTGCGCGGCGATGCATTCTTGGACCTCATTGGCTGCCTTGCCGGTGCTGGTGGCGACCATGGGTTCACTCGGGTGCAGCGGCACTAAACATGCGGCGGCCCCTATGGAGGGTGTGGGATGGGCTGCGACTGTTGGCAGCTTCAACATCCGTCTCGACACGGCCGCTGATGGGACCAACGGGTGGCCGCACCGTACGAGCATGGTGGTGCATGTGATTGGCGGGGCGGACATCTGGGGTCTCCAGGAAGCGCTCCCGCACCAGGTTCGGGAGCTCGAGCGACGGCTCCCCCACATGCAGGCTGTATGGAGGACGCGCGACGCAGACCCATCACGCGACGAGTCCTGCCCGATCATGTTCGACCGGCGCCTTTGGGCGCTCGACCCTGATGACCACGGCACCTTCTGGCTCTCGCAGGAGCCGTCGGTGCCAGGCTCCAAGTCATGGGACTCGTCTCTGCCGCGCATCTGCACGTACGCACGTCTGGTTCGGCGCGGCTGCGAGCCTTGTGCGCTCTACGTCTTCAACGTGCACCTCGACCACCGTGGTGACCTTGCGCGGGGCGAGTCCGCACGCCTGCTGCGCGAGCGCATCGGCGCGCGCACCCGACCCGATCCGGTGGTACTGCTCGGCGACTTCAACGCAGGCCCTGACAGCCCGCCGCTGCAGCTGCTGACCGCTTCCGATCCGGAGCCTCCAGCGCGTGAGGGAAGGGAGGACCGCACGGCCACCGCGTCCGGCGATGCTGCAAGGCGCGTGAGACCGAGCGCTCGTGGGGCGTTCATCGACGCCTGGCGCGCCGCAAATCCCGCGGCGCCGGAGCAGGGGACCTTCAACGGATGGTCCGCTGAAGTAAGCGCTCTGCGCATCGACTTCGTGCTGGTGTCACCAGACGTGAAGGTGATCTCGGCATCGATCGACTCGGCACAGCAGACGGGCAGGTGGCCGAGCGACCACCTGCCCGTGACTGCGCAACTTCAGTTCCGTCCCCCGACGGGCGCGGCCGCCGTGGGTGCGGGTGCTGATCTTTCGCCGCAACGCGAACCGCGTGCGGGCGAATGAGGCTCACGACGCGCGCGAGCGATGATTCAGAAGGGGATGTCCTCTTCGGGTGTGGCCACGTGCTCCTCGGAGGACGGGCGGTCCCCGCCACGCGCACCGCGCGCGCCAGCGCTCGCCGGTCGGCGCGACTCTCCGCCGTCGCCGCCACCACCGCCGCCGCCCGGACCGCCGATGAACTGGAAGTTCTCGACGACCACGTAGAGCTTGGACCGCTTCTGGCCCTGCTGGTCTTCCCACTCGTCGAGCTTGAGGCGGCCCTCGATGAACACAGGCCTGCCCTTGGACAGGTACTGCTTCATCACCTCCGCCTGCCGGCCCCAGGCCTCGCAGTCGACATAGGTGGTCTCCTCACGCTCCTCGTTGTCCTTGGTGCGGTAGCGGCGGTTCACCGCCAGCCTCACCGTCGCCACCGACTGGTTGCCGGCGGTGCTTCGCAGATCCACGTCCTTGGTCAGGTTCCCCATCAGGAACACGCGATTGAAATTTGCCATTATGGCCTCCTTGCTCGCCCGATCCTAACTGTCGCACCTGCCCGGGCCCGAGGGTGCGCCCCTATTTCCGACGGGTTTTCCACCACTCAGCCGCCGTCCGCCCAACGAAAAGCGCCCGGCGGCGCAGGGCCGGCCGGGCGCTGGATCTGGCGCGGGCGCCCGATGTCACTCGTCGGCGATCATCATCGCCGGAGCCTCGACGCCCTCTGCGCCCTCGACGCCCTCAGGTGCCCGGCGCAGCTTCGCCTCCATGGCGAGCTTGGCCTGGCCCTCGGCATCCTGCATCTGCTCCACCGTGAGGTGGTCGGCGCGCATGATGAGGAAGCGCAGGAGCTTCTCGGAGAGGTTGAAGTCGCGCTCCATTGCCGGGATCGACTGCGCGTCGGCCGTGAAATAGCAGAGGAAAAAGACGCCACGCTTGTTGCCCTTGATGTCGTAGGCGAGCTTGCGCTCGTCCCACTTGGTCATGCTGACGATCGTGCCGCCATGGCGCGTGATCGCGTCGGTGACGTGACCTGACGCCGCGGTGAGGTCAGCGGTGACGGCCTGGGGGAAGACGAACATGGACTCGTACTGGCGAACGGTGGTGGTGGTAGCAGTCATGGTGATTGTCACTCCTGTGTGAATGGTCTCGAGAGTTGGGTCGTGGTAAGGCGGCACGTGCCGCGTGTCATCGTGGTGAGGGGCCGGTCGCATCCTGCGCTCGCGCCGTGGCGTCCCCAGGGGAATCGCCCGTGCGCACCTTGGTGTTGAAGCGGTTCATGGCCGCCGCGAGTCCGTCGCGGCACCATGACTCGGCGCAGGCCACAGCCTGCTCGATGCCCGAATCGACAAGCGGCTGCTGCTCGGGAGTCGGCACCCCGAGCACGTAGTCCACCTGCGGGATGCGGGCGATCCGGTCGATGCCGATGCGCAGGCGCGGCCATGCCGTGCCGCCGAGTTTCTGCGCAATGTCCGCGAGGCCGTTGTGCCCGCCGGCCCCGCCCTCCCCACGCAGCCTGACATGGCCGCACGGGAGATCGAGGTCGTCGGTGATCACCAGCACGTCCTGCGCGGGGTCGAGCTTGTGGAAGCGCACGGCCTCCGACACGGCCTGTCCCGAGCGGTTCATGTAGGTGAGCGGCTTCAGCAGCAGCGCACGCTCGCCGCCGACGGTCGCCTCGAGCAGCAGTCCGGAGAACTTGCTGCGCGCTGCGCCCATCGCAGGATCCGCGCACCGGCGCGCAAGGCGGTCGATCGCCTCGAACCCGACATTGTGCCGGGTGCGCGCGTACTCGGGTCCGGGATTGCCCAGGCCGACGAGCAGCTTCATGCCGATGCCTCCGCGCAGCCGTTGGGACGGCATGCGACAGCAGCGGGTGCGGATGTGCGGTCGCGGTCGGTCACTTCTTCTCCGCAGCAGCGCCTTCGGCGCCCGCCTCCTTCTTGGCCGTGAGGACCTCCGGCTCGGCACCGGCGGTGGTGGCTGCAGCCTCGCCCTCGGCCTCCTCGGTGACGGTGACGACACGGACGACCGCGTAGTGCGGATCTGTGACGGCCGTGACGCCGGCGGGCAGCTTGACCTGGGCGACTGTCATCACGTCGCCCTCCATCTGCGTCATGTCGATGCGGATGCCCTCGGGGATGTCGCGCACCTTGCACTCGACTTCGAGCTGCTGCACGTCGTGAGTGAGCACCGCGCCTGGGCGCTTCGCAGCCTCGGGCTGGCCGAAGAAGGTGAGGGCGACGGAGACGCGCACCGTCTCCTCGAGGTTCACGCGGGTGAGGTCGACGTGGATCACGTCATCGCCCATCCAGCCGTACTGCAGCTCCTTCACGAGGCACGTCTCGGACGAGCCGCCGACGCGGAGCTCGATCACGTGCGTGCCGTGCTTCACGGCCGAGATGATCGACTTCGCGTCGATGCTGACGGAGGTGGGCTGCGTGCCGTGGCCGTAGATGACCGCCGGGAGTCGGCCGGCCTGGCGCAGGCGCTTGGAGTAGCGGGTGCCGACGCGGTCGCGCGGCTCTGCCTCGATGACGGGGACGTTCTTTGCCATGTCTGTATCTCCTGTGTGTGGATGAAGAGTCTTGAAGTGGGGTACGGATCGCCTCAGCGCTTCACGCCCAGTCCTGTGCGGAAGAGCGCCGAGACGGAACGGTCATGGTGGATGCAGTGGATGGCCTCGCCCAGGAGCGACGCCACCGACAGCGTGACGTGCTTTGGCGCGAGCGGCGCGATGCGCGGGCTCACGGGGATCGTGTCGCAGGTGACGACGCTGCGGATCGGGCTCTCGAGCAGGCGCTCGACGGCGAGCCCGACGAGCAGGCCGTGGGTGCACGCCACGTGCACGGTGCGCGCGCCGTGGTCCATCACCACGCGCGCAGCCTCGCATACGGTGCCTGCGGTCGAGATCATGTCATCGAACATGAGGACGGTCGTGCCCTCGACGGAGCCGATCAGGTTCTTGACGGCCACCTTCGTGCCGGACTGGCGCCGCTTGTCGATGATCGCGAGGTCGGCGCCGAGCAGGTTCGCGTACATGTTGGCGACCTTCACGTTGCCGACGTCAGGCGACACGATGGTGAGCTCGCCAAGGTCGCCGCGGATCGCCTGGAAGTGCTCGGAGATCACGGGACCCGCGGTGAGGTGGTCCACAGGAATGTCGAAGAAGCCCTGGATCTGCGCGGCGTGCAGGTCCATGCAGAGCACGCGGTCCGCGCCTGCAGTGGTGATGAGATTGGCGACGAGCTTCGCGGTGATCGGCACGCGGCCCTCGTCCTTGCGGTCCTGGCGCGCGTAGCCGAAGTAGGGGATCACGGCAGTGATGCGTCGCGCGCTCGCGCGGCGCAGGCAGTCGATCCACA
>JBIKNS010000175.1:0-4804 GCA_044358545.1 Phycisphaerales bacterium | reverse complement strand
CACTCCGTCACGAAGGCAGCAGCGCGCCGAACCGCCTGCACCTTGCTCCATGCGGGAATGACCATCGAACCGTCGTCCGCGGTGCGGATGAGCACCTCCGCACCAGCGGCCGCCATCCGCCTGCCGCCGAGGGCCACCACCCGCCAGTGCGGCTTGCGCTCGCGGATTGCCCGAATGACTGGCGCGGCATGCGCGTCTCCCGACGGCTCGAACGCCGTGAAGAGCACTGTCCGTCGGGCATCCTGCCTCAGCGCATGCATCACGCGCAGGCTAGCGGCGGCAGATAGGATCCGCCGCCCTCGAGGACTCCATGCTCAAGCGGACCCACTTCTGCGGCGCGATGCGCCCATCGCACGCTGGCCAGACCGTCACCCTCTGCGGATGGGTCAACACCTACCGCGACCAGGGACGGGGCCTGCTCTTCATCGACCTCCGCGACAAGGAAGGCTTGTGCCAGATCGTCTTCGACCTCGAGTCGAGCGCGCCCGACATCGTCAGCGCGGCGAAAGCGCTTCGACGAGAGGACGTGATCGCCGTGCGCGGCTCGATGCGCATCCGCGCCGGTGACCCGAACCCCAAGCTCGCCACAGGCGAGGTCGAGATGGTGGTCTCGGACCTCGAGGTGCTGAACAAGGCGGAGACGCCGCCGATCCTTCCCGACGAGCACGAAGCGGAGAAGATTGGCGAGGAGACGCGGCTCCGCTACCGCTACATCGACCTGCGCAGGCCGCGCATGCAGCACATCCTGCGCACGCGCTCGCGCATCACCAAGTACGCGCGCGACTACTTCCAGGGCAACGGCTTCCTTGAGATCGAGACTCCCCTTCTGATCAAGAGCACCCCTGAGGGCGCGCGCGACTTCGTCGTGCCCAGCCGCATCTACCCCGGCATGTGGTATGCGCTGCCCCAGAGCCCGCAGCTCTTCAAGCAAATCCTGATGGTCGCGGGGTGCGACCGCTACATGCAGATCTGCAAGTGCCTCCGCGACGAGGACCCGCGCGCCGACCGGCAGGCGGAGTTCAGCCAGATTGACCTTGAGATGAGCTTCGTCGACCGCGAGGACGTGATGTCGATGATGGGAGGATTCGCGCGCGGCCTCTGGAAGGAGCTCTTCGGCATCGACATCGGCGACATTCCGCGCATGACGTGGGCCGAGGCGATGGAGACCTACGGCATCGACCGCCCCGATACGCGCTTTGCCCTGCCGATCCGCGACGTGAGCGCAATCGCGTCGCAGACGTCGTTCCGCGTCTTCACGGAGGCGCTCGCCAAGCGCAGCCCCTCGGGTCGGAATGGCGTCGTGAAGGCACTGCGCGTACCCGGCGGTGCGGAGGCGCTGACCCGCAAGATCACCGACGGCTACTCCGAGTGGTCGAAGGGCTTCAAGGCCGGCGGCATCCCCAACGCCAAGTGGAACGGCACCGCATTCGAGACCGGCATCGCGAAGTTCCTCGAGCCGGTCGCGGCCCAGTTGCGCGATGCGCTCGGCCTCGAGGCCGGCGACATCGTGCTCTTCGCCGCCGATACGTGGGAGATCGCCACGAAGGTGATGGGAGAGCTGCGCCTCAAGGTGGCCCACGACCTGAAGCTCATCCCGGAAGGGACCTGGAACTTCCTGTGGGTGGTCGACTTCCCGATGTTTGAGTGGGACGACGACGGCAAGCGCTGGGTCGCCCTGCACCACCCCTTCACGAGCCCGAACCCCGACCAGTTCGGCATCCTCGAGACGGATCCCGGCGCATGCCTCTCGGCGGGCTACGACCTCGTGCTCAATGGCAGCGAGATCGCCGGGGGATCCATCCGCATCCACCGCATGGACGTTCAGGAACGCGTCTTCTCGCTGATCGGCCTCAACCGCGAGGAGGCAGAGGCGAAGTTCGGCTTCCTGCTGTCGGCGCTGCGCCACGGCGCGCCGCCGCACGGCGGCATCGCCTTCGGCCTCGACCGGCTCGTGATGCACATCGTGGGCACCGACAACATCCGCGATGTCATCGCATTCCCGAAGACGCAGTCCGGCGGCGACCTCATGATCGAGGCGCCCGGCACGATCTCCGAGGAGCAGCTCAAGGAGCTGCACGTGCGCAACGTGCCGCCTCCGGCAAAGCCCTGACCGCACTCGCCAGTGCGCGCGCCGTGCTCGCACTCGCACCGGACGCCAGTGCGGGTCGAAAGCGTCAGTGCACGCCCTGCGCGCCGAGCCAGCGCTCGCACTCGAGCGCGGCCTGGCATCCCATGCCGGCGGCGGTGATGGCTTGGCGGTAGTGCGCGTCCGCGACGTCGCCGGCCGCGAAGACGCCCACGATGTTGGTGGCGCTCGAACGGGTGCGCAGCGCCACGTAGCCGGCGGCATCGAGCTCCACGCCGGCGCCCTTGAGGAAGCCAGTAGCGGGCGAGTGGCCGATCGCCACGAAGAGGCCACCCACATCCATCGCCGAGCGTGCGCCGGTGACGGTGTCCTCCAGCTCCAGTCCCGTGATGCGCTCATCGCCGAGCACCGACACCACCCGCGTGTTCCACATCATCTGCGCATTGGGCTGCGACATGAAGCGCTGCTGCATCGCCTTGGATGCGCGCAGCGAGTCGCGCCGGTGGATCACCACGACCTTCGACGCGAACTTGGTGAGGTACGTCGCCTCTTCCATTGCCGTATCGCCGCCGCCGACCACCGCCAGCACCTTTCCGCGGTACACAGGCAGCGCGCCATCGCACACCGCACACGCGCTCACGCCCCCACCCGTCTGCGCGAGCCGAAGCTCATTGGGCACGCCGAGCCAGTTTGCGGTGGCTCCCGTGGCAATGATCACCGAGTGTGAGCGCACCGTGCGCCCTTCGGAGGTGCTCAGCGCAAACGGCCGCGAGGAGAAGTCACAGGACACCACATCCTCGTCGGCGATGCGCGTGCCGAAGCGCTCGGCCTGCGCGCGGAAATGCTGCATCAGCTCAGGGCCTGTGACTCCATGCGGGAAGCCCGGGTAGTTCTCGACCTCGGTCGTGAGCATGAGCTGCCCGCCCGGCAGCACGGGCGCCGGATCCGAGCGCGGCACGCCGATGATGCACAGCGGGTTGAGATTCGCGCGGGCTGCGTAGATCGCGGCGGTCCACCCTGCCGGGCCAGATCCGATGATCACCACCCTCTCGACTGAGGCATCGTGCGCGCTCACTGGATCAGCCCCTGCTCACGAGCGAGCGCACGGAGTGGAGGCCACACCAGGATGTCGCCGGCGGACCCGTCGTCGGTGTGGTTGGTGCCCCCGCCATCCTCGTGGTCCGCGCCACGCGACCACAGCATGCATCCCTTCACCTTCACGCGGCCTACCGGCGTGTCGATGGTCTCGGCAGAGGCACCGATGCTGCGGAACCCAAGGTGCCCGCCCTTCTTGTCGAAGGGATCGAAATCGAAACGCTTGTTCGCGAACACCGCATATGCGCGCTCGATGTCGCGCGGCCACGACTTGCGGAACTCAAGGTAGTACCCACAGAGGCCAGCGCTCGTTGCCGTGCCGTTGATCTGCACCGCAAGGACCCACCGCCACGTGAAGGCACGCTGAATGTCCCGGATCAGCGACGTCACCGCGGCGTAGCGCACCGGGTTGGCGCGCGAGAACTCGGTCGGGGCGGACTGGAACGGCGTGTACGGACGCACGTTCCAGCGCCGCCACCAGTCGTCGTATATGTCCTGGAGCTTGTCGACGCTCGGGTCGAGGTCCGAGTGCAGCTCCGCCACCTGGCGCCAGAGCCGTGACGTGCCGAAACGGTCGAGCTTCCGGTCGCCTCCGTGCTGCGCCGACATCACTGCGGCAAACCGATCGAGATCCGGCTTCCCGCGTTCCGAGAAGACGCCCTTCAGCACTGCCTCGGCCACGAGCCTGTCCCCCTCGGGCATCGCCAAACGCCGCAGTTTCTGGTTGTCGGTGGGCTTCAGGAAGGGGTACTCGTCGAGCGAGAGCCTCTTCAGGAGCGTCACGTCAAGGGAATCGAGGTTGGTCCAGAGCACGTCGCGGTGAATCGACAGCGCCTGCGACAGCGACTGCATGGCGAAGAGCTTCTCCTCGAGGAGAGGCTGTTCGACAAGCTGCCTGAGCACCCGCAGCCACGCCACACCGACCTTGAACGCCTGCTGGTGCTGCCCGGCTGCGCACTGCCGGTACATCTCGGCGGTCGAGTAGACGCCAATCGTGCGGATGGCATTGAAGTACCCGAAGCTCATCTGCCCAAGCGAGTCGCCGCCGCCGACGTGCGTGAAGGCTCCGGCCTTCCGCCATGCCTCCGGCACCGCCGCCGACCCGTAGGGCATGGCGAACACAAGTGCATCCTGCGAGGCCACCAGGGCCTCGCCGATCGCCGGATTCGCTTTGGACCACGCGGAGATCTTGGTCCATTCCGACGACCCGGGCCACACGCTTGATGCGTCGAACTGCGGTCCGACCTCCACCGGGCACGGACTCGCGGCCACGAGCGCCCCGAGCACCGCTTGCGCGCTGCGGTTGCGCTCGCTGACCTTGAACGTCTCGAGCCCGTTGAGCGACTGGCTCAGGGCAGTGTCTTCCGGTGCAGCGGCAGGCTGCTGCGCCGAAACCTGAGCAGCCGCATTCGCGCTGGGCTCTAGCCGCGCGAGCGCTGGCGTTGACACGACGGCGAACCAGGCGAGGCTGGCGCCCACGAACCGCCCGGGAATGGGGTGCAAGCAAGTCAATCCACGCATGGGAGCGAGAGGGTAGCACGCCGCGGCGAGATACACTCCCCCGCCCACGGCGTCCGCGACGGAGAATCCACCATGAATATCGGCGTTCCCGCAGAAGTGAAG
>JBIKNS010000174.1:0-4879 GCA_044358545.1 Phycisphaerales bacterium | reverse complement strand
GCACGCTCAACGTCCACCCCGCCCTGCTGCCCCACTTCGGCGGTGCGGGCATGCACGGCCGCCATGTGCATGAGGCTGTACTTGCGTCGGGCGCGCGCGAGTCAGGATGCACGGTGCATCTCGTCGATGAGCAGTACGACCATGGCCGCATTGTGGTGCAACGCAGGTGCCCGGTGCTGCGCGGTGACACGGCCGAGTCGCTCGCGGTGCGCGTCATCGAGCAGGAGTCGATCGCGTATCCCGACGCGGTCACGCTGTGGAGCGCACGATGCTGAGCGCTGCGCTCACGGTCTCGCTCGCGGCGCTGGGGGCACCCGCTGCCCTAACCCTCGCTATGGGGACGATGGCTGCACCCGCTGTTCCATCGCCCGCATGTCCCGACCCGCGCGCCCAGGCGATGGACCACACCGCTCGTGCAAGCGCACCTTCGAGTACGCAGGCGACGAACCCGCCCATCCGGACGAGCGCACCCTCGCGCGGCGAGCTGGAGCTGCGGTTGCCCAAGTTGCTCGGTGCCGACAAGCTCGCCGAGGCGCGGGCGCTCGTGGATGCCTACCTGCAGGAGCACCCCCGGGACGACGGCGTCCTCTTCGATGCCGCGCGCGTGGCATCGCGACAGCGCGATCTTCGGGCCGCTGCCGCTTACGCAACCCGCGCGCTCCGCGCGGGATGGCGTGATGACGCTGCACTCGACGGCCATCCGGACCTCGAACCGCTGCGCGCGCACGAGTCGTGGGCTCAGGTGCTCGCGGTCCGGCGCGAGATGCGGCCTGCCGGTGGCGCTCCCGACTGGTCCAACCCAATCGGGCCAACGCCAGAGGGCCCGGGCAGCGCATCACATCCTGCTGGCGCACCCGCCACGGGCACCGCCCGGATCGCATCCGCCGCGCTCGAGCGCTGGCTCGACCGGTTTGGCGCGGAGCGATACCGCGTCGAGCGCGACGGCGAGCTCAATGTCATCTTTGCGTCAGGTGTCGATGCCGCAAGCATGGCCCGCACGCGCTTGATGCTCAAGGAGCTGGCGCCGGCCCTGTCGCGCTCGCTCTTTGGCGCGATGCCGCCGGACACGGTGCTCGTGGCCATCGCCACCCACGCGGATGCGGAACGCTTCTTCGGCGATCCGCAGCAGTCCGGGCTCTACGAGCACAAGGACCGCAGCCTCGTCAGCAGGGATACCGGCTCGAGCCTGCGCCACGAGTTCGTGCACCTGATGCACTGGGGACACATGCAGCGCCTTGGGCAGCGCCATCCGATCTGGATTCAAGAGGGGCTCGCGACGCTCTTCGAGGACTGGCGCGCGCGCGACGACGGCTCAATCGAGATTCTGCCGAACCTCCGGCAGCCCAAGGCGCATGAGCACATGCGCGGGGGCCGCATGCCGACCTGGACCGAGCTCACGCGCATGAGCCAGCCCGACTTCATGGTGAAGGCCGACATCAACTATCCGGCTGTGCGTTCGATCTTCTCGTGGATCACCGAGCGTGGCTGGCTTCAGCGTTGGTACCGCGCGTACACAGCGATGTACGCCGAGGACCCCACGGGGATCCGCGCGCTCGAGTCCGTGAGCGGCCAGCCGGCCGCCCGTCTGGAGGCGCAGTGGCGGGAATGGGTCGCTGACACGGGACCGGGCGCGCTTGCGCCTGGCGCTCTGACGGCGGGTCTGGGAATCGAGGCCCGCGACGCGACCGACGGGGTCAGGATTACGGCCGTGCAACCGGGGAGCCCGGCCGACCGCTCAGGACTCAGGACCGGGGATGTCGTGGTGGCGATCGGCGCCGATGATGTCCACTCGCTCCGGGATCTCATGACCGCCCTGTCGAGGCGAAATGCGGGAGAAACGACCCAGATTCGCTTCCGCCGGGGCGGTTCGTATTCGACGGTGCAGGTGACCTTCGCGCAGGCGCGTCGGTCACCGCCGTGACGCACGCCCCCCGACTCAGCTTCATGCGCAGTTCCGGGCGAACAGCCTTCGAGGGCTGCACGTATGCGCAGGTGGTCCAGGCGCTCGCTTGGCCACGTCACGGCAGCACACCCCATGTTTCCTGAAGAAAGGACACCGTCATGTTGATCACCATCAGCGCGAAGCACATGGAACTGACCGAGGCCATCTCCGCCTACATCCGTCGCAAGGTGGCCAAGCTCCCGAGGTTCTTCGACCGGGTACAGCAGCTGGCGGTCACCGTCGAGCGCGATCGGGTCGGCTACCATGTGGAGATCCGGTCCGACGTCGAGCGCCACAGGGACTTCGTGTGCAACTCCCGCCACGGAAACCTCTATGCCTGTGTGGATCTTGCGGTGGACCGGGGCGTCAGGCAGCTGAAGGACCACAAGAATCGCATCCGCCACCACCGGCAGTGACCGGCGCTCGGGGCGCATGCAGGAGAGCCCCGAATGAAACTGCGTGAGATGGTCGTCGAGACCGCCGTCGTGCCCGCACTGAAGTCTGTGAAGCGGGAAGACGCGATTGCGGAACTGCTCGATGCGCTCGTGACCTCCGGCGCCGCACCCAAGGCGATGAGGGACGAGCTGCTCAAGGCGATCATCAAGCGCGAGCGCAAGGGCTCGACAGGCTTCGGTCATGGCGTGGCGGTGCCGCACGCCAAGACCGTCGAAGTCGAGGAGGTGCGTGCAGCCATCGGCATCAGCGGATCAGGCATCGACTTCAACGCCCTCGACCGCCAGCCGGTGCATGCCATCGTGCTCATGCTTTCCCCGGAATCCAAGCCCGAGGATCACCTTGCCGCGATGGAGGTCATCTTTGGCGCGCTGAGCCAGGACCGCTTCCGCAAGTTCCTGCGCCAAGCGCGCTCGGTCTCCGACATCACCACCCTTCTTGAGGAGGCGGACGCCGCCGCGCCCGCGAGGTAAGGGCTCACCGGTCCGACAGCGCACGTGGTCTCCGCACGAGCCACTGTCCTCAACAGGCTTGGGCTGCACGCGCGGCCGGCGATGGCATTCGTGCAGCTGGCGAACCAGTTCCGGTCGACGGTTGCGCTGCGGCGCGACGACTCCGACGAGATGATCGACGGCAAGAGCATCATGCAGATGCTGCTGCTCGCGGGCACCATGGGCACCGTGCTCGTGATCCAGTGCGACGGCGATGACGAGCAGCACGCGCTCGACGCGCTGGTCAAGCTCATCGCGTCGAAGTTCGACGAGGACTGACGCCGCGCGTCACGACGCGAGGTGCTCGGGCCGTGCCGACCGGCGCATGAGGCCCACGAGCGCATCGCGCGGGGACTGCGCACCCGAGAGCACAGCGTGCACGGCGGCGCAGATGGGCATCTCCACATCGTGACGCTGGCGCAGCGCCATCAGCGCCGTGCAGGTATCGATCCCCTCGACGGTGGCGCCGGAGGCAGCCCGCGCCTGATGCAGCGTCATGCCGGCGCCGAGCCGCTCACCGAATGCGCGGTTGCGCCCATCTGCGCTGAAGCATGTGGTGGCAAGGTCGCCGATGCCTGCCACGCCCCAGAAGGTCTCCGCCCTGCCGCCGAGCGCGAGGCCCAGGCGCGCGATCTCGGCGATGCCGCGCGCGAGCAGCGTCGCTTTTGCGTTCGTGCCGAGTCCCATGCCGTCGAGCATGCCCGCCGCGAGAGCGATGACGTTCTTCGCGGCACCCGCAGTCTCGACGCCGACCAGGTCGTCCGAGGGATAGAGACGCAGAGTCTCGGACGCAAGCGCTGCGCACGCGCGTGCAGTCGCATCAGGGTCCGTGGATGCGGCGACCATCGCCGTGGGCAAGCCACGCACGATCTCGGGCGCGATTGCGGGACCGCTCATCGCGACGACCGTGCACGGCAAGCCCGCCTCGGCAAGCACCTCGGCGACCACCGCACTCGGGCGCAGCAGCGTGCCGAGCTCGAATCCCTTGGCGGTGCTGATCAGCGTCGCGCCACGAGGCATGTGCCGGGCAAGTGCGCCCCACGCCGTGCGCGCGCTCTGCGTCGGGACAGCGCTCACCACGATCGCAACTCCCGCGAGCGCGTCCTCCAGGCGCGGGCACGCCCGTACGCCGGCCGGCAGGCGCAGTCCCGGCAGGCGCGGCGGGCTGTCGCCGCGGACGATGGCATCGATCGCGGCAGTGTCCCGGTCCCAGAGCGTGACATCGGCGCCCGCACGCACCGCCTGCGCCGCCATCGCGCCGCCCATCTGACCTGCGCCGATGATGGCGACGCGGACCGCGTGCCCTGTGACCTGTGCGCTCACGCCCGCCAACCTACCACCCAGCATGACCAGCCGCCTTGAGCGTGCTACCCTTCCGACGCATCTCTTTCGTGCCCCCCACGGAGCACCCAACATGACCACCCTGCAGTCGGCCCTGGGCCGAGAATCTGTCGATGCCGGTTCCGCCGGCGGCGAGCGCCTTGAACGGCAGCTCTTCATCGCCCTCGTGGGAGGCGTGCTGCTCGGCGTCTCCTGGCTGGCCGAGGCCCTGTTCGGGATCGAACGCTCCGTCGCGCAGCTTCCGGCTGTCGCTGGCGCGCTCATCCTCGTCACCCCCCTTGCTGCCGGCGCACTCGAGGAGTTGCGCCGGGGCAAGCCCTCGAGCGACTCGCTCGCGTCTCTTGCGGTCTTCGCGGCACTCGCGAACCAGCTCTACCTGGCGGCCGGATTCCTCGCCTTCTTCCTCTGGCTCAGCGAGCTGATTCTCTCGCGCACCGCTTGGGGCGCGCAGCGCGCAATCCGCGACCTGATCGAGCTCACGCCGGATGTCGCCCGCATTGTTGGCAAGGACGGGGCCGAGCGGGCAGCGAAGCTCTCCGAGGTGCGCGTAGGCGATGTGGTGCGCGTGCGTCCCGGCGAGAACCTGCCTGTGGACGGTCGGATCGTCGCCGGTACGTCCAGCATCAATCAGGCGTCCCTGACAGGCGAGGCG
>JBIKNS010000173.1:0-4881 GCA_044358545.1 Phycisphaerales bacterium | reverse complement strand
TAAAAGACGATCGCGACCATCGGGATGGTCAGGAGCGCCACCACCCATGCGACCGTGCCCTGCGCAGTTCGTCCGCGCATCACCGCATCGAGCGCGAGGACGACCCCCGCGATCTGCGCGAGTGTCACGACCAGCGCACCAATCCAGACAAGGTCAACGCCGCCCGGAGCAAGCATGCCAGGATCGTGGTCCGGAGCGGCGCCTGCCGCGTCGGCGGTAGCGGCAAGCAGCGCATGGAGTGCAGTGGGCATCGGCCCCGCCATGCGGGCACAGTACCCCGTAGCCTCCACGCCATGGCATGGAGCGGTGCAATGGACGGTCGGCCAGATGACGGCGAATCGGTGGCAGGGTCCCCGGCATGAGCGACGCTGCACAGCAATCGGCGTCCGTGGCGCGGCGCGTATCGACACTCGCCATCATCGTCGCAGCCCTTGGGTACTTCGTCGACATCTTCGACTTGCTGCTCTTTGGCATCGTGCGCGTGCCGAGCCTGCGCGACCTTGGCGTGCCTGAGGACCAGCTCAAGCCGATGGGCATCCTGCTGGACAACTACCTGCAGACCACGGGGCTCGTCGTGGGGGGTCTGGTGTGGGGCGTGCTCGGTGACCGTAGGGGACGGCTCACGGTGCTCTTCGGATCGATTCTCACGTACTCGATTGCCAACGTGCTCAACGGGTTCATCGCCGATGTGCCGCGCGATGGATCGTGGGCCTGGATGCACTCGGTAGGCCTCGGCACCGCGATCGACCAGTACAAGGTGCTGCGCGTGATCGCCGGATTCGGTCTCGCGGGCGAGCTCGGTGCCGGCATCACCCTGGTGGCGGAGCTCGTGAGCCGCGAGCGGCGCGGGCTCGCGACGACAGTGGTCGCAGCGGTAGGGATCCTCGGTGCAGTCGCGGCCTACTGGACCACCCAGCTCATGCCGTGGAGGTGGGCCTACATCACGGGCGGGATGCTGGGGCTCGCGCTGCTCGTGCTTCGGATCGGAGTGGCGGAGAGCGGGATGTTCGAGCGCGCGCGCACCCGTGAGGTGGCCGGTCGCGGCGCGTTCTGGCGCCTGTTCTGGCCGCCGCGGCGACTGCGGCGCTACGCGTGCGTGATTCTCGTGGCGGTGCCCATCTGGTTCTCGGTGGGGGTGCTGATCAAGTACGCGGATGCGATCGGGGCAAGTCTCGGCATGCCTGAAGGTGCCCGCCCGAGCCCAGGCCTGGCCATCATGTGGTGCTACGTGGGGCTTGCGATCGGTGATCTTGCCAGCGGCATCAGCAGCCAGCTGATGCGATCACGCCGGGGCGCTCTGTGGCTCTTCCATGGTCTGATGGCGATCGCGATTGCGGCATACTTCTCGTACGGCTCGCAAGGTCTGACGTCGTTCTACGCCTGTGCGGCGATCCTCGGCTTCGCGAGCGGGTACTGGGCCGTGTTCGTCACGATGGCCGCCGAGCAGTTCGGCACCGACCTGCGGGCCACGGCAGCGACAAGCGCGCCGAACTTCGTGCGCTGGTCGGCGGCGGGCTCGGCGTACCTGTGGCTGCAGGCAGAGTCGTGGTTCTTCCCGAGCGACCCCGGCGCAGCCTGGAAGGCTGCAGTGGTGGTGGCCTGCATCGTGCTGCCCTTGGCGGTGATCGCCGTGTTCTGGCTGCGTGAGAGCTTTGACGACGACCTGGACTTCGAGGAGTCGTGACCCGCAGACCGGCCTGCGCCACCCCTCGGTTCGCGCACATCGGCGAACTCTGCGATACTGCCTCGATGCGCGTCATTCGAACGCTTGTGTCATCTGTGCTCGACTACGCGGGCCTCTATCCGCCGGCATCGCTCGACGAGCCGACGGTCGTCTCGAACTATGCGGCGCTCCATGGCTCGCACCGGTCGTGGATGCTCGGGCGCCTTGTGTGGCCCGCAGCGCGACTGGACCGGCTGTCTGAGCTCGCCGTCGGCGCCGCACCGGTCGCCGAGCCCCCGGAGACGGAGGGCGCGTGGCCAGTGACGGCGCTGCTTGGAGATGCGGGCACGCCCGAGTTCGCGCGGACTGTGGAGCTTGTGCGCGCGTTCAACGAGCGTCATGAGCAGGCTGGTGCGCCTGCGATGCGCGTCGACAGCGTCGAATTCAAGGTCACCGGCGCGGCAGCTGTCGATGGGGCCCTCGACGCGCTTCCCGACGATGTGTGGCCCTACGTGGAGATCCCGCTTGATGCGGATCCGCGCGGCCTGATTGCGGCGATCAGCGGGCTCGAGGCTGCGGCGAAGTTCCGCACGGGCGGCACGACTGCCGCGGCGCATCCGTCCGCTGCGGCACTTGCGGAGGCGATTGCCTCATGTGCACACGCGGGCGTGGCCTTCAAGGCGACTGCGGGACTTCACCGGGCGATGCGCCACTGGAACGCGGCGGCAAGCGCGAACCAGTTCGGGTTCCTGAGCCTGTTCGTGGGCGCATGCCTCCTGCACTCGAGGAAGATCGATGCCGAAGGACTGCAGGCGATGCTCGAGGACGCCGACCCGTCGAACTTCGACATCAGCGACAACGCAATCGCGTGGCAGGGCGCTCGCATCGTGACGCGCGAGATCGAGGAGGCGCGCGAGCGCTTCGCGCACAGCTTCGGCAGCTGCTCGTTCGACGAGCCGTGGGACGACCTCACCGCACTCGAGCTCCTTCCGGCAGCGGGGCAGGCGTCATGAGTGCGGCGCGAACGAGTTTCGTGGAGCGAGCGGACGACGCGTCGGGGTGGGGCCTCTCGAACCTGCCGCTCGGCGTCTTCGGCGCGGAGGGCCGCGGCCGCCGCATCGGCGTCCGCATCGGCGACAGCGTGCTGGACCTCAACGCCTGCGTGGAGCGCGGCGTGATGGGGCGCCTCGACGTGGCCGTGCGCGAGAGTCTCTCGCACCCCGATCTGAACTCCTATCTTGCGCTCGGTGCCGCCGCCTGGTCTTCGGTGCGCGCGGAGCTCGCGCGGCTGCTTGATGCCGCGACCCCTGACCTCCGCGACCGTGCCGATCTCGCATCGCTGCTGCTGCCCGAGTGGTCGGTGTCGATGCGGGTGCCGTGCCGCATCGGCGACTACACCGACTTCTACGCGTCGCTGCACCATGCGACGAACGTGGGCAGCATGTTCCGCCCCGACAACCCGCTGCTGCCAAACTGGAAGCACGTGCCGATCGGCTACCACGGGCGTGCGAGCTCAATCGTGGCCACTGGCACTCCCGTGCACCGTCCGCATGGGCAGACCGTGGCGCAGGATTCAGGGCCGCCGAGCTTCGGCCCGAGCAAGCTGATGGACTACGAGCTCGAGATGGGTGCGATCATCGGCGTCGGCAACGACCTCGGCGTGCCGATCCCGGTGGCGAAGGCCGCATCGCACGTGTACGGCTTTGTCATCGTCAACGACTGGAGCGCGCGCGACGTGCAGAAGTGGGAGTACCAGCCGCTCGGCCCGTTCCTCGCGAAGAACTTCGCGACAACCGTGTCGGGCTGGGTCGTGGCGATGGACGCGCTCACGCCGTACCGGATTCCGCTGCCCGCGCGAGCGGAGGGCGATCCGCAGCCGCTGCCGTACCTCGTCGCCGACGGGGACTTCCTGCTCGACGTGCATCTCGAGGTGTCGATCGCAAGCGCGGGCATGCGTGCGTCCGGCGCTGCGCCCACGGTGGTGAGCCGGGGTCGATTCACCGACATGTACTGGTCCATTGCGCAGATGGTCGCCCACCACGCCTCGGGCGGATGCAACCTGCAGCCTGGCGACCTTCTCGCCAGTGGCACCATCAGCGGCGTTGAAGCGGAGAGCCGCGGCTGCCTGCTCGAACGCACATGGCGAGGCACGAAGCCGATCACGCTGGGCGACGGCACCGAGCGCAGGTTCCTGCAGGACGGCGACGAGGTCGTGATGCGCGCGTGGTGCGAGGCTCCGGGCAAGCCGCGCATCGCCTTCGGCGACTGCAGGGGCGTGGTGCTTCCGGCGCGCGGCTAGCGCGGCGCCCGCGTGCCTCATGTGCGCGGCTAGCGCGGCGCGGACGGCGTGTCGCGCCGCAGGGAGAGCAGCCGCGCCGGCTCGACGGCGATCTTGGAGCCCACGGCGATTCCAAGGGCCTTGTTCGTGCCGGCGCGCGTCTCGACCGCGAAGTGAGCGCTCGAGCCGCTCGGGTACCGCGCGAGCCGGGCGAAGTAGGCATCCTCGGATTCCCCCTCGCGGCGCAGCGGCTCTGCCTTCATCTCGTACGCGGCGACCACGACTCCATTGCGGTCGAGGAACGCGATGTCGATGTCGACAAGGCAGTCGCGCATCCAGAAGTTGTGGTTACTCGGGAAGGGGAAGACGAAGATCATCCCGCCCGTCTCAGGGATCTCGCTGCGGCCGCCGAGGCCTCGCTGGATGGCCGCGTCATTCGCCGCGACCTCAAAGTCGAAGTCGCGGCTGCCGATGGAGACCTTCTCGAGCGGCAATCCGCTAGTGGGATGTCGCCTCGAACCTGGGCGCTCGCGTGGCGGGTTGGCAGGTATGGGTTCGGCCGAGGCCGGAGGCGATGCCGCGGGCGGCTGCGCCTTCGGGCCGGGGGCCGTGCCGCCATCCTGGGTGGCGACCGCAACCGCCAGCGCCGCGGCTGCGCAGCAGATGGTCATGATCACGGCGGTACGCGCTCCCTTCATGTCACGAGGCACTGGTGGTCGTCGCGGGACTGCCGGTCACCACGTGTCCGAAGCCTTGGCATCGCCGGAGGTGGCCGGCTTCGCCGGCGCGTCCTCCCAGCTTCGCGGATACGCCTGATCGTCGATGGCAAGCGCAGCCTTCGTGGGATAGAGCGGCCTGAAGGTGTCGCACATCACGGCGAGCTCGTTGGTGTGCGTGGCGCCGATGGATGCCTCGACCGTGCCGGGGTGCGGTCCGTGGG
>JBIKNS010000172.1:0-4882 GCA_044358545.1 Phycisphaerales bacterium | reverse complement strand
CGCATCGCACGCGCTGCCCAGAGCCGTGTGCGGATGCGCCGGAGCCCCTCGTCCGTCGGTGACGCACGCATGCCCATCGCCACCGCGATGCGCGCGGCGCGCAGGCGGCCCATGCGCAGCCACGCAAGCGCCACATTGTGGAAGGCCTCGATGTTCGTGCGGTCGATCCGGTGCGCACGCATTGCCGCGCGCACGCCTTGCGCCAGTTGCCCGAGCTCGCAGCGTGCGCGCGACAGGCGCAGCCACAGCCTCGCCTGGGTGCCGTTTCGCTTGAGCGCGGCCTCCGCAATCTTCGCGGCCACCGCGGGCCTGCCGCACTCGAGCGCATAGCCGCAGATTGCCCACGCCAGGTCAGCATCGCGCGCGATGGGGCTGTCCGCAGACACCTTCCGGCGCGCGAACTCGGCATCCATCTGCGTCGCGGCGTCGGCGCGCAGGCCAAGCCGCAGCAGCGTCTCCACAAGCCGCATCCGCACGCCAATGTCACGCAGGCCGAGGCTGAGCACCAGCGTGTACTCGGCGCGCGCCTCGTCAAGGCGCGCAGCCTTGAGCGCGATATCGCCGATGCGCACATGCGCGAGCGGATTCGCGGGCTCGAGCTCGACGATGCGCCGGTACTTCTCGAGCGCCTCAGGCACGCGGCCGAGCAGCTCGAGCGCGCCGCCGAGCGCAAGCAGCGTCGCCGAATCGCCAGGCTGCTCGCGCATCGCCTGCAGCAGCGCATGGTGCGCGCGCTCCGTCTCGCCCATGCGCAGCAGCGCCACGCCGAGCCGGGTGCGCACGCCCTTGAGCGACGGGTTCTGCGCGAGCGCCTCGCGGTAGCACCACGTCGCGCGCGCCATCTGCCCGCGGTTGGCGAGCACATTGCCCATCTCCACCAGGCACGAGGGCATCTCGTCGAGGTACTGCTGCGCCACGTAGTAGACGCTCTCCGCATCATCCGGCTTGCGGAGCATGCCGTACGCGGCGATGCGCATCGCGTATGCGGGTTCGGCCTTGCGGTCGATGGCCGCCGCGCGCTCGCACAACTTGATGCACTCCTCGGGACGGCCCGTCCTGATCTGGCACTGCGCAGCGCCGAGCACCGAAGGCACATGCTGCGGCAGCAGCTCGACGGCGCGCTCGTATGCCGCAAGCGCCTCCGCCACCTTTCCGAGCGCCTCGAGCGTCACCGCCAAGTTGTGGTGCCAGTCGCCGCGACCCGGATCGATCGCAAGCGCACGCCGCATCTCCGTCTCGGCATCCGCAAGGCGCCCGCGCTGGAAGAGGTCGCGCGCACGCACCACGTGCTGCTCAGCCTGGTGTGCGTCGCCTTGCCACTCGTCTGGTGCGTCGCTCATGGTGGTGCGTTGGGGCGGAGTGCGGGGTGCGGAAGTGACGGGTGGGGGCGCGCGAAGCGGGAGGGTGCGGACGAGGATTCGTTCGGTGCAGGTGTCGCTCAGTCGGTGCGAAGGATCCGCGCCGCGGGTTACTGTGCAAAGTGTGTGCCAGCGGCACGGAACGTCAAGTCAATACACCTCCAACATGCACCGATGTGTGGGCCTAATCCTGCGCTTGATCTGCTCGTCCGACCACTGGGCGGGATCAATGCCGGAAATCTCCTCGTGAATGTTGAGGAATCCGCCTGCCAGACCTGCAGCCGCGATCGACCTGAACAGCCCGATCTGCATGCCTGCAAGGCCGCAGAGGTACATCAGCGTGCGGTCCGACCGGAGCATGGGCGCGAACTCGTCCATGCGACCGGCGATGTAGTGGTGCGCATGCGGCCCCCAGCCCGGCTTCGGCAGCGCCTCGCGCGAGATCACCGGGTGGTAGGAGAAGTTCGGATGGCGCGACTGCAGCTCGCGCAGCCATCCGTCGTAGAGCAGATCGGTCGCGTACGGAGTGCCCATCACCAGATGGATGCGGCTGCGGCAGGGGCCGCTCCACGACTGGCGACCGGCGCTGCTCTCTGGCGGACCCACAAGAAGCTCGTGGATCATGCCCCGGAACGGCGCGATGCCGGTGCCGGTGGCCACGAAGAGGTAGTCGTGCGCGTTGCGGTCCACCGGCAGCAGGAAGCGCTTGCCCGCAGGACCGCTCACCATCACGCTGTCGCCGGGCGCGAGATCGCAGAGGTAGTTGCTGCACACGCCGAGGAACAGGCCGCCGCGGCCGTCGTCGCTAGGCGTGCGCTCGTCGATGAGGCGCTTGCAGGTGGTGGAAAGCACGCGGCCGTCGCCGTCCTCGCCGTACGAGGGGCTCGCGATCGAGTAGAGGCGCACCTTGTGGGGCTTGCCGTTCGCGTCGGTGCCCGCCGGCACCACGCCAAAGCTCTGGCCGGCAAGGAACTTTCCCTCCAAGGGCGTGCCGCCCACGTCAATCGCGATGTGGCGGACGAAGCTCGCCGACTTGCTGCGCGTGCACCGCTCGCTGGACACGACAGTGGCCGTGACGGGGTCATTGGGCATGACCAGGTGCATCGCGGCTTCGGGCAGGTGGGGCTCGGCGGTCACTGATGCGCTCATCGGCGCAATCGTAGGTCAAGGGCGGCCAAAACTGCGCCGCCGGACCCCGCAGGGTCGACACTTGATGCTGAGGCCAGAGGGGCTACCCTGCGGCGCGAAGGACGGTTGGCGTTCACCGTCCGCGCATGGATGCCCACACGCGGGTCGGAGTGCCCGCATCGCTCACGAGGAAAGGACTCCTCTCGTCATGGACAAGTTTGTGATTCAGGGCGGCCGGAGGCTCTCCGGCCGCGTGCGGGTCGAGGGCTCGAAGAACGCCGCGCTGCCGCTGATGGCCGCGTCGCTCCTCACCGACGACAGGGTGACGCTCACCAACGTCGCCGAGCTCAAGGACATCAAGAACCTCGGGGAACTGCTCAGGACCCTCGGCGTCGAGACCACGGTCGGCAACGATCAGGTCGTGATGCAGACGGTCGACCCCAACGCGATTGAGGCGCCGTACGACATCGTGCGCACGATGCGCGCATCGATCTGCGTGCTCGGGCCGATGCTCGCGCGCCGCCGCCGCGCGATCGTGTCGATGCCCGGCGGATGCGCCTTCGGCGACCGGCCTGTCGACCTTCACCTGCGCGGACTGCAGGCGCTCGGGGCGCGCATCGAGCTGCGCAACGGCTACATCCAGGCCTCTGCGGAGCGGCTGCGCGGCGCGACCGTGTTCCTCGGCGGGCCCTTCGGCTCGACCGTGCTCGGCACCGCAAACGTGATGAGCGCGGCGACGCTCGCGCAGGGACGCACCGTGATCGAGTGCGCCGCATGCGAGCCTGAGATCGTCGACCTCGCGAACCTGCTCAACGCGATGGGCGCGCGCATCCGCGGCGCGGGCGGGCCCCGGATCACCATCGAGGGCGTCAATGAGCTTCACGGGACGACCCACTCGGTGATGCCCGACCGCATCGTCGCAGGCACCTACGCGATCGCGGCCGCGATCACCAATGGCGAGGTCACGATCGACGACTTCCCGTACGACTCGCTGCTGGCGGCGATTGACCGGCTCGCGACCATTGGCGTTCACGTCGAGAAGCTCGACCCGAGCGCCGACGACTTCCGCTGCTCCGTGCGTGTCACCAGCGACCGGGACCTGCGTCCCACCGCGATCACCACGCAACCCCACCCTGGATTCCCCACCGACCTGCAGGCGCAGTTCATGGCGCTGCTGTGCATGGCGCGCGGCAACTCGGTCATCACCGAGAAGATCTACCCCGAGCGGTTCCTGCATGTGGCCGAGCTCGTGCGCATGGGCGCCCAGATGATCCGCCACGGCCCGACCGTCGTCGTGTCGGGCGGCGCACCACTGATCGGCGCCGAGGTGATGGCGAGCGACCTCCGCGCGTCGGCGAGCCTGGTGCTCGCGGGACTTGCAGCCGAGGGCGAGACCGTCATCGACCGCGTCTACCACCTCGACCGCGGGTACCAGAGCATGGAGCGCGTGCTGCAGTCGCTCGGTGCGCGCATCGAGCGCGTGAAGGTCGTCAAGGAGCCGGCGGCCGATCTCGAGGTCGAAGCCGCTGCGGCGCCCGCATCAGCCAGTCGAGGCGCGGGCATGCGCGTCGGCGCGGCAAGCTTCATGCAGGACGAGCGCTGACGCGACCGATACGTTGAGGCTTGGCCGGTCGTCGGCCTCGAGCGGCACTGGATTGCCCGGCCCCGCCCGTGGGGGACGCATCGGAATGCATGCCACCGCGTCGCACTGCGCGATCAGCTCGGCGCTCAGGCCTGCGCCCTCGGATCCCATCACGAATGCGATGCGGCTGATGCCTCGCGCACGCACCGCCGCAAGAGCCTGCGCCGGAGTGACGGCGCCCGGCGCATCTTCGCATGCGACGAATCCGAACCCGTGCTGCGTGCGCAGTGCCGCGATCGCGTCGCCCCACGAGCCTGCCTCGCACCACGGCACCGAGAACACGCGACCAGAGGAGATGCGCACTGCCTTTCGAGACAGCGCGTCGCCGCACCCGGGCCCGAGCAGGATTCCCGCATCGCCGAAGCTGCCGGCGTTGCGGAAGAGCGCGCCTACGTTGTCGACATGCACGACGCGGTCGCACGCGATGACCGTGCGCACGCCCGACCCGCCGAGCGCGTCGAGCGACCCTTCAGCGACCCGGCCGCGGCCCGCGCGCCGGCCAAGAGCCACCGCGCCCCGGTGAAGCGCGTAGCCCGTGGCACCGCAGATGGCCTCGTTCGTCGCGATGGTCACCTCGAAGGGCGGCAGCAGGGCACGTGCCGAGTCGAGCAGCGCTGCCATCCGCTGCGCATGCTCGGGCGTCAGCAGGATCGCCTCGACGCCGAGGGAGGGGGTGCATGACGCGCCAGTGGCGCGCGCCACGAGCGCATGGAGAAAGCGCGCGACCACGCGCGGGCTCTCGACGCAGAAGAGC
>JBIKNS010000171.1:0-4899 GCA_044358545.1 Phycisphaerales bacterium | reverse complement strand
ACCCGTCGCCGTTCCCGTTGTCGGAGTACGTGCGCTGCACGGTGTCCTCGAAGAGCATGCGCTCGACAGTGAGATCGAACCACTCCAAATCGGGCGGCACGGAAAGAAGCGCCCCCTGAATCCTCCTGAGCTGATCATCACTGAACACCTCGGGCTTCCACTCCAGCACGGAGACGACATACGCAACGCACATCTGGCGAATGGCAAGGGAGACAAGGTCGCCGATCAGGAGCCGACCCTCCGTCACATGCCTGCTGAGCTGCATGATGGCCTCAGCATCCTGCGTGGCGCGCTCGCCGTCACCGAGCTCGACGGCGCGCTCGAGGTCTGACGCAAGCGCGCGAGCGACCTGACGCAGCGGTCCGTAGTGCGGCGCCGCGAGGTGGTCGAACTGAAAGTGCTCGCGGTCGAGTGGCGATGGCGGCGCCGCGCCGGCGATAGGTGCTCCGAAGTAGTCGGCATCGGCACCGGTGTAGGGCCGCCCGATCGGGAACCCCAGGATGGGCCGCTTCGCCGCCGCGCGCATCTGCGCGATCGTGTCGGCGTGCGTGTCCATCCATGCGGAGATGGTGGACCAGCCCTCCTGCCCTGCCCGCACTCCGAGCAAGCCAAGCGTGTCCGTGTTGCCGGGCTGCCTGCTCCCGAATCCGAGCTGCACCAGCGCGTCGCGGTAGGCAGGCCATGCGGCATCGCTCTCGCGCGCAGGCTTGGGAAGCGAATCCACGAGCTTCTGGACATAGTCGACGCGCACCACGACGGGGCGAGTCGCGAAGTAGAGGACGAACCCGCCGTACGCGACCAGCATCATGACGACCGCGAGTCCGATGTCGCGCAGGATGGTCCGCCGCGGCCGCGGAAGGCTGGGCGCTTGGGTGCTGGCGGGTGCGGCAGGGTCCATGGCAGCTCCGTGCGTGGGGGCGTGCGCGCAGGCTAGATCAGTGCGGCGCATCGATGTTTCGGGCACAGAGTGATGCTCCGTCGACCGCACTCGATAGGCTGACGCTCCCATGAACGCACTTCGGGTGGTGTGCATCTCGGATACGCACATGCAGTGCCGGAGGGTGGAGATCCCGCCAGGCGACGTTCTTGTTCACGCCGGCGACCTGACGGGCTCCGGGAGTCTCGAGGAGCTCGCGTCGGAAGCCGCGTGGCTGCGGACGATGCCGCATGCCCACAAGGTCATCATCGCAGGCAACCATGACTTCTGCTTCGAGCGGCGCAGCGAAGCCGCGCGGGCGCTGTGCGATGGGCTCACCTACCTCGAGGACGCGGAAGTGACCGTCGCGGGTCTTCGGATCTACGGTTCGCCGTGGCAACCGCGCTTCTTCGACTGGGCCTTCAACCTCGACCGGGGCGAGCCGCTGCGCCGCGTGTGGTCCATGATTCCTGAAGGCCTTGACCTGCTCGTGACCCACGGGCCGCCGCGGTCGTTTGGCGACCGCACCGCAGCCGGCGAGGCCGTCGGATGCGATGATCTTCTCGATGCCACTCGCCGCACTACGCCCACGTACCACGTCTTCGGTCACATCCACGAGGGATACGGCGTGCACCGTGACGGGTCCACCACGTACATCAACGCTTCCACTGTCGATCTCAGCTACCGCCCCGTGAACGCGCCCGTGGTGCTCGAGGTGCAGCCGCGTGGCAGTCAGGGAAGCGGCTCGCGGGCGGGCTGATACAAGTGCACACGCTGCACAACACCCCATCGCGCCTTCGGGGCGAGGCGATGCGGCACAGAATGTGGTGGACTTTCCACCACGTACTGGTGGATTTTCCACCAGCGGCGCGCACTGCCATGACGGCCGCGAGAGCGTGCGGTTTGACCCGACCCTGATGTCGGTGCCGATCTCGGCGCTGTGGTCGGGCTGATTCGCCATAATGCCCGCATGTCGCAGCCTGTACCGCAACAGTCGCTCTGGAGCTCGGTCGACCGTGCGCTGCAGTCTTGGCTCGCGCCGGAGGATGCTGCACTCACCAATGCGAGCGACATGGCCGCACGCGCGGGACTGCCTGAGATCGCCGTCGCGCCGGCGCAGGGACGACTGCTTGAGGTGCTTGCGCGCGCCGTCGGCGCTCGGCGCATCCTCGAGATCGGCACGCTCGCCGGCTACAGCGCGATCTGGATGGCACGTGCGCTGCCTGCTGATGGCGAGCTGGTCACGCTTGAGCTCGACCCCTCACGGGCGCAGCTCGCTCGTGACAACATCGCACGTGCACGCATCGCTGCGGGCGCGCAGGTCATCGCCGGTCCGGCGCTCGATTCGCTTTCGCAGCTGCGCGCTGCCGCCACACCGCCCTTCGATCTAATCTTCATCGATGCCGACAAGGAGAACTGCCCCGCGTACCTCGAGCATGCGCTGGCGCTTTCGCGCAATGGCACGCTCATCATTGTCGACAACGTGATCCGGCGCGGACGGCTGATTGACGGCACGACAGGCGACGCAAGCGTCGATGGCGTCCGCACGATGATGGATGCCATAGCGCGGCACCCGCGGCTTGCTGCAGCGGGCGTGCAGACCGTGGGCGCAAAGGGATATGACGGCATCCTTCTCGCGCTAGTCGGGCCCCAACGCACCGTGCCCGAACGCACGGCGCCTGAACCCACCACAACTGAACGCACCGCGCCTGAACCCTCTGCGCCCGTCCCTTCCACGCCCGCGCGCTACGCGGATCCGCTCGACATCCTGCTCGAGCACAACGTGTGGGCCACGCACGAGGTGCTCCGGGCGTGCAGCCAGATCTCAGATAGCCAGTGGCACCAGCGCTTCGAGATCGGCCTCGGCTCGCTCCACGACACCGTGACGCACATCGTTGGGGCGATGTTCCGGTGGGCAGACCGCATCGACGGTCCGCCCCGCGCGCTGAGGCCATGCATCGAGAACGGAACCCGGAGGACACCGATCGAACTGGCATCGATGCTCGATGCGGCTGCACGGGACCTCTCCGACTGCGCTGCCCGCGCGCGGCAGCGCGGACTCGCACATGAGATGGACCTGACGCTTGGCGGCGTGGCCTACCGATTCACGCTCGGCGCAATGCTCGTGCACGTCACGACGCACGGCATGCATCACCGCGCGCAGTGCCTCAACATGCTCAGGCACCTCCGCGTCCCCGGCGTCAGCGACCGGCTGCCTGAGATCGACGTGCTCGAGCGCGACGCACGCTACGGATTGCAGTAGGGGCAGTGCCCGGGGTCGGCAACCGTCGGCCCCTCGCGCTGGCGCTCCTCGCGGTAGTCGCACCGCACGCAGCAGTGCAGGTCGGCGAGCGGCTCCTGCGTCTGCGTGCCGCACGCGGCACACGGGAGGCCCGGCAGGACCTCGGACAGCCCGAATCCAGGGATCCTGCACGATGGGCATGCGGTCACGAGCCGTGCCACGAGGTCGGCACCTGCCTTGCGGATCAGCGCCATCCTCGATGGATGCATGTGCGCTCGGAGATCGCTCTCCACGAACACGCTGCCGGATGCAGACCCGCGACGCGCCTCCTCGAAGGCCTGCGCAAGTTCAGGCCACGCAGTGATGCCCTTGCGCACACGCGGATCGTCCGGACCCTCGGGCCGAAGCACGAGACCATGCTCGGGAAACCCCGCGCGTTCGGCGAGGGCACGGAGTTCCGCGTCGGTCGCCACCGTGCCGTGCACATGCAGGCCTGGCCCGTGGGCCCTGCCGACCACCTCGATCCCGAGCGCCGCATCCGCGAGCAGCACGAGCTCGACGTTCCAGCAGCCGATGCCGAATGGTCCAGGATTGAACGACCCCTCGCTTCCGAGCCCAAGATGTCCGCCTGAGCGCTCGATCGCGACGCGCGCCTTGGTGCGTGCCGCGTCGAGCTGCGTTCCGGCGCGCGGGACGTCACGGGTGAAGGTGCCAAGCGAGTCGGTGTCGAAGCCATGCACGACCTCAAGGCTTGCGCCGAGGCCGTCGCGGATGACCGGTCCGAGGGCGTGCTCCTTCCCGTGCTGCGTCAGCAGCATGATCCGCTGCAACGCGTAGGGGCCGCGTGTCGCAGCAGCCCCCGTCACGGCTTGCGGCGCGCGATGGTGTACTGGCAGAAGTACTCCTTCGCGAGCTCCACGCGCGGCTTGCCTTCGCCGTAGCCGAGCGTGTCGAAGCAACCGACCACCCACTCCTGGTCCGACACATTGAAGGCGATCACCTCGAAGCCGGCCTTCTCGAGCATGTCGCGGGGGAACGGCGACGCGCCATCAGCCCACGGCAAGTACTCCTTGTCCGGGGGATTCTGCGGCGGGCAGATGTTGTAGATGACGAACACGCCACCTGGACGCAGCGCATCGTGCACGTGCTTCACATAGGACTCGTCACTCACGCCGAGCTGGATCAGCCGCTTGGGATCGACCGTCTGGCCCTGTGCCGGTGCCGGATGGATGTAGCCGTTCTTGAGGGTGTTCTTGCTCGTGATCAGCGAGAAGCCGCCGCCGATGGCCTCGCGAAGCGGCTGCTCGGCGGGCCACTGCCCCTTGTGGATCGACACTGATCCGGTGCCGATGCTGCCTGTGTCGCCAGGCTCGCTGTAGAGCGCCGGGAATAGCGGCTCCACGTCGACGCCGTACGCGTCGAACCCGCAGTGGGCAAGCAGCTGAAGGTGGCCGATCGAGCCGTAGCCGAAGTCGAGGAGCTTCGGCTTCGCACCGGGCTGTGCGCTCGGGAGGTGCGGCGCCGCAAGGTCGAGCGCGCGCACGTACACGAGCGGCGACCCGTACCCGGTCTCGAAGTAGAAGTCAGGCGTGCACTCGCGCGCAGCGAATCCCTCTCGCTGCTCCGCGCTCATGGCGTCATGGGCGCGCGCCGAAACGGCAACCCCCTTCTCGCGGTTTCGATAGACGGTTCGAGTGCCGGGATCGGACAGCTTCGCCGTCGCACGGAGGAAGCTCTTGGC
>JBIKNS010000170.1:0-4916 GCA_044358545.1 Phycisphaerales bacterium | reverse complement strand
ACCGCGTGCGCGGGAAGCCGGTCGAAGAAGAGCAGCTGCGCTGCGCCAGTCATGAGCGCCGCTCGCAGCTGCGGCTGGACCGTGAGCCATGGATGCTGCACGTGCGCGCGCACCACGCACTCGATGGCCAGCCAATGCCGAAGTGTGCACTGCTCGATCGCGTCGGCGAGCGCCGCATCGCGCGCATCAAGGTGCGTGTCATCGCCGGCGCTGCGCGCGTCACGCGCATCGAAGGCGAGCTTGGGGAATCTCGGGACCTGCGCCCGGATGCGTGCGCACGCGACCGCGCGCGCACCCATCTGGGGATCGCTCACCGCGAGCGCACCCGCGAGGCTGCGCGCTTGAGCGCGGGCGCCACATCGATCCGCTCCCAGGAGAACGATCCCTTCACGCCCTCGTCAGGCGTGCGCCCGAAGTGGCCGTGCGCCGCCGTCACCGAGTAGATCGGGCGCAGCAGCTTCAGCGAGCTGATGATGCCGGACGGCGTGAGATCGAAGTGGTCGCGCACGAGGCGCGCGAGTGCCGCATCGCTCACAGTTCCGGTGCCTTGGCTGTCCACCAGCACGCTCGTCGGTTCCGCCACGCCAATCGCATACGCCAGCTGGACCTCGCAGACCTGCGCCAGACCCGCGCCGACGATGTTCTTGGCGATGTAGCGCGCCATGTACGCAGCGCTGCGATCGACCTTCGACGGGTCCTTTCCGCTGAAGGCGCCTCCTCCGTGGCGGCCGCGGCCGCCGTAGGTGTCGACGATGATCTTGCGCCCGGTGAGGCCGCAGTCGCCGTGGGGACCGCCCACCTCGAAGCGACCGGTGGGATTGACCCACACCTTGATGCCGTGGTGCCACCACTTGCCGAGCACGGGCTCGATGATGTGCCTCTGCACCTCGTCACCCAGCTCAGCCTGCTTGCTGTTCCAGCTCGCGTCGTGCTGCGTCGAGAGCACGACGTTGACCACCCGCTTGGGCGTGAGCCCGTCGTACTCGACCGCCACCTGGCTCTTCGCGTCAGGGCGCAGCCCCTTGATGATGCCCTTTCGCCGCACCAGCGCCTGCCGCTCCACGAGCCGGTGCGCAAGCATGATCGGCAGCGGCATCAGCTCTGGGGTCTCCGTGCATGCGAAGCCGAACATCATGCCCTGGTCTCCAGCGCCCTGCGCCTTCTTGCGCTTGCCGACCTTCGTGTCGACGCCGCGCGCGATGTCGGGGGACTGGCGGCCGAGCGTGACGAGGATGCCGCACGACCGGCCGTCGAACCCCATCGCAGGATCGTTGTAGCCAATGCGGAGGATCGCGTCCCGCGCCACCTTCTGGATGTCCACGTACCCGCCGCAGGTCACCTCGCCGGCCACCACCGCGAGTCCGGTGGTCACGAGCGTCTCGCAGGCCACGCGCGCCTTGGGGTCGATCGACAGCATGGCGTCGAGTACGGCATCGGAGATCTGGTCGGACACCTTGTCGGGGTGCCCCATGGAGACGGACTCGGAGGTGAAGACGTGTGGGCCGGTGGGCATGGGAGTGTGTGGGAATGGGGCCTAGGGGCCCAGGAGGGGTGTATCTGCCGGTCCCCAGCCAGTTTGGCCTTGCGCCCGCGCGCCGGGATGCGACAGTCGAGGCGAGGAATGTACCGGGCAGCCCGCAGGCGGGCGCGCCTACGCTTTCGGCAGACGGCATGGCAACTCACGGTCACGACATCTCCATCGCGTCCGTCCGCGCTCCGATCGCGGCGGTCGCAGCATGGCTGGTCGGCATCGTGCCGGCGATCGCGCAGGCGCCGGCGGCCGGCGCTGGGGTCAACCCTGTGTCGGCGACCGAGCCTTGGTCCGATTCCCACATCATCGTGCGACTCAAGCGTGGCAGCCTGCCCATCCGTGGTGCCGATGGGATGCTGAACTTCCGTGCACCGGGTCTTGAGGACGCGGATGCGCTCGCCGCGGTGCTTCAGGCACTCGGCGCGAAGTCGGCAGTCCCGATTCCCGAGAAGCCCGTGTCGGATCCCGTCGCCGCAGTGGCGGCCGGTCTGCGCGACTGGTGGCGAATCGAGTTCGATCCCGGCATGAACACGCTCGCGGCCGCCGACATGGTGCGCGCGTCATGGCCCGGAGTGGAGATTGCGGGAGTGGACGGCATCGGAGGGGTCGCCGATGTGCCCAATGATCCCTCGTTCACGACGCAGTACGCGCTTCGGAACACAGGCCAGACCGGCGGAGTCGTGGGCGCCGACATCCGGGCGGTTGAGGCATGGGACATCGCGACCGGAAACTCGGACATCGTCATCGGCGTGATCGACTCGGGCATCTCTGCGCATCCGGAGCTCGCTGGCCGCATCCTTCCCGGCATCAACATCCCCGCCGGCACGACGGTTGCCGCTGATGGGTGCAACCACGGCACGCACGTGGCTGGAATCATCGCGGCAACGCGCGGAAACGGGGTGGGCATCGCTGGCCTGTGCGGCAACGCGAAGTTGCTGCCGGTCGTGATCGTGAATCCCTGCTCAGGCCTCGAGTCATGGGTTGCGGATGGCATGGTGTGGGCGGTCGACAATGGGGCCGACATCCTCAACATGAGCCTCCAGTACAGCGTGGGCAGCGACTACCTGCGCGCGGCTGTGCAGTACGTGGCGGCACGCGGCGTGCCGATGGTGTGCGCCACGGGAAACTCCAACGCCGCCGTCGCATTCCCCGCTCGATGGCCGGAGACGGTCGCGGTGGCGTCCGTCACGGCGGCGAATGTGCGGGCCGCGACATCGAACTTCGGCCCCGAAGTCGACATCGCAGCGCCCGGTGACAGCATCTACTCGCTCAGCTCCACGGGGAGCTACACGTTCAAGTCGGGCACGAGCATGGCAACGCCTCACATCACGGGCATCATGGCCCTCATGCGCGCCGTGAACCCGACAATGGCGTCCGCCCAGATGCGCGAGGCGATCAACGGCACGGCGCGCGACATTGCATCTCCGGGATGGGACACGTTCACGGGACATGGCGTCGCAAACGCGAATCTTGCGCTTGCGCGCGCGCGCGACACCTTCCAGCCGGCGGACCTCAATGCCGACGGCACCGTGGACGGGCTGGATCTCGCGGCGCTGCTCGCCGCATGGGGTCCGTGCGTCACGGCATCCTGCTCGGGCGACATCAGCGGGGATGATGCCGTGGACGGCATCGACCTATCTGCGCTGCTCGCAGCGTGGGGCTGGGGATCGTGAGCGGGGACGCAGGAACCATCGGCGTGCGCGTGGAGCTCTCGCGGATCTTCATCCGGGAGATGAGCGACATGCAGGTGATCGAGCTCACGGAGGTTGGCGGCGACCGCAGCTTCCCGATCGTGATCGGGCTGCCGGAGGCGTTCGCGATCGAGCGCAGGCTCAAGGGCATTCGTGCTGCGCGCCCCCAGACGCATGACCTGCTGTCATCGGTCATCGACGCGCTCGGCGGTCGACTGGTGCGCATCGAGATCCACACCCTCGACTCGGGCACGTTCCACGCGCGCATCGTCGCATGCCGCGCGGACGGCGAGGAAGTCGACATCGACTCGCGACCGTCCGACGCGATTGCGGTGGGCGTGGCCGAGGGCGTGCCCATCTACGTGAGCGAATCGGTGCTCGCCGACGCGGCGAAGGATCCGCAGGGATTCAGCCCGTCCCCGCCGGACTTTGAGGATCCTGAGTAGCCGGTTCGGTGTCGGCGGCTGCGCCAGAGGGCGATGCCGTGTCCGATGCGTCCGATGTCGTCGATGCGCCCGACGCCGCTGACGCGTCGCGCACCGGTCCGACGCACTCGCGAAGCACCACGGTCGCGAATGCGCCTGGGGGAAGGTCGAATGCGAGACGCACAAAGGCGCCGTGCTCATCGAGCCCAGATGCGATCTCAGGGTTGCGCAGCGGCACCCGCAGCGGCCGGCGAAGTCCCTTGGGCGCATCGGGACCTGACGCGAAAAGCGAGGCGTCGATGCCCATCGCGGCGCACGCCTCCGACTCGGCGACTGCCGCATCGCCGCCCGGCACCATCATCCGGTCGCCATGCATCGGACCGGTAGGGGAGATGGCGAGGTTCGCGAGCCGAGCGGCCACCGACTGCGGATCCGATGCGGGCACGCCGAGCGTCTCCTCGGTGACCGCAAAGCACGCACCTCCATCGTGGATGCACGCAATGTCGCCTGCGGCGAGCGAGGCGAGCGTGCCTTGCGCGAGCCGGCGCGCGAGCACCGCATTGAAGACCGCCGACTGGAGTGCGGACGTCCACAGCTCTGTCGTCGCCTGGCCCACCGCGCGGATCGCGCGCTCCGCGCTCGCGCCCTTGATGAGCGCACGCAGCACGATCAGCTCGTGGCGGTCATGACGCGACCACATCGGCTCGCTTGCGGTCCAATCGCCACGCGCCGCGAGCGCGCGCCGTTCGCGCTGGCGTTCGGGGAAGGGCGAGCCGGAGTCGCCGAGCAGCTCCTGCACAAGGTCATCCCATCGCCTCTCGAGCAGCAGGCGGCCGAGCCTGTGCGTGTTGCGCCTGTAGCCGAATCGCTGCGGGCCGAATGCGTCGGGAACTCCAGTGCGCTCGAGCTGCCTGAGCCGCTGCCAGATCACCGGTGCCGAAAGCGGATCGATGTCGCGCAGCCGGATCGAGAATCGGTTGCCGAGCGAATGCCCGCGCTTGAGCTTGTTCGCATGGCGCGCCACCCAGATGATGCCCATGCGAGGGTGCCGCAGCTCGACAGCCGGCGCCTCGCGCCCGGGCAGGTGGATCGACACCATCTGCCGGGTGACCGCGTGCCGGTCCTTCATGCCCGCATGGCCAATCGCGCGCTCGCCCACGCCGAAGTGCCTGCACAGCACGGACACCATCTCGTGGTGCGGCATGCCTTCCTTCTGGATGCCCAGGTACAGGTGCTCGCCGCTGCCGCACGGGTCGTAGAGCGGGAGCT
>JBIKNS010000036.1:0-15526 GCA_044358545.1 Phycisphaerales bacterium | reverse complement strand
CCGGCGGTGTCGGAGCAGGGGACGATGCAAGCGTGAGAGTGGTGGCGGCCTCCGGCGTTGCGGACGGGGGCGACGACGCCCCGACCACGGCGATGGGACCGCACTCTCCGGCAATCAGCTCGAATCCGCGCCAAAACGATTCGGGCACCATCGGCAGCCCAGTCAGCACCACCCTTCGGCCTGTCACATCGACGATGCGTGCACGAAGCTCGCCTGAGCTTGGGACCTTCGCGCGGCGAATCGAGCCGTCGCTGCAGCGGGCGATGCAGTCGGTGAAGGTGCCGCCTGTGTCGACACCGATCGTCCATCGCGCCATCGCGTCACGATACTGATCCCTTGAGGCAGGCCGCCGGTCAACGCTCTTGCCAGGGCGCCGCACGGGAACGTGGCGCACTCGCTGTGCGGGTGCGACTACCCTTCCGCCGGTGGGAGCGCTGATTGACATTGCCTACGTCTCTGCTGCTGCAGTGACCAGCCCGATCTGGTCATGGCGGATGTGGCGTTCGGGGAAGCTGCGGACTGACTGGGCCGCCCGCATGGGCGATGTTCGCCCGCCGCTGCGGGCGCGCGGCACAAGGCCACGTGTGCTGGTCCATGCAGTGTCGGTCGGGGAGGCGAATGCGGTGCGGGCGCTCGTGGCTGAGCTGTCGGGCGACTGCGAGGTCGTCGTATCAGCCACGACCGATACAGGATTCGCGCGCGCCAGGCAGGTGTTTGAGCCGTCAGTCAGGGTGGTGCGGTACCCCTTCGATATGTCCTCCGCTGTCAGGACATTCCTCGATGCAGTGCGCCCTGATGCCGTGCTGCTGTGCGAGCTTGAGGTGTGGCCCAACTTCAGCGAGGCGTGCGTCGAGCGGGGGATCCCGCTTGCGGTCGTCAACGGGCGGCTCAGCCCCCGCAGCTTCAGGGGATACTTCCGCGGGCGCGCGCTGCTGAGCCCGATGTTCCGCAGGCTTGCGGCGGTGGGCGCGCAGGACCGGGCGTACGCGCAGCGGTTTGCGCAGATGGGCGTGCCTCACGAGCGAATCACGGTCACCGGCACCATGAAGTGGGACACCGCGGAGATCGCCGATCACGTGCCTGGCGCGGACGAGCTCGCGCAGCAGCTGGGCATCGACCGGAGCAGGCCCCTCATCGTGGCAGGATCGACGGCGCCGGACGAGCACGCGCTGCTGCACGAGGCAGTTCCGGCAGGGGTCCAGCTGCTGTGCGCACCTCGCAAACCTGAGTGGTTCGACCGAGCCGCGGCGGATCTTCCCAGATGCGTGCGTCGCTCGCAGTGCGGGGGGGTGCAGAGAGGTGGTTTGCCGGATGATGAGAGCCACCGAGGCGGATGTCAGCGCGTGGGTGAGCTGCGCGCCGCCTCCAATGGCAGGTTCCTTCTCGATTCGATCGGCGAACTGCGGCGCGCCTACGCGCTGGCCGACGTGGTGGTGATCGGCCGCAGCTTTGGCGACCTCCACGGTTCCGACATGATGGAGCCAGCGGCGCTCGGGCGATGCATCGTGACCGGTCCGCGTACCGAAGACTTTGCGGCGACCGCTGACGCGCTTCGCGCTGGCGGGGGGCTCGTGGACGCCACCCGGGACTCGCTTGCCCATGTGCTGGCCGCGCTCATTGCGGATCCTGTACGCCGCGCCGCACATGGCCGTGCCGCGTGCGACGTGGTGCGCGCGCAACAGGGCGCCACGGTACGGACGTGCGCGCTTGCGCGCCGGGTGATCGCCATGAGCGAGGCTCGCACACGGGAGCACGCGTGATGAGGCACGTTCTGCCGGCAGGAATCGAGGCACAGGTGATCGCGAGCGTGGCCGCCTCGGCGCCGTCGCTGCCGGCGTGGGTGACCGTCGGTCCAGGCGATGACATGGCGGCGCTCGCACCATCGGTGTGCGCGCATGGCGTGCTTGCGGCCTGCGACCAGGTGGTCGAGGGGCGGCACTTCACGCGTGACACGCCTCTTGCGCTCATCGGGCGGAAGGCCGTCGCACGCAACGTGAGCGACGTGGCCGCAATGGCTGCGCAGCCGCTGGCCACGCTCGCCTCATGCGTGCTGCCGCGGCGCATTGGTGCCGATGGCGCGCAGACGCTGCTCGAGTCCGTTCGGCGGCACGCCGAGCGATGGGGGGCACCGCTGATTGGCGGCGACACGGCGGTGCACGAGGACCCAGACGGCCCGCTGATGCTGTGCGTGACGATCCTGGCCCGGCCCCGGCTGTCTGCGGACGGCGTCCCCTTGGCCATCGTGTGTCGCCGGGGCGCGCGTGCAGGAGACGACCTGTACGTGACAGGTGCCTGCGGGGGTTCGCTCGGCGCCGATGGGCTCGGTCGCCACCTGCACTTCGAGCCGCGCCTTGCGGCATCGCACGCGCTTGCAGGTGCTCTCGGCGGAGCGCTGCACGCGATGATCGATGTCAGCGATGGCCTTGGGCTCGACGCCGCACGTCTCGCTACAGCAAGCGATGAGCCGCTCGCCGCACGCATCGAGTCGGCGCTCGTGCCACGGCACGTGGGGGTGTCGATCGAGTCGGCCATCGCCGACGGAGAGGATCATGAACTGCTCTTCTGCGCAGCGCCCGAGGCGCGCGTGCCCGAGTCGTTGCCCGACGGGCAAGGCGGCTCTGTGCCGTGCACGCGCATCGGCACCGTTGTCGCGCGGCTCCCGTCGATGCCTGAGGCGACCTCGGTGCTTGCTGTCCATGCCGGCGCTGCGCTGCAGGACATTTCGCGCAAGGGGTGGATGCATGACTGAGCAGCACATTGATATTGCATTGCTGGCGACACCAGAGGACACCGAGGCGTTCGCGGAGGTCTTCGCGGTTCGCCTCGAGCCCGGAGATGTCGTGGCGCTTGAGGGTGACCTCGGCGCAGGCAAGACATGCTTTGTGCGCGGACTTGCGCAGGGCCTCGGCATCGACCCCTCAGTCGTGTCGAGCCCGACATTCGTGTCCATGCAGCGCTACGACGGCGGGCGGGCGCCGCTCGTGCACGTGGACGCGTGGCGCATGCATTCGGCTGACGCTCTTGAGACAATCGGGTGGGATGAGCTCTTGGCGGCACGCGAGGCGATCATTGCCATTGAGTGGCCGAGCAAGGTGCTCTCGGCCATTCCACCAAGGCGCATCGACGTGACGATCGCTCCGGCCGCGTCTGGCGGACGCGTCATCATGATCGACGACCGCCGCCGCGAGGCTCATGCGACTGCGTGCCGCACATGTGGCACGACGGCCCGGCCCAACGACCCGTTTTGCAGCGACAGGTGCCGTGCCGTCGACCTGCGGCGCTGGTTGACCGGCGCCTATCGGATCGCCGGCGGCTCGTCCGACGATGGCGATGCGGACGAGCTGACCGCGTAGATCTGGAACCGGTGACCCACAGCCTGCCAGCCGAGCTCACGGCAGATCCGGTCGCGCAGCGCGATGAGCTCAGGCGCCTCGAACTCGACAAGCTTGCCCGTCTTCATGCACACCATGAAGTCGCGCGGCGCCTTGCCGTAGATCAGCTGGTAGTGAGCCTGGTTCGAGTCGAAGAGCGCCTGCGTGATGATGCCGGCGTCCTGAAGCAGCTTGATTGTCCGGTAGATCGTGGCCTTCGACACGCGGTGACCCTTGCGGCGCATGTCGAGCAGGAGCTCCTCGGCCTCGAAGATGCCATCTCGCTTGATGATCGCGTCAAGGACATCAGCGCGTTCGGCGGTGTACTTGAGACCCTTGGTCCGGAGGAATCGACGGAACACGCTGCAGATGGGCGCCATGACCTTGGGCGCCACGGCTGGCATGCGGTCGCCGCTTGGCTGGGGCGTCTTGCTGCGCTGGGGGCTTGGGGGCGACATGCCTAAAGTCCTATAATCTATGTTCTGTACAACTCGATGCTGGGTGGCTTCGGGCTATTGGCTTGTGCGCCGCGGCTCCGCACTTCGTGCCAGCTCGGTGCTCCGCGCCCGCCACGTTGCGGCGCGTTGGTCATGTGGAGCATTAGCGGAAACGCCTGCACCGGTCTCAGATGCGACCGGCGAGCCATCCAGGCACGCCATCACCTGCTCGACCACGGCGACTCGATGGTTGTGGTCCTCGCCCGCGAGCGTCCAAGCGCGGTCGAACTGGTCGAATGCCTGCGGCCACTCGCCAAGCGCGGCGAGGACTCTGCCGTAGACGAGGACGGTCTGCATGCGGCGCGTGGCGCTGAGTCCCTCGGGCGGGTGTAGGGCGACACGCTCGACCCATTGCCTCGCGTCGGCTGCCGCGCCGCGCGCGAGGATGGCGCGTGCCACGGCAGCCCGCGCGCCAATCGTGTTTGCATGGTCAGGCCCAAGTGCCTTTTCGAAGCCTTCCGCTGCGATTGCCCAGTGCCGCTCGGCATCCACGTGGCGCCCCATGGCCCAGTAGACGTATCCGAGATTGTTGGTTGCGGTCATCGTGCGCGGCGCCGACTCGCCGAGCGTGCGGCGGTAGCGCTCGAGGACATCGCGCCCGATGGACTCGGCCTCGTCGAGTTTGCCTTGCATCTCGAGCGCCGCCGCCAGGTCATTGCGCACGATGAGCGTGCGTACGTGGTCCGGTCCGAGCGCCGACTCGAGCGTTTTGGAAAGCTCGCGGAACTCGACTTCGGCGCCGCCGACATCGCCGGCATCGCGACGGAGCGATGCCGCGCTGTGCCGCGCGGAGATCGTGTCTGCATGGGAGTCGCCGAGGATGCGGCGCATGACGGGCATGATCTCCTCAAGCTCAGATCGTGCTGCGGCGCCGTTGCCGCTTACGCGAAGGATGAGCGCTCTCGACTGCCTTGCGGACAGCGTCTCCGGATGCTCGGCTCCGAGCCTCGCCATGCGCGCAGACACGACGGCATCGAGGTTGGCGAGCGCCTCGGCGCGCTTGCCGAGCTGGCGCTGCACGTCCGCGAGGTTCGCCCGCGAGCGCAGGGTGCGGTCGGCATCTGCGCCGAGTACGCGCGTCCGGCGCTCCAGGACCTCACCTGCAAGCGCCTCGGCCTCGGGCAACCGCTGCTGCGCGTCTCGGAGCAACGCCAAGTTGCCCAGCGACACGAGGCAGTCGTCATCGTCGGGCCCAAGAAGGGTCACGCGCGCGGCGTATGTCGACTCGAGCAGCGGCGCGGCGTCCGGGAGGCGACCCATGGCCAGTAGGACCTCTCCCAAGTCGTTCTGCGCCCTCAGCGTATTCGGCGAGCCGTCACCGTGATCGTCGCGGATGAGCTCAAGCGATCGGCGCAGGTGCGACTCCGCCCTTTCCCACTCTCCGATGGAGCGGTATGCGACCCCAACTGTCCGATGAACATCGCTCGCAGCAGCCGAATCGTCTGCGAAACGGGTGTCAATCTCCACGGAGGCGTTGTCGACCATCAGTCGCACGAGGCGCGTATCCATGCCGCGCGCTGTCGAGGGCTCAACGGCGCTCAGGATCGACGCATTGAAGCCCCGGAGCCGATCAAAGCGCGCGAGTCGCTCCTCGGCAAGCGCGAGGTTGCGCTGGGCCTCCCGCAGCCCGTATCCGGTGCCGACCAACGCCGCGACGACGCCGAGGGCGGCAGTGGTCCCGACCGCCACGCCAAGGCGATTGCGTCGGACGAACTTGCGAACCCGGAGCGCGGTGTTCGGCGGTCCTGCGACCACTGGCTCGTCGCGCAGCCATCGGCCAAGATCATCGCCAAGCGCCGCAGCACCCGAGTAGCGCCGGTCGGGATCCTTCTCGAGGCAGCGCATCGCGATCCAGTCGAGTTCGGGACCCGTCATTACGCACAGCCGGCGCCACGCGATCCGGCGCGCGTGACCGATTCTCTCGACGCCGGCGACATCACGACGCGCAAGGGCGCGTAGTGACGCGGATGGCGCGTGTGGCTCGGCCTCCGAGATCATCTGGGCAGCGGCGTAGATGCCTCCCGACCGGAGCGTGCGCGAATCGAACGGCAATGACCCGCAGAGAAGCTGGTACAGCACGACACCGAGGGCCCAGACATCCGTGCGGGTATCCGTGTCGCGTCCGCCACGCACCTGCTCGGGCGCCATGAACTCGAGGGTGCCGAGAGGTCCCGCAGCCTCGGAGCCCATGGTCGGAAGCGCCTCGGCGTCGCTGGTGACACGCGACACCCCGAAATCGATCACCTTTGCGACGGGCGCGCCGTCCACGACACTCACGAGGATGTTCGATGGCTTGAGGTCGCAGTGCACGACCCCCTTGGAGTGCGCGTGCTGAACTGCCGCGCAGGCCTGCTGCAAGATCTCCACGCGCGACCGGATGGTCGCGCAGCGGCCGTCGCACCAGCGGTCGACGGGCTCGCCCTCCACGTACTCCATCGCGAACCAGAGTCGGCCGTCCTCGGTCTCGCCGGCGTCGTAGAGCTTGGCGACCCCCGGATGCTCCATACGTGCAAGCAGCTGGCGCTCCGCTTCGAATCGCGCGCGCAGCCTCGGTCCCGGCATCGGGGTGCGTAGCACCTTGAGGGCGATTCGTCGGCGTACCGGTTCCTGCTGCTCGGCGAGCCAGACGGCGCCGAATCCGCCCTCGCCAAGAAGGCGCTCAATGCGCATGCCGGGAACGGCTGGCTCGCGCGTCGACACGGCCCCGCCGCGCCACAACCCGACAGAGGCACTGGATGCGGCATCCCCCCCGCTCATGGCCCCACCACAGCGTCGGTTTGCATGCCGATGGTCGCGCCGTCGCCGAGCGCGAGCCCGAACGCCGCATGGACGGCATCGAGCGCCCGCTGCCCATCCGCCTTGTCCACAATGCAGCTGATCTTGATCTCGCTGGTGGTGATGTTGTGGATGAGCACGGAGGCGTCGCCAAGTGCGCGGAACATGCGGCTGGCCACGCCCGCGTGGCTCTTCATGCCCACCCCGACGACCGACACCTTCGAGAGGCCAACCTCTACCTGCATTTCTGCCCCTGCCTGCATGACGACGGTGCCCACGATCTGCTTGGCGTCGGCAAGGTCGCCGTGGTCGACCGTGAATGCGAGCACCGTCGCGTCGCCCTGCTCGGTCTGCATGATGTCGTCGACCACGATGTTTCGGTCCGCCAGCGCGGCGAAGATGCCGCCTTGCAGGCCGCGTGCGTTGCGCAGTCCGCGCACGCTGATGCGACCAAGGTCCTCCTTCAGTGCGCAGCCGACGACAGCAAGCTCTTCCATGTCTGGTGTCTCCCGTGTGATCATCGTGCCCCGGTCGGGCAACTGGCTGTGCCGCACGTGGATGGGCACCGCAAACTTCTCGCCGAACATCACCGCGCGCGCGTGCATGACCCCCGCACCAAGCGCGGCAAGCTCGAGCATCTCCTCGTACGAGATGCGGCTCAGCTTGGCGGCGCTTCGCACGCGCCGCGGATCCGCGGTGTACACGCCATCGACATCGGTGAAGATCTCGCAGCAGCCGCCGGTGTCCGCCACACGAAGGTGCGCGGCAAGCGCCACAGCCGTGGTGTCGGAGCCGCCGCGGCCGAGCGTCGTGATCTCGCCCCCATCGGACACGCCCTGGAACCCCGCCACCACAGGAACCACGCCGGTCTCGAGCATCCGCGCAATGCGCCCGCGGTCGATGCGCGTGATCCGCGCACGGCCGTGCACGCCATCCGTGCGGATGCCCGCCTGCGCGCCGGTGAGACCCTCCGCGGGCACGCCGAGCTCGCGCAGCGCCATCGCGAAGAGGCTGCAGCTCACGAGCTCGCCAGTGGCCATCAGCAGGTCAAGCTCTCTGTGATCCGGAAGCGGCGAGATCCGCTCTGCGAGCCCGATGAGCTCGTCTGTCGCATGGCCCATCGCACTGACCACCACCACAACCCTGTGGCCGGATGCCCGCGTCGCCGCGACACGCGCCGCGGCCGACTTCATGCGGTCGATGTCGCCGACGCTGGTACCGCCGAATTTCTGGACAAGGAGCGCCACGCGCGCATCCTACGGCGATGCCCGCTCACTCCTGCAGCGCAGCAGCGGCCTCGCGGTCGCGCTGCTGGCGCTCGGCGCGCCGGCGTTCCGCCTCGCGCAGGATGCGCTTGCGGATGCGGACGGACTGTGGCGTGATCTCGACGTACTCGTCGTCCTCGATGTACTCGAGCGCGCTCTCGAGCGTCAGCGGACGAGGCGACTTCAGCACCACCGTCGCCTCCTTGCTCGACTCGCGCACGTTCGACAATGGCTTGAGCTTCACAACGTTGACATTCAGGTCATTGTCGCGCGTGTGCTCGCCCACGACCATGCCCTCGTAGACCGCATCTCCGGGCTTCACGAACATGACGCCGCGGTCGGCAAGGTTCTGGAGCGCGAACTGGGTCACTGGGCCAGCCTCGGTGGCGATCAGCACGCCGGCCAGGCGCTTGCGCACCACCGCGCCGAGCGGACGCCACTCGAGGAAGGAGTGCTCCATCACGGCCTCGCCGCCGGTGGCGTTGAGCAGCCTCGTTCGCAGGCCGATCAGGCCGCGCGCCGGGATATCGCCCTCGACGCGCACGCGCGCCCCGCGCATGTCAACGCTCTTGACCTCCGCGCCGCGCTGCCCGAGCAGCTCGAGGCCCGGACCCATGCCATTCTGGGGAAGGTCGAGCACCACGCGCTCCCATGGCTCCTGGCGCACGCCATCCACCTCGCGCTCGATGACTTCGGGCTTTCCTACGGTGAGCTCGTAGCCCTCGCGGCGCATGTTCTCGAGCAGCACACCAAGGTGGAGCAGGCCGCGCCCCGACACATGGAACTCCTCGGAGGTGTCGCCTGGCGCGACCCGCAGTGCCACGTTGGACCGAAGCTCGCGGTCGAGGCGCTCGGAGATCTGCCGGCTCGTGACGAACTTGCCCTCGCGGCCCCCGAGAGGGCCGTCGTTGATCCGGAACACCATGTGGAGCGTCGGCTCGTCGACCTTCACGCGCGCCATGGGCAGCGGCTGGTCGGGGTTGCACAGCGTGTCGCCGATCTCGATCTCCGGGATGCCCTCGATCGCGCACAGGTCGCCGGCCATCACCTCGTCGGCGGGCCGGCGCCCAAGCCCCTCGAAGGCCTTGATGCCCTGCACGCGCGCACGCATGGTGCCGCCATCGGATGTGCACACCGCCACCGCGGCTCCAGCGCGAAGTGTGCCCTGGTACACGCGACCGATACCGATGCGTCCGACGAAGTCGTTCGAGTCGAGGTTCACGACAAGGAACTGGAGCGGTGCGCTCGGATCGCCTGTCGGCGCAGGCACGCGCTCCGCAATCGCCTCGAAGAGGTCATCGACGCCGCGGGACTTGTTGCCCAACTCGCGCGATGCCCATCCCTCGCGACCGGATGCGTACAGCACCGGGAAGTCGAGGGCCAGCTCGTCCGCGCCAAGCTCCACGAGAAGGTCGAAGACCTCGTTCACGACGCCGTCGGGACGCGCCTCGGGCCTGTCGCACTTGTTGACGACCACGATCGGCTTGAGGCCGAGCTCAAGGGCCTTCGACAGCACGAACCTCGTCTGCGGCATCGGCCCATCGAGCGCGTCGACAAGCAGAAGGCACCCGTCGGCCATGCGGAGCACGCGCTCGACCTCGCCGCCGAAGTCCGCGTGGCCCGGCGTGTCGAGGATGTTCACGCGCAGTGGGGTGCCGGCGCGCGGGCCGTGCCGCACCACGTAGTCGACCGCACAGTTCTTCGCGAGGATGGTGATGCCCCGCTCGCGCTCGAGCGGGTTCGAGTCCATGACGCACTCCGCATCCTGCTCCACCTCCCTCGCAGCGCTTGAGGCGCGAAGCATGGCGTCGACAAGTGTGGTCTTGCCGTGATCAACGTGGGCGATGATCGCCACGTTACGGATGGCACTGCGGTCGTATGGCATGGCGGGGGCGAAGCCGCCACTGTAGCGGGAATCGCGTTCAGAGACCGTAGAGAGGCACGAGTTTTGCCTCCAGGTGCGCCAAGAACGGCTCAGCGCTCAAGGGCTTGCCGGTAACGCGCTGGCAAAGCTCGCCCGGCAGGTAGCGGCGTCCGTGGCCATGCACCTCGCGGTTGAGCCACTTCAGGAGAGGCGCAAAGTCGCCCTTCGCGAGGCCATCCTCGAGCCCGGGCAGGGCTGCCCGCGCCGCATCGAAGAGCTGCGCCGCATAGAGCGTGCCCAACGTGTATGTAGGGAAGTAGCCGAACGCGCCCATCGACCAGTGCACATCCTGCAGGCATCCACGCCGGTCATCCGGCACGTCAAGCCCGAGGTGCTCCTTGTAGAGCCGGTTCCACTCGCCGGGCAGGTCGGCCACATCGAGCTGGCCGCCGATCAGCGCGCGCTCGAGCGCGAAGCGCACCATGACATGCTGGTTGTAGGTCGCCTCGTCCGCATCGACCCGGATGAACCCCGGCTCGACGATGTTCGCGGCGCCGTAGAGCTCGTCCGCGCTGAACCCGTTCGCGCGGTCGCCAAAGTGGCTCCGCACGTACGGCGTGCACCACGTCCAGAAGGCGCGCGAGCGGCCCACCTGGTTCTCCCACATCCGGCTCTGGCTCTCGTGGATGCCCAGCGATACGGCCTCACCGAGCGGCGTGCCCACATGCGCGAAGGGCAGGCCCTGCTCGTACATGCCGTGACCGGCCTCGTGGATTGTGGAGCCGAGCGCGTCATTCACGCAGTCTCCGCGGTAGCGCGTCGTGAGTCGAACATCGTTGCAGTGCGACCCGCCGCAGAAGGGATGCGTGCTCCTGTCGAGGCGACCGCGCGTGAAGTCGAAGCCGAGGCGCTCCGCCACGAAGCGCACGAAGCGCTCCTGCGAGTCGATGTCCAGCTCGAGCTCATTGAAGCGGTTCGACGGTCCGCGCGCCGATCCCATCACGCGATCAAGCAATCCCTTCAGCCGCTCGCGCAGCGGCCCGAACAGCGCAGCCACATCGCGCGCACGGCAGCCCGGCTCGAACGTGTCCGCGAGCGCATCCCACGCCTCGCCTCCTGCAGGAATGCCAAGGCATTGCGCCTTCTGTCGATTCAGCGCGACGAGCTTCTCGAGCCACGGCCTGAACTTGGCGAAGTCGCTCGCCGAGCGCGCCTCAGCCCATTCGTGCTGGGCCACGCTCGATACCTTCGCAAGCTCCTCCACGAGCGATGCGGGCAGCTTCCTCGCGCGATCGAAGTCACGGCGCATCTCTCTGATGTTGGCGGCCTCAGGGCTTGCAGGGTCGATCGCCGTATCGGCTTCGCTCCGTCCGATCAGGTCACCAATCCTTGGATCGGTGGAACGCTCGTGATGGATGCGCGCGAGCAGCGCGAGCTGGCGGCTGCGGAACTCAACACCCCCCTGCGGCATCATCGTCTCCTGGTCCCAGCCCAGGACTGCCGCCACGCTGCCCACCAGATTGGCTTCCCTGACATGCTCCACCAAAGTGGCGTAGTGAGTCACGCGAATCTCCAGAACATGCGACGCCAGGACTCTGCAGTGACTGCGGGCTGCCGTCGCGATCTCCTCTAGCTCAGTCAGGAGGGCTTGGTGGCCGGTGCGGCTGGCGGGGTTGAGGCCGCCGCACCACCGGGCGCAGGCGACGCGCTCGGGGCGTTCAGCGAGCGAAGGTACGCAGCGATCTCCTTGCCGCTGTTGTCGGTGCGTCGAGTCGCGAGGTCGAGCGGAGTCCGGCCGTTTGCGTCGGTTCCCGCAAGGTCAGCCTTCGCCTCAACGAGGAGCTTCACCTTGTCGAGGTTGCCGTTCATCGCGGCCATCTGTACCGGCGTGAAACCCTGCTTGTTGGTTCCGCCCACCTGCGCGCCAGCCTCGATCAGCATCTTGACGCTTTCGGTCTTTCCGCTGCGCACAGCACGCATGAGCGCCGTATCGCCGGTCACCCCATCCTTGATGTCCAAGTCAGGCTTGCGCTCAAGAAGCAGCTTCACGCTCTCTGGCTTGCCGATGCCCGCCGCCCAGATGAGCGGAGTCAGCCCGTTCACGTCAACAACGCGCAGGTCTGCCCCGGCGTCAATCAGGAGCTTGACCGTCGGAGCGCTACCGAGCCCGCATGCCCAGATGAGGGGCGTTCCGCCGATCTGATCACGCTTGTTCAGGTCGGCGCCGCGCGAGATGAGAAGCGCGGTGGCCTCCACGGCCGAGTTCTCCGCGGCCATCGTGAGCGGCGTCTTGCCGGTGCGGTCGGTCGAGTTGACGTCCGCCTTTGCGTCAAGCAGCACGCCGATCACCTCAACCCGGTTCTCGCGTGACGCGAAGTGAAGCGCACTGCGACCGGTGTCGGGATCAAGCTCGTTGGCATTGCCGCCCGCAGCGAGAAGCTCTCGCACACGCGCCGCATCGCCGCGCTGGGCTGCCGTGACGAGCTCGCTCGCCGGCTTCGGGGCTGGCGTTGTCGCTGACGGCGGCATCTTTCCGCTCGGCTCGAGCACGAGCGGACGCTTGATCATCACGGACAGCGAGGGCGCCTTGGGGTGCGTGGTGTCGACCGAGAGCTTCATGGCCCGACCCTGTGCCTCCCACTTGCCCCAGTCCACCTCGAGCGTGTGCTCAAGAGCCGCCTCAGCCGGGAGGGTGGCGATGATTGGCGGGTTGGCACCCTTGACCGAGAACGTCTGTCCATCCACTGAGCGGAGCACGATCTTCTGTTCGGTCGTCGCACCTGCCTTGGGGGCGTCCACGATGTCGGGCTCGATGGTCACGTAGGCGGCCACATCGCCCTGCACTGTCAGCACGATGGGCGAGTAGCCCTCGAGCTGGAAGGTCACGCTCTTGCGCATGTTGACGCCTGGCTTCGGGCCGGGCTTCAGCGTGATCTCAATCTCTGCGGCCTCGCCGGGCTGGATTGGATCCTGCGGCGCGCCAACGGTGGTGCAACCGCATCCGGGGATGGCCTTCAGCACCTTCACTGGCTTCGTGCTGATGTTCCGGAGCTTGACGACGCCCGCCTTCGGGATATCCGCCTGCATCTCGCCAAGGTCGAGGACTGCTGGCTCGAAGATGATGGGCACTTCGTTAGACACCTGCGGAGCCGGCGGCGCCTGAGCAGCGGTCAGCTGCCGGACGTCCGGAGCAGGTGCCGTCGCGGACAGGCTCGGCATGTCCGCGCCCTTCTGCTCAACCGGGGCTCCCTGCGGTGCCGTGGCTGGCGACTGTCCCGGCTTTGTGGCGGGTGCAGATTGCAGCGCCACCGCAAGCGCTTGACCGTGCAACGCAAGTGATGCCATGCCTGCGAGGGCGAGCGAGAGTGCACCCAAGTCGTGTCGGTGAGAAGAGAAGTGAGCCATGTGAGGACGTCTCCTGTGAATGTCTGCGGCCGGGCAACGTTGGCGAGTCTGTTCCTTCGCCCGCCGGCGCAGCGGCCGAACGGGAAATCATAGCGCGCCGGCACATCCCGACCGTGCTCCGAGTATCGGCCGTTCCGCCCAGGAGTTCGCAAGGGAACCCACATTCTGCGCAAAATGCGCGCACTACACTCGCGTCCCCATGGCCGCGACACCCGATCATCTTGACCGTCCCCATGTCCGACCATTCCAGCCCGTGGGGGTGGAGCGCGACAAGCAGGTGGGCGTCGGGCTCCGGGATCCGATGAATCTCACCGGGCGCATGATGGTGGTGCCCCCCCACGCCTTGGGGCTCATCCATTCACTTCAGGGAGAGCACACCCTTGCGGAGATCGCCGAGACCACGAAGGTCCCGCTGGACCAGCTGACACAGTTGGTGGCCAACCTTGATGAGTCCGGACTCCTGTGGGGTCCAACGTTTGACCGGCTCGAACAAGAGGCGATGGAGCGCACCCGAGCCGCGGGCGCCTTCCCCGCCGCAGGCTCAAAGGTCGCGGGTGACACGCGGGATGCGGCCGGTCAGCGGCTCTCGGGGCTCCTCGCGGAGGCTGAGGATCCCGAGCTCGGTGCTGGCGTGGTGGGCATTGTGGCACCCCATCTGGATCTCGACCGAGGTGGCGCGAACTACGCGGCGTCATACAAGGCAGTGATGGGTGCCACCCGTCCCGCGCGGGTCGTCATCCTTGGGACCAACCACTTTGGGCTCGGTGATGGCGTGGTGGCGACGCGTCTCGGCCAGGACAGCCCGTTCGGGATCGTGCCCTCAGACGGCCAGATGGCAGATGCGCTTGTGCGCACCCTCGGCGACCGACTCTTCAAGGATGAGGCGGACTTCCTCGGGGAGCACTCGGTGCAGTTCCATATCCCATGGATTGCCCACGTGCTTCCGGGCGTTCCCGCATTTGCGGCGCTTGTGCCCGATCCGATGCGGGCGATGATTGCCGATGATGGCGCGCGAGCATCGTTCGCCGAGTTCCGGGTAGCCCTCCGCGATGCGATCAAGTCGATGCCCGGGCGCACGCTGGTGGTGGCATCCGCGGACTTGAGCCATGTGGGGCCGGTGTTTGGCGATCCGGGTCCCGTGGGCGCCCAGGTGCGCAAGCAGGTTGAGGAGATTGACCGAGGGTTGCTCGCTGAGTACGCGTCCGGTGATTCGGAGGCGTTCATCCAGTCGGTACGCGGTGGGGGCAACGCCACGAGATGGTGCAGCGTCGGGAACATGGCGGCGGCCCTGTTCGCCACCGGCGGCACTCCGGAGTTGATCCAGTACGGTCAATCACCGGAGTCGCTCGATCCGCAGGGATCTGCATTGATCACCAGCGCCGCGATCGCACTGATGGCTGAGTAATAAAAGAGCCCGCCGCAGGCCTAAAGCCGCGACAGGCTCCTCGTGGGGGGCTCATTGGTCCTGGAGCCATGGAGAGCGTCCAGTCGGGCGCATACAAAGCCCGTTTCACTTCCTTCATTCCTGTCTACGCACGAGCCCGGTGCGGGGTTCCCCGAGATTTTTGCGCTTCAGGATCCCTGCTGCAGGCGCTCCATCACCTGCTTGAGGTCTGACCACACCTCGCCACGCGTCTTGGGCGTGTAGTTCCGCAGCAGGTACGCAGGGTGGTAGGTCGGCATGACCGCGATACGGTCGGCCAAGGCGGCGCCCGGCGGGCACCAGTCTGCCCACTGGCCCCGGAGTTTCGTGATGCCCGTATCCACCCCCAAGAGGAACTTCGTGGCCGGACCGCCAAGCGACACAATGACTTCCGGACGGATGATCTGCAGTTGCGCAGCGAGATACGGAGCGCAGCGTTCGACCTCTGTGGGGAGCGGAGTGCGGTTGTCCGGCGGGCGTGACTTCAGCACATTGGCGATGTAGACGTCCTCTCGCGACATCCCCATCGCCTTGATCATCTCGTCGAGCTTCTGCCCTGCCCGACCGACGAAGGGGCGCCCAAGTTGGTCTTCGGTCTCGCCGGGAGCCTCGCCCACAAACACCAGTCGCGCGGACGGGTTGCCCTCGCCGAACACCGTCTGCGTGTGACCGGTGGCCGTCGTGCAGTGCGGACAATTCGCATCATGCAGGGCGCGGAGCGCCATGAGCCTTTCGGCCGGCGAAGTGCCCTCCGGCGGCGTTACCCACGCACTGCGGTCAATGTGCAACGGCGCATCAGGGGCAACAGAGCCCAACGGTGCCTCGATCGCCAGCACTGCCTGACGTGCTGGCGCTGCCGGAGGCGCTGCTGGAGGCACCCCTGTGCAGCCATCGGCGGAGGGTGTGCCGCTGGACACACTCAGGAC
>JBIKNS010000169.1:0-4930 GCA_044358545.1 Phycisphaerales bacterium | reverse complement strand
CAGCATCCACGCCACGGCGGCGAATCCCACGATCGTGGCGCCGGCTCGAATCGCGCGTCCCTTGGGTCGCATCAGCGCATAGAGGGCCGCTGCTGCGACCGCGCATGCTGCATAGAAGTGGATCGGCTGCATCTCGTGAGGGACCTGTGGCGGGGCGGGGGGTTCGCCGAGCGCGGGAGCATAGAGCCCAAGCGTGACCCCCGCAACGACCGACCGGATGCGCAGGATGATGTGGTTCGCTGAAGGTCCGGCACGACATCTTGGAGGCAGCCGCGCTCACGAGCGCTCGCGCACAGGGCTAGCATCCGTTGGTGCTCGCGCGACTTCGATGGTTGCCCAACGCCATCACCACGATGCGGCTTGGCGTCGCGATCGCGTTCTTCGTGGTGGTGTCCAACCTGCCCGCCTCTCCGGAGGCCAGAAGCGGGTGGATCGCGGTGGGGCTCTTCGTGTTCGCCGCGGCCACCGACGTGGTGGATGGCTATCTCGCGCGCCGCTGGGATGCGGTCACTCCCTTTGGCAGGGTGATGGATCCCTTTGTGGACAAAGTGCTTGTGATCGGCGGACTCATCCTTCTTGCGGGTGGCGACCTCGCGCCCCGCAGCGGAGTCTCGACGTGGATGGCCATCTTGGTGCTTGGCCGTGAACTGCTTGTCACCAGCGTCCGCGCCGTGGTCGAGTCAGGCGGGGGTGCCTTCCCTGCCGATTGGGCGGGCAAGGTCAAGATGCTCCTTCAGAGCGTGGCGATTCCGGTGGCTCTGGGAGTGGCCGCCATCCCGTCGATCGGCGCATCGAGCTCCTGGCAGGGCGCATCCGTCTTCCTCGTCTGGGCGATGCTGGTGGCAACGGTGGGCAGTGCGCTCCCGTACATCTGGCGTGCCGGACGCATGCTGCGTCCCGCGCCAAGGAGCGCGACGTGAGCGCGGGTTCGCGGCGGGCCACGGGCATGGGGTCCATCCCGATGCTTGCGATCACGAGCTGCGGTCTTGGACTGCTACGTCCTGCACCAGGCACCTGGGGCTCGCTGCCCGCACCATGCATCGTCGTGTTGCTTGCCTGGTCGGGAGCGCCATGGTGGATGGCCCTCGCGTCGCTCGGCCTGCTGCTTGCGCTCGGTTGCGTTTCGTGCATCCGCTTCGGCAGCGACGCTGAGCGCGGGTTTGGCGCGAAGGATCCTTCATCGTGTGTCGCCGACGAGACTGCGGGTGCAGCGCTCGCGCTGTGCGCGGTGCCGTGGCCGATGGTGTGGCCGAATCCGGAAGGCAGCATCGCTGCCTGCGTCGCGTGCTGCGGAGCGGGCTTTCTGCTCTTCCGGGCCTTCGACGTATGGAAGCCTGGCGCGATCCGCAGCCTTCAGGGGCGACATGGAGGATGGGGGATCCTGCTCGACGACCTTGCCGCCGCACTGTGGTGCTGGCCGCCGCTGATCGTGCTCTCGATTGCCGCAGCTTCGATGGCCTAGCGCGCAGGTCCGGCGCCTGCAGGTCTAGAGCGGGCGCTCGGCGCGCATGTCTACGCGTGCCTCGAGCACCGTGCGCATGTTGCAGAGGTACCAGCGCCAGCTCTCGGCATCCTCGGCCATCGCGATAAGCGACTCGGGATCTTCGGCGAAGGGACCCATGCGCAGCACCACCAGCGAGCCGTCCTCGGTGGAGGGGGTCACGGTCCACTCTGCACGTACGTCATGATCGCCGATGCGCCCGGGCCATCGCCACACGATGCTGCCCCCCGGGTCGAACGAGTCAATGCCGATCGTCAGCGTGCGCTTGAACTTGCGGTCCCAGCCGAGCACGATCGATCCGCCCGATCTCAGGTCGACCTCCGCAGCGACGGGAAACCATCGAGTCAGGCCGTCGCTTGTGGTGAGCGCGGCGAACACGTCCTCAGGATGCGCGGCGATGGTCTCGCGCATCGTGATCCACACGCCATCGCTTTCGCGCGCGATCACTGTCGCACCGCCTCGGCATGGGGAGGGATGCCCACGGCCGCACTTGGTGCGGCGATCGGTGCACCCACGGGATCCTCGTGCGCCATCAGGTCATCGACTGTCTCGCGTCGGCGCACGACCCGCGCCGACGTGCCGTCGACCATCAGCTCGGCGGGGAGCGGGTGGCTGTTGTACCGGCTTGCCATGCTCATCCCGTAGGCGCCGGCAGTGAAGATGGCGAGCAGGTCGCCACGCTCCATGCGGGGAAGGTCACGGTCGAGCGCGAGGTAGTCGCCTGTCTCGCAGAGCGGTCCCACCACGTCCACCCGCTCGAGGCCATCCATCGACATGCCCTTCGCGCGCCGCTCGGGCAGGAACCCCTCAGGCGGGCGCACGGGCCACATGAAGTGGAAGGCGTCGTAGTGCGACGGGCGCAGCAGCGTGTGCATGCCCGCGTCGCAGATCACGAATGACTTGGCGCCGCCACGCTTCACGTACTGCACGCGCGTGAGCAGGATCCCGGCGTTCGCCGCGATCGTGCGCCCCGGCTCGAGGATGAGCTGCAGCCCGTCGCGCACGCGAGGCGCGAGGAGGGGTTCGACGGCCGCGGCATAGAGCCGCGCGTCAGGGCTCTGGCCCGTCTCGTAGTCGGCGCCGAAGCCGCCGCCAAGGTCCAGCGTGCGGATGCGGATGCCCTCGGCAGCCAGCGTGTCGATCAGCGCAAGCGCGCGTCGCACGCTTTCCACGTAGGGATCTGTGGTGTAGACGGGTGATCCGATGTGAAGGTGAATGCCGTCGAGCAGCGCATGAGATTCGCGGCCATGCCTGCGGAAGATGTCCAGCGCATGCGCGATGTCAACGCCGAACTTCGTCTCGCGCGTGCCTGTGGTCGTGTGGCGGTGGGTGCGCGGATCGACATCGGGGTTGACGCGCAGCGCGCAGTGCGCGGTGCAGCGCTCCTCCGCGGCAAGGCGCTGTACGTTCGCGAGTTCAGGCTCGCTCTCGATGTTGAACAGGCCGATGCGCTCGCGAAGCGCGAGTCGTATCTCCGCGTCGGACTTGCCGACACCGGCATAGACGACTGAGTCGGATGGGCATCCTGCGCGGCGTGCGCGCACGAGCTCGCCACCGGACACGACATCCATGCCCGCACCCGCATCGACCAGAGTCCGGAGCACCGCGATGTTCGGGCAGCTCTTCACCGAGAAGCAGATCCTTGGGCTGAGCGGTGCCCATGCGTCCGCGAGGCGCGTCAGGTGATCGCGCAGGGTTGCCGCCGAGTAGATGTACGTCGGCGTACCAACCGCCGTCGCAACCCCTTCAAGCGGCACTCCTTCGCAGTGCAGCGATCCATCGCGGTAGCGGAAGTGGTCCATCGCCCGCGAGCCTATGCGGGTGCGGGCGCCCGCGCCGCCGCCTCCGACGCACGGCGCCGCCACGACTGGAACGCCCAGCCCACGGCGGCACCGGCACCCACCAGAAGCAGCCACCCGATCGGGGATTCAGGGGCTCGCACGGCGCCTCCTGAGATGCGCTCGGCGAGCGGAAGACCGGCTCCGCACAGCAGGATCGAGCCGACGAGGGCGGAGACGCCGGCCATGGCCCAGCGCGAGAACAGCATCGCAAGGACGAGTCCAGCAACGCCACCTGCGCCCGCCGATGCGGCAAGCAACGTGCGTGCCTGGTCTGGCACCGATTTCCATGATGAAGAGAGCTCGCGCCACACCTGCGTTCCCGCGCGTGCGAGCGTCACCAGCGAGTCGGTGGGTGCGCCGTCGGACTGGCGGACGGCGGAGTCGGTGCGGTTCGAGAGTGCACGCTCGATCGCCGCGAGCGCTGTGCTGCGCGCCTCACGCACGCCCGTCGCCGCTGAAGGATCGACTGCCGCTGCCGGTGGCGCGCCGTACGGGGCGCGGCCGGTGGGCACAATTCCCCGCTCGATGAGCGCACCCGCCACAAGAATGCCGGCGCTTGCGCCCACAAGCGCGAGCAGCACCGCGACCGCGGGATTGAGGAAGAGTGCGGCAAGCCCCGCTCCAAGCACGGCACAGGTTGCCGCGCACAGTGCGGGAGGCCACTCGGGCACCAGCGATTCGCACGCCGCGCCGCCCGCGAGCCACCCCGCGGCGCCGCCTGCCACCGTCACCATGAGCAGGAGAAGCCTGCCGCCGCAGAGGAGCAGCAGGAGGCCGATGGCCGCAGTCGCCCCCATCCAGAGTGCGGCTAGTGCGCCCGGTGCAGGAAGTGGTCCGTCCATCGCGTGCGCTAGCGCGCTCCGATCGTGGCCGATGGCGCTGGGGAGGTCTCGTGTGCCTTCCCGTCGCGCGCGGGGTCCTTCACGAAAGTGCCGCTCGAGACGTCCTTGCGCACGCCCGGGAAGGCGAGCACTCGGTTGTGCATGGCCACATAGACGCCGGCCGGCATCACCTGCACGGCAAGCAGTGCCTCGGTGAGGTTCTGCACCGCATCCGTGCGGCGAAGCTCCCATGGCCGCATCGCGCCGGTCAGCACGACTGGCTTCCTGACGCCTGCTGCGGCAAGGCGGGCGAGTATCGCGTCGCCCGAGACCGCCAGCCTGTCCGTGCCGTGCACGACGACCACGCCATCGTGCCCTTGCAGTTCGCGCTCCACGCGTTCCGCGATGAGCGCATGGTCATCCGGCGTCATGTCAAGGCTGTCCTTGTTCATGAGCGGCACTCGGTCGATGGATACGCCGCGCAGCTCGAGCGACGCGAGAACCGCGTCGAGCACGCTCACCCGATTGGTGAGCATGCCGGCGAGCTCGTCATAGGTCTTCTCGATCGTCCCGCCGGTCGAGATGAGCGCGACCCTGAACATCGCTCACTCAGGCACGTGCCGCCGCCCGGGCGCGCGGGCGCGACCGGCGGCCTGGCTTTGCCGATGCGGGGGCGCGCACGGTCTCCATCACGTACTGGAACATGAGCGGTGCCACGATGGTCGCGTCGCTCTCGACGATGAACCGGGGCGTCTTCACGCCAAGCT
>JBIKNS010000168.1:0-4934 GCA_044358545.1 Phycisphaerales bacterium | reverse complement strand
CGCCGAAATCGTTGTGCTGGACGCCAGCCATCGAGCCGGCGGTCACCGTGTGACCGATGACGTTCAGCATGACGTTCTGGGCGTTGGTGGTGACGGCGAACACGTTCCACACGTGACGATTACCTACCAGGCCACCGTACTCAACCTCCAGACCGGTGACGTTCGCATTTGCTGCGGCAGCGACTGCAGCGGCCAGACCAGCTCCGATGACGGTAAATGACTTCATCCTTTTCCAACCTTTCTTCTGGTTTTTCGAAACACTCGCGGGTGCGACCGCCACACGGCCAATCCCCACCCTTGTCCTACCAACGTAGGTCATTCCTGAGGTCAGTCAAGCGGTGCGGTGGATTTCCCGACGGATTTTTGGGGGTCAAACGAGGTGACAGTTCTGGAATCGCGCAAATGCTCGGCGATTTGTGAGCGTTGCGTGAAGCGACCTTCTGCAACACACGGAAAACACGCGCAAAAACGCCCACACCGTCGGTCCGAAGACCGACGGTGAGGCGCGAGTGCAGTGTGCTGTGATCGACGGCCTAGCGCCGCCGTGAGCGCCTGAAGCCGGCCAACGCCATGAGCGCAAGCGCACCAGGACCGGGCACCGCGCTGCCGATCAGGAATGTGCCGAAGCCGTCCATGGTGGTCGTGCTGTTCAGGCTGTCTCGATATCTGATCTGAAGGCTCGCCAGGAACCCGTTGCCATTCGCGAACTGGCCCGCAAACTGAGCGATGCGCACGCGGTTTGTGGACCCAACGGCGGTCAAGGCACCAGAGCTAGACCAGCTGGCGCCATCAGCGATTCGGGAACCTGATCCGAACCCGTTGATCACGGTGACCGACGCAGACCCGATGATGCCGTCGATGCTGACAAATGAATCCCGCGATGCCTGCGTGCCGAGCGTGTGCCGTGGATCCCATGCCGCTCCGCCCTGAAGCCCGGAATTGTCCGCATGGGCTATCCCGGACATCGTCCCGTCCTCAAGGTCAAACTCGTTGAGGCTGACAACGACGTCATCGCTCTCGTTGAAGTTTGCGAAGAGCCAGTACACCTGGACGCCACTAGTGACGCCGGCGTACTGGACGGTGAACCCCGTAAATGCGGCCGAAGCAGTCGCGGAACCCCCGGCGAGTGCAAGCGTCATGCTGAGCGCATATTGATAGCGCATGGCCTTTTCCTTCCCTTGCCTCGCCCTCCCTGTTGAGCGAGACGGTGTTTCCCTCTACCTGCCCCGTGCCCGAACACTTCGAGCACCAGACCGTGCAGTATGCGCCGCTCTACCACATGCGCAAGCACTCTTCAGAAAAAGGCACCAAAAAAGCCATACCCCGCCGCTTCCGGCGAGGTATGGGACGCACCTCATCAAACTTTTGGGCGAAGGACCCCCGTCAGGAGGTCGCCCAGGTCAAACTCAGGCCCGACGGCGGCGGCCGATGAGACCCGCGGCGCCGAGCAGCGCCAGAGCGCCCGGGGCGGGAATCGTGTAGGTACCGCTTCCGAAGAGGGGTGTGGTATCCGACTGGTTGGCCTTGTAGCCGACCTCGAGCGAAGCGCTGTACCCAGCGCTACCGGTTGCGATGGCCACCTGCATGATCAGGACCTTCAGTCCTGATCCCACCACGATGGGGGAGTTGGGGTTGGCATTGAACCAGCCGGAGCCGTTGGCGATGGAGGCACCCGTGGGGAGTGTGAAGCCCGGATCCAAAGAGGTCGAACTTGAGGCACCCACGAGTCCAGAGGCGGTGACGAACGAGTCGCCCTGGAGATTTACGTTGGAGAACGTCGGAGACCAGCCGCCCGCTCCACCGAAGAAGCTATCGGTGTCATTGTGCAGGGCAGCCATCGTGCCCGACGTGACGGCGTGCTTGAGGACATTCAGCAGAATGTCGGTCGACGCGTTGAAGTTGGCGTAGACCTGGTAGACGGTGCGGCTCGAGCCGCCGACGCTTACATCGCCCACGTTCTGCACGGTGAAACCCGTGAAACCTGCATGGGCAGAGGAGACAACGGCCGCCGAGAGGGCCAGACCGGAAACGATGAGGGGAGTCTTCATAGAGGGACCTTTTAGGGAAAACTAGGATGCGTCCAAACAGGAACAGATCCCTTTTCCGTATCCCTCTCGACCGACAGTGAATGTGCGCGCAATCCGAGGGTGGTCAAGCGCTGGAAAGCCGTTTTGCGACATTCCAACGCGGTCTGAACGCGCGCTCCGAGCGCAGCAGCGACACCCCCAGTTCCGCGCGAATCCAGTTACCGGTCTACGGTGTCAGGGAGCCGCGCAGGAGCAACGGCATAGACGTTTTTATCTGAATCGGGCAGATCGACCCGAGCAGCTGCTGCGCGGCAGACTCGGAGGCACAGTCCACCGCCACAATCAAATCTTGTGGGGTTCGCCCGATTGCTTGCACAGTCGACTTGGCCTTCGCGCTTTCAGTCGACTGCTCCTTGCGTTCCCAACCGAGTTCCACGCGCGGGGGCTCCTGTGCGCTCTTGGGTGCGCTCAACACCCGCACGTCATCAAAGAGCACGGGCACGGACCGTCCAACCCATGACGCGTGCACTCGTGCAGAAACCTCGCTCTGCACCGCAAGAAGCGCATTGTTTCGTGCACGCTTCACCTCGTCGGGGACGTCGTCAGGGAAGCGGTCGATGGCAGTTGTGCCGGGTCGCGGCGAGTACTTGAAGATGAAGTTGTTCTTGAAGGGGACGCGGCGCACCAAGTCAACAGTCGCTCGGAAGTCGTCTTCGCTCTCGGTGGGGAATCCCACGATGATGTCGCCCGCGATTGCTGCGTCCGGCAGGGTTTCTAGAGCCTGATGCACGAACTCCAGGTACTCGCCCACCGAGTAGCCCCTGTTCATGAGCTTGAGGATGCGGTCGGAACCGCTCTGCGCGGGCGCGTGCAGGTAGCGGCAAATGCGCGGGCAATCTCGCATCACACCGAGGATGTCGGGTCCGAAGTCGCGCGGATAGCTCGTCACAAACCGGAGCCGCTGCAGGCCCGGCACTTCGTGATGGATGCGTGCAAGAAGGTCGGCGAACGTGGTGACTCGGCTGCCCGCTCCGCCGGTCGCTAGGCCTGGTTCTATGGCGGCACTCGTGCCGGTCCGACCCGGCACGGCCGTACCGTGGGACGGGGACGCCCGAAATGCGCTCAGCCCTGGTCCCACTTGGGCCAACTCCACCCCATTGACCGACACCGAAGCGCCATGGGTGTACCGATAATGATTCACCGTCTGACCAAGAAGGGTGATCTCGATGGCCCCGGCGTCCACGAGCTTCTTGCATTCATCCACGATGTGGTCCGGCGGTCGGTGGACCTCAGCCCCTCGGGTATGCGGCACCACGCAGTAGGTGCAGAACTTGTTGCAGCCACGGGTGATACGTACGTAGGCCGAACGGCGCCGGGCATGCTCGCCTGAGAGCTGGAAGCTACGGGAGAGGTCAAGCGCCTCGAGGTTGTCCTCGGCTGCGGCGAGGGTGGCGGTACGGCGCGTCTTGTTGCCTGCGAGGGCGACCCGGTCTGTACGCGGACTGGGGGTGGCCACCCGACCCCTAGGTCGTGTTGGGGCGGCGTCCGCAGACTCGATCGCATCCCGCTCCGCCGCCTCAGTGGCGGTACGCGCATTATCGATCAGTTGAGGGAGGCGGTCGAGTTCGGCCGGACCACAGAGCAGGTCTACCTGAGGGTGCCTCCGCATCATGTCGATGCCGTCGCGCTCCGCCATGCAGCCGATGACGCCCAGGATCAGCCTCTCGCCCGCCTTCTTACGCTGTCCGATGATGCCGATGCGGCTGTAGGCCTTCTGCTCGGCCTGCTCGCGGACAGAGCACGTGTTGTAGAGGACGATCTGCGCCTCTTCGGGTCGATCGACGAACTGGTAGCCCAGGCTCGAGAGCTGGCTATGCACGAGCTCGCTGTCGAGCTCGTTCATCTGGCAGCCGAAGGTCTCAAGGTAGACGCGCATCGCGATCGATCAGGATAGTCGTGACGACGGATTCATTCGCTTGCGGCGGGCGAAGTGGCCGATAGACAACGCATGTTGCGCGCAGGACACGGCATCGCACTGGCCACGCTTTGCCTTCTGATGGTTGGGGTGATCTTCGTGAACTCTGCGAGCCTGAGCGTGCATGGATCAGGGGGCACCACGCTCCACGGGCTGCTGACGTCGCGCGCGACGGTGTTCGCGGTGCTTGCGGCACTGTGCCTCGCAGCTGGCGCGATGATCCCCGTAGACCGGCTGGCCCGGCTCAAGGGCGTGGCCAACCCTGTGCCATGGATCTTGGCCATGTCCGTTCTCGGCATCCTGCTCACCCATGTGCCCGGGGTTGGGCGCGAGGTCAACGGTGCGCACCGGTGGATTGCGATTGGGCCAATCACCTTTCAGGGCAGCGAGCTCGCGAAGTGGGGATTGCCATTCGCCCTCGCGTGGTGGTGCTGCAGGAACAGTGCTCGGGCACACGAGTTCTGGCGCGGGTTCGCGCTGCCTCTTGCAGCGGTGTCCGCGATCTGCGTCGGGATCGCGGTAGAGGACCTCGGCACAGCTGTGCTGATCATGGCGGTGTCGCTCATCATGCTGATCGCAGCGGGGTGCCGGGTGTGGCACATGGCACTGATGGCGCCGGCGGCAATCCTCGGGTTTGTTGGGCTCGTCATCACGAGCCCATACCGCGTCAATCGAATCCTCGCGTACCTCGATCCCTACCAGGATCCGCAGGGGATCGGCTACCACGTGATCCAGTCGATGGGTGCGATCGGCGGGGGTGGCCTCGCCGGGCGCGGCTTGGGCAACAGCATCCAGAAGTTCGGCTACCTGCCTGAGGGGACGACCGACTTCATCTACGCGATCATCTGCGAGGAGACCGGCATTCTCGGCGCTGCGGGCGTGATCGCGCTGTACGTCGTGCTGCTGTGGTGCGGGTGGATGGTGGTGGGTGC
>JBIKNS010000167.1:0-4960 GCA_044358545.1 Phycisphaerales bacterium | reverse complement strand
AGTGCCGCAAGCGCAGCCGCGCATGCCACCTGCAGGGCCACAAGCCAGCCTCTCCTGCGCCCGAGCGCCCCAAGCCCTGGCGCGGGATAGTGGTCAAGCAGTGGCGCCCAAAGGAACTTGAGCGCATACGGCATCGTGACAAGACCGAGCAGGCCGATCTGCCCGAGCGGCACTTTCGCGTCCGCCAGCCAGAACGCGATGCCGTCGGTGACCAGCATGTAGGGCAGGCCACTCGCAAACCCTAGCGCGCCGACAGCCACCATGATTCGCCCGACGCCGCCTCGCGCGAACGAGTAGGCCGGTAGCGGTGCGGAGGTCGCGGCATCCATGCCGCCCTCCACGCTACCACGCGTGCTCAGGGTGCCGTGCCTCATCGCACAACGCCTCGTGAAGTGTGTGCGCGGCGCCAGTCATGCGGACCATTAGGATGCCCCGCGATGTCACGCCCACGGTCGCTGCCCGATCCCGACATGGTGTCCGCCTGCGCTGCTGCGCTTCCGCGCATGCTCCTGCTGGAGGAGCGCGACCGAACCTCATGGGGTTCGTGGATGGTGATGCTCGAGCGCGAGATCGCGATTGCATTCCGCTCCACACGTGCGCCACGCCCGGAGGCGAAGGCTGCAGCGGCCTGCCGGGCGCTGCAGCGGCGACTCGCGGCGATCCGCAGGTCGATCCGCAGCGACCTCAAGGCCGCATACGACCGCGACCCCGCGGCCGAGTCGATCGAAGGCATCGCACTGTGCTATCCCGGTCCGCGTGCGCTTGCGGTGCACCGCATCGCGCATGCGCTGCACCTCGAGCGCGTGCCGCTCGTGCCACGCATGATGTCGGAGTGGGCGCACGCGGTGACCGGCATCGACATCCATCCCGGCGCCCGCATCGGGGACGGCTTCTTCATCGACCACGGCACCGGCGTCGTGATCGGCGAGACGACTGTCATAGGCCGCAACTGCACCCTCTACCAGGGCGTGACGCTCGGCGCGCGCAGGTTCGACCGGCACGCCGACGGCTCGCTGCGGCGCGGGGCCAAGCGCCACCCGACCCTCAAGGATGGAGTCACCGTGTACTCGAACTCCACGATCCTCGGTGGGGCCACGGTGATCGGTCGCGGCGCCACGATCGGCGCCGGGGTGTGGGTGCAGGACAGCGTGCCTGCGGGCGCAACGGTCCGTCCACCGCCCACGCGATAGCCGCACCAAGCGCCACGCATCACACGCAAGACGCTGCCTTGACGCGCGCGTCAGGTGGTCGGCTGGTCGCCGCCACCGCCACCGCCGCCGCCGCGCATCGACCTGAACATCTCGCGGCGCTCGTCGGTGTCGATCATCCCATCGTTGTTCTTGTCGAACTGCTTGGCGCGCTCGCGGAACTGCTCTGGCATCTCCTCGATGCGACCTGTCCCCCATGGGGTGTTGCCCATCTCACGCCCGCGCGGCAGCGCCGCAACCTGCTCCGGCGTCAGCATCGACTTGATGCGCTCGACGGTGGCGTTGATGTACTCGGCCCGCTGGTCGAACATGTCGTTCACGGGATTGGGGCCATCGTTGCCGAAGCCGCCTGGCCCGAATGCCATGCCCCTCGTGCCCGACATCATGCCAACGACACGCTCGATCTCCGAGCGGCGCTGTGACGGCTCCTCCTTGCGGATCGCCGCAATCAGCCGGTTGTTCCACTGGGCGAGCTCCTGCGCGTAGGTCGCCTGCATCTCCGCCAGGCCCTTCGCCACGGTGGGGTCGAGCCCCTGCATCGCAAGCGCCGAGACAAAGGCGCGCGTCGCCTGGTCCTCGCGGTACACGCGGCGGTAGCTCTGCGCGAGCGCTGCAGACCTGAACTTCGCGCCATCCTCGGGAGGCATCGTCGAGCTGATGGTCTCCACGAAGGTGTCGTTCACGTCGCGCACCTGGCGGCGTGCCGCGAGCTGCCTGTCGACGGCGGCCATCGCCTCACGCTCATTTGCCGCCACAATCGCCTTGAGCATCGATGGCTCCGTGGCATCAAGCGTGTCCTCGCGCGCCTTCAGGGCGGCATCAAGCGCGAGCTCGTACTCGTCGAGCGCCTTCCTGGCCGCATCCAGCGACACCTGCGGAAGCTGCGCCTCGTCAAGCGCAATGAGCAGGTTGGTGCCCTCGCCGGAGAGGATCGCATCGTCCATCGTCTTCTCCCGGCGCAGGAAGCGCTCGAAGCCCGTCCAGCGGCCGCGCTGCTCGTCGGTCAGTGTCGCCTGGATCCCGTCCACCACCGCAGCCTTCATCCGCTTCTTCGTGGCAAGCCACTGCGTCATCGAGTCGAACATGACCTGCATCGTGGCGCGCATCTCCGCGTCCTGGCCATTTGCCTTGCGCTCGGCCATGATCTCCTCGGAGACCTTCTCCATGCGCTCGCGGAAGAAGCGGCGGCGCGCCTCGTCATCGAGCGGGGCGCCACCCTCCTTCTCCATCTGCTCAAGGTCTGCCTGCACGCTCTCCATGACGCCGCGCATGCGCTCCCGCATGTCGCCGCCCATGAAGCTGCGGAAGATCTGCATCGTGGAGTCCTGCATCTGCTGCCGGATCTCCTCGACCTTCGGCTGGAACTCGAGGTCGTAGTCGTTGATCAGCGTCTCGACGATTGCCATCTGTCCGCCATCGAGACCGAGCTGCTCCTGAAACAGCGGCACGTCCCGACGCATGAAGTCGGGCTCGAAGCGAGTCATGATGCTGCTCATCGCGCCCATGCCGCCTCGACCGCCGCCCATGCCGCCACGGCCACCCATCATGCCCCCGCCACGACCGCCGCGGCCACGACCGGCATCACCTGCCTCGTTTGCGCCCTCGCCACGGTTCGCCCGATCGCCGCGACCACCGCCCTGACCGCCCTGACCTCCCTCACCGCGCCCCTGTCCAGCGCGTCCGCCGCCTCCCGACTGGCCACCAGCACCCTGCTGCGTGCCGTCCTGCGGCGCGGCAGACGCCGAGTGCCCGAGCGCCAGCGAGATGCCGGAGGCCGAGATCCCGAGGATCGCCGCCGCAAGCAGGGATCGGAACGTGTGCGCAATGGCGGGTACATGGGTCATGGGGTGCTCCTGTGAGGGGATCGTGGCGTGGTCAACGGTACGGGTTGACCGGCGGCAATGTCCCCGAGACCGCATTTCATGCGGGGATCATGCGGTTTGGCTGCATCGAATGGTACCCCGGCCATTCACCGGACAGCCCTGCGCTACCGAGCAGGAGCAGGCTGCGGCGACTCCTTGGACGCTTCGTCCGCCGGACGCGCCGCGCTGCCTGCTGGCACCACCGCGTAGATCGCTCCGGGACCGTCGTGAGACTTCTCCGTGCCGCAGACGTACAGCGTGCCGTCCGTGCCCTCGCCGAAACTCGCTGGAAAGAACCGAGGTCGCTTCAGGATCACCGCCGGTCCCGCCGCGAGCGTGCCGCCGGGCGCGCGCAACCCCCAGAAGGTGCCGTACTCGTAATCGGCGTAGATGTAGACGCCGTTGAGCTCAGGACTCGCAGGATCCCTGCATACGTATCCGCCTGTCACCGACACGCCATCGCGGTGCGGATACTCGGCGACGGGGTCGATGAAGGCGCCCCTCTCGTCCGCACGGTCCGGTACGCCGCGAGTGCCATGGAACCCCTCCCGCGGGCGCCACCCGTAGTTGCCGCCCTTGGTGATCACGTCGATCTCCTCGTATGCGTTCTGCCCCACATCGCCCGCCCAGAGCTCGCCAGTGGTGCGGTCGAAGCTCATGCGCCAGACATTGCGCAAGCCGCTCGCCCAGATCTCGGGGCGCGCATCGTCGCGACCCACAAACGGATTGTCCGACGGCACTGCGTAGCCGCGGCCCGACTCTTCGCGCGAGACGTCGATGCGGATGATCTTCCCGAACAGCGCACGCAGGTCCTGGCCGTGTCCCCACGGGTCGTTGCCCGACCCGCCATCTCCGATCGACACGTAGAGCATGCCATCGGGACCGAAGAGCGCGGTGCCGCCATTGTGATTCCAGGCAGGATCCTCAATCTCGATGAGTGGCTTGAGCGAGTTGAGGTCGAACGTGCCGTCTGCAGCCAGCAGCACCGCCACAAGCACATTCCGGTCCGGCTTTCCGTCGGATGCCCCCGCCGTGAGCCACAGGTACGCCTTGCGGTTCTCCGCGACGCGCGGGTCAAACGCCAGCGACAGCAGCCCCTGCTCGTTGAACTTCGCGTTCACCGTCGACGAGGGGAAGTCGGCCACCGTTCGGCTCCGCACCGTGTCGCTCGACGCATCAATCTCGACGATGCGGCCGCGCTGCTCCACCACATACAGCACGCCGGGACGATCCGGCCGAGACACCACCTGCACCGGACGCTTCAGCGCGACATCGCGGAACACCCGGTTGAGCCGAATCTGCGGGATCGTGCCGGCATCCGACGCCGCTGCGGGCGCAGGCGCTCCCTGCGGCGGTGCTGGCGTCGCGGTGGCCACAGCCGAGTTCCCGGCAGATCCAGAATCCCGGGTGCGTGCGTCCGAAGCGACCGCCACCGTGACAATCACCGTGACAGTCGAAAGGGCCAGGCTTGCGGCAAGGGCGTTGGATCGGTTCATGGAGCAGGGAGCGTAGGCGTGCCCGGCGCCCGTGGGCCGCTACCCCCGCGATGCCGTCCGCCATGGGACCCGTGGCGACCGAGCCATGCGCGTCCCAATCGGGCGCACTGGTCCGGCGTCAGCATCGTGCAGAAGTCGCGCACCTGTCCGGCCTCAAGCCGAAGGCGCTCTCCCAGGATCTCGTAGCGCTCCTGCACCAGCGCACCGATGCGCGCGCGATTGGGCTCGCTCGACTCGAGCTCGCGCTCAAGCGCGGCTTGGATCGCCTCGAGGCGCTCGTGAAACGTGGTGAACTGCGCGGCGTCGCGCTCGCGTATCGCCAGGAGCGCCGCCTCCTGCGTGGGCGTCAGGATGATCCCGCGGGTGATCGACATCGGTCCCGCATCGGTCGCCG
>JBIKNS010000035.1:0-15616 GCA_044358545.1 Phycisphaerales bacterium | reverse complement strand
GTCCTTCGGTGCCGGCGCAGAACATCACCATCTCGACGGTGGGCCGGCTCGACGGCATCCGAAGGCTTGGCGAGTTCATCAGCCGACATGGATTCCGCAAGCTCAACCTGGCAGTGAGCCTCAACGCCCCCAACGACAGCATCCGCTCGTCCATCATGCCGATCAACCGCTCTGCGCCGATGGGTGCGCTGCGCGAGGCGCTTGTCGGGTTCCCGATGCGCAAGAGTGCCGCAATCTGCGTGGAGTACGTGCTGATTCCTGGCGTGAACGATGCTCCCGAGCACGCGGACGAGGTGTGCGCATGGCTGCGCGGGATCCGCTGCTCGCTCAACGTGATCCCCTACAACCCGCGCCGCGACTCGCCCTGGCGCGCGCCGACCGAGGACGAGATCGCCGAGTTCCTCGCCCGCTGCATCGCGAATGGCCAGTTCACCAAGCGACGCGGCACGAAGGGCCGTGCCGCGATGGCGGCCTGCGGCCAGCTCGGCAACGAGCGCATTCGGCGCCGCAAGTTCGTGCCGCTCGGCGTCGAGGCACCCGCGTCGCCCGACGCTGCCTAGGCCCTTCACCAGTGGCCATGCTGCGGGAGCGCGGCGCAGTCGAGCACGAGCTCGTTCGGCCTCGGCTCGCGCGGCGACGTGCCGATCGAGAACACAATGCGTCTGGCGGGATCGCGCCGGGCAAGCCACTCCTCCGTCAGGTTCAGGTCCAGCACCTGCAGCGGAGGCATCACGTACTGGCTGTGGGTAATGCCCACAAGGCATGATGTGGGCACATGCACCATGCCGACGGCCGATGAGTCTCCTGGTCGCGCCGCAGCCAGCGTCGGCTGGAAGCTGACGATCGCGTGGTTCATGGTCCGGACCGCGGACCAGACCACGTAGAAGTGGCCTGCACGGCTTGCAAGGCCATAGGTGCCGATGGCGGCCACTGACGCAAGCAGCAGCGTGAGCGCAGCGCGCGCTGGACGGCGCAGGACGGCGTCGCTCGCGTGCCAAAGTGCAGATGCCGCTGCAGCCACAAGCAACGCACCACCGACGTTTGCGCCGAGCCCATAGAGCTCGGATACGGCAGGCATCGGGATCGTCGCCGCCAAGCTTCCGACACTCGCGATGGCAGCAACCCCAAGTACCGACCATTGCACGCCCGCTGCCGCTGCCCTATCGAAGGCCGCAAGACCCAGACCGAGCAGGATCAGGCCGACCATCGTGCACGTGGCGACCGCCGGCAGCGCACGCAGTGCCATGCTCGCATCCGGGTCGAGCACGAGATGGAATGGTCCCGCTCCGACGGCGCCGGCCAGCGATACCGCTGCGTTGACGAGCAGATTGGTGCCGAACTCCGCCTGGTAGCGGGACTCCTCGCCTGATCCGCCCATGAGGCCCGAGAGCGCACTCCATCGCCATCTGCACGCAAGATGCGCGAGCGGAAAGGCGATCACGGGGATCGAGACCCACGCCATGCGCCGCGCAGCCGATCGATCCCGTGCGAAGGCACGCATCCACATCAGTGCACTCGCGGTTGCGAGACCGAGCGCCCACCCGTAGAAGTTCTCCTTGACCGTCAGTCCAACAAGCATCGTCCCGCAAAGCGCGGCAAGCGCACGCCAAGAACTCTTCCCGATCGCGCACCCGTCGATCCACCTCCACGCCAGCCACACGCTCCAGGCGCCAAGCGCGGCACTCCATGTCTGTGAGCACGCGTCCATCTGCCAGAGCGATGCGGTGGTGGCCGGTGACAGCAGCACCATCAGGAGCGCAACGGGCCAGAGCACCGGATGCCCGGGCAGCGATGCACGCGCCAAGGCAAGCGTCGCCAACAGAAGCGCCACCAGTGCTGCGGCCTGCACGGGCACGACCCACGGGCACGAGAGCGACACCGGATCGGACAGGTGGGCCATGACCACCTCAAGCGGCCTGAAGCTCGGTTGAGTGCGCCACGCGTCTCCGAGCGCCTCCGCGAGTGGCAGATCGCGCTCGGGAAGCCGGACAAACTTGAGATCGTCGTTGGCCAAGCACAGACCCGCAACGCGTCCCCAGCTCATCTGGAAGCCGGCAACGACCGCCACAGTGGCCCAAAGCAGGCATGAGGACCAGAGACGGGTGGCTACACGGCGGTCAGGACGCGACGGCATAGCCGTCATTCGGCTCAGGCTCCTCCTCGGCATCGGTCTCCTGGGCCACCTCGATGGCATCGCGCTCTCGGAGCCACAGGCGCGTCAGCACGGCCTCGAAGGTGAAGAACATCGGGATTCCCCAGATCGCTCCCTGCTTGTTCACCAGCAGCACCTGGTACAGGAACATGCCGATGAGCACGGCGACGGCTGCCCTCAGCCGACGGTCCGCCGCGTGCGCGCGCCAGAGACGGATGGCGCTTGACGTACTCGCCACGAGCCCGACGATCAGCATCGCGAGCCCCGGCAATCCGAGCTCAAAGATCGCGTCGGCGAAAATGACGTGCGAGTAGGGCTGCCCCACCGCCGCCGGCAGTTGGGAGAACGCGTTGTACCCAAGCCCTGCGACAATCGCGACAGGATTGCGGATCCACTCTGACGCCATCGCGGTGACGTTGCGGACTCGGCCGAACGCGCTGCTATCGCCGTAGAGGACTGACTCGCCCGAGAAACGTCGTGCCTCAAAGCCCCCAAGCTGGGTCGAGATCACGAAGTCCACCACCAGGATGGTCACGATGATGATGACCGCGCTCGACAGGAAGGCGCCCACATTTCGGATCGGCGTGGCCACCGGCACGCAGAGGATCGCCACGATGACCGCGAACAGGAGCTGCCCGCGCGAACCCGACTTGATCGCGACCAGCACTCCCAAGAGCGCCGCGGCAACCCTCAGGGGAAGCAGTGGCACTCCAAGCAGGGTGGACCCTCGGATGGTCGCCGCCACGAGGAGCACGACGCCTCCGAGCTCGCCGATCGCAAGCGGATTGCTCCGGACCCCTGTGGCAATCGTGTAGCCAAGGCGTCCATACTTGCTGGTGAACTCCGGGCTCATCACGACCACGGCGCACAAGATCATGCCGAGCACCAGCAGCGCTTGGATGGAGACTCTGAGGTCCTCGGCATCCGAGAGCAACACGGGCGCAAGGATCACGAGCAGCACGAGATACGGCCAGTTGCCTGCCACCGTCGCAAGGCCGTCTGCCCGTCCTGGCGACCACAGCAGGGTGATCGCCGCCCACGCCAGCATCACGAGGGCGCTCACGGTCGCCGCATTCATCCATCGTGACAGCCCATCCGCACGAGTCAGAGCCACCTTTGTCACGGCAAAGAGCGCCGTAAGTCCAACGCCGTAGTTGATGGCCTGAATGCCCAGCGCAGACGAGATCAGCCGAGGGGCGTGCGCTTGCACCACCTGCTCCATCGGGAACAGCAGCACCACCAGCGCGAAGGCGAAGGGAGGCCGAAATGCGCACACGATGCAGCAGATTGCGAATGCGAGGAGGAATGCAATCTCTGTCATCTGGTCCTGCTCCGGCGCTCATACGATACGGGCGTTCTGCGGCGAACGCAGCACGATGCGCGAGACGTCTGGCCTGCCGCAGGCCGCAAAGACCTCACGGCACCGGCGCACCGTTGCGGGAGACATCCACTTGCGTACGCAGCTCGAGTCGGGACTGGGGGTCCGCGCTGCGGATGATCAGAGCCTGATGCACAAATGGCTCCCGCACCGCATCGGGCCATGCCACCTGCTCCACCGTGATTGGAGCGTTCGCCGAGATGCGCATGACAGCGCCGGGCCAGCTCACCAGCCAGCCTTCCTTTCCTTCCACGATCTCGACGGGCGATGTCGCTCCGGTATGGAAGCGGTAGAACTCTGTGCCTGCAGGCACCTGCTGCTCAAGATCGACCCGATCCTGCATGAGAAGGCGACCCGACGCATGCCACTCCACATCCCGCTGACATGAGCGCACACCCTGATAGGCAGCCGTGGCGTCGATCCGCACCTTGCCTCCGGTCTCGTCGAGGCGCTCGACGGCGATGGGCGCGTCAACAGCCTGGTTTCTCGGCTGCCTCTCACCGATCTGCATGATGCCGTGGCCCGCTGCCCGCGCGAACTTCTCCTCGAGATCCGCGCGACCGTACTCCGGCGTGCCGCACTCCATGAGGATGATCCGGTCCCCGAGGTACATGCTGACCTGACCCTGATCGCGTTGGGAGTGGCTGTCGAGCCGACTGCCTCCGCGGATGAAGAGACCTAGCGCCGACTGCGCCTGTGAGGGCGCCTCCCATGCCGATCGCCACGTCACCTGCTGCTGCGACTGGAAGTGCGCGTGCGTCGGCAATTGCTGCGGCGGCACGGCCCCGAGCGCTGCGAGGGCTGCCTCGTACCGCACTCCAGGGATACTCGAGTTGCCGGCAGGAAACAGCGCCTTGAGCACGGGAATCGCACGGTCATCGCCCGAGCCGAGGGCAGCGTTCACAAGGCTGCCAAGCGGAGTGGACACCGCCCATGCCGGAATCGCCGACATGCGCGAGTCGTAGGTGTTCACGTACTGCCGACCGGGCATGTGCATGTGCACGAACCAGCTCCAGCAGTTCCCGACGAATGGCATCGCATGGCACCGCATGTCGCCATTGAGACGCAGGTCATCAAGCGCATCAAAGAGCATGCCGACCGTCATGGATGCGTAGCTGACGCCCTCCATGAACGCGCCATCCGAACCTTGAACTGCCAGCGAGGCCGCAAGGCTCTCCACACCCAGGTTGTATGCCGGCAGCAGATCCCGGTCGCCAAGGTAGAGCGTCGCCTTGATCAGGCCAACGCATGGCTCGATCCACTGGTTGGACTGCACGGCCCTACCCTTGACGTACCAAGGCCTCTGATCCGCCCAGTCACCGACGATCAGCTCCACCTCCTTGCGCAGCAGCACGTGCAGCTCCGCCTTAAGGGCTGGAGGCACGCGATCCCCGAGCAAGGAAAGCATGTCCACGATGCCGGAGATGCCCCAGCTCGTCGCGAGCCACACTCCGTCGCCACCTTGCGGCAGCACCGATGTGGGCTCGTAGGCCGTCCATCCCGCGCGCTGCAACGGGAAACGGTCCTTGCAGGCCGTGAGAATGTCGATGCACTTCGCGACGCATTCCTGGTCCTGCAGATAGACCGCGGCAATCGCAAGTTCCATGCCCTGGCGGCGGACGAACTCCGATTGCCCGCAGTCCGCCATCGCCAGCGCGAAGACCTCGCGATTCGGACCCGCAGCTTCCGCCCGTGACGTGAGCTGGGACGGGTGAATCTGGGCGAGCGTCGTCGGACGCCGGTAGAGAGACGGATCCGCGTTGAGTACGTTGGCCTTGGCACCATTTGCCACTGCCATGAGCTGCTGCCGAAGCGCGGCCGAGTCGCGGGCCCGGTCGAAGATTGCTGCCCACTCCTGGGCTCGGTACGAGAGGTTGCCGGACCAGTCCGCCGTTCTGCGCGTGCCGACCACAGCCGAAAGGGCCTGCATGGCCTTCGTTCTGGTCGATTGCGTGATTGAGGACACCTCGCTGACCGGGATCGTGACGGTCGTGGGAGGTGGAGATGTCGGCGCAGGCGGAGTCGTCGGCGCAGGTGGAGTCGTCGGCGCAGGTGGAGTCGTCGGCGCAGGTGGAGTCGTCGGCGCGTCTCCCGCCACCCCGCCTTGGTCCCCGACGCGTGACACAGGTGCAGCCACGACTGTTGCCAACACCGGAGCGGGCTCGGGAGGCTCAGGCGTCCACCACTCCACCACCACCTTGGGAAAGGCGAGAGCCACCCCTTGCCGATGGGCCTGCAGCGTTGCGCTGCGTACCTGTCGCTCCATCGCCCGCGACCACATCGAGCCGGTCGGTCCCGCGGCGATGACCGCAGGTAGATCCGCGAGCGCGGCGTCCCCGGACACCAGACCGCCGTAGCGGGAATCCGCGGCAATGGCGCGCAACTGTGGATGGGTCAGCCTCGAGAGCCGATCGGCGATACCCGGGTCGGGAGGCAAGACCTGCACAGCATCCAACACCACCCCCTGCGTCGCGAGCGACTTCATCCAGGTCGCCACGCGGGATCCTGCGGACGCGATGCCCCGATCGAGCCATGGGCTCTGAACGGTTGATGTCGTTGGTCGCCTCGTCTTCAGATTCAGAGTCGTCACGCGGATGGTGTCGCGCGATGCGATATCGTCAGCGAAGCCCCTCAGCACAAGCACTCGCTTCCCTGGCTTCATCGCCTTGAGCTGCGATGCGACAGCAGCCTGACGGGAGCCCGGAGTCGCCACGATTTCAGACACGACCTGGGTCGACGCACCTTGCGGCGCAGTGACAGGCGCCGCCGCGCACGGCACGCAGCACGCAGCGCTCAATGCCACAAGCCATCGTGCGAGTGCGTGTGTGCGATCGAGAGAGATGCTCATGCGTCCAGCTGCCATTGAAGTCCTCCTAGTTGCCGCGTGCGCGGCCGTGGACACCCGCAGGTCAAGTCTGGAACGGTGCTCCACGACAATCCAATCCCTATCGTCCGGGGTCAAGGCTGACTGAAGCGGATGTTCCGAAAACTTGGACAGTCCGATATGGCTAGCGCGTGGTGCCACGCCCACGTGCCGCGCGCCGGCGTGCGCGCGTCCGTGCTCGTCCGTTCCCCCGTCGGCGAAGGCCTGGAAACGCCATTCCCGGTCGCACACCGCATTCCCAGATCACAATGACGCGCCATCCGAGGCGGACTAGGGCTGCCATGACACGCCTGTCTCGCCTGCGGTTTGCCGCGAACTTCTCGGCCCAGTACTCGGGCCTGGTCCGTGGCACCGACGCCAGCCGGCAGCGACCGTGCCGATGCCAGAAGCAGCCGTGCACCAGGATGACCGTACGGTGCGCGGGCAGCACGATGTCCGGCGTGCCCGGCAGCGACTTCACGTTGACGCGGAACCGGAATCCCTTGCGGTGGAGCGCGCTGCGCACAGTGCGCTCGGGCCCCGTGCCAGACCCTCGGATGCTCCGCATGATGCGGCTGCGCACCTGAGGCGACACACGGTCCGCCATCGGGTTCAGACCATGAGCGTCGCGGGATTCTCGAGGTTCTGGCGCACCGTGCGCAGGTACTCGGCGGCCATCGCGCCATCGATCACGCGGTGATCGAGGCTGAGCGTCGCGGACATCTCGTGGCCAACGGCGAGCTGGTGGTTGCGCACCACAGGCTGCTCCACCGCAGCACCGCATGCGAGGATCGCGCTGTTGGGCGGATTGATGATCGCCGTGAAGTGCTCCACGCCGAACATGCCAAGGTTCGACACCGTGAAGGTGCTGCCGCCCATGTCCTCGGCGGAGAGCCCCTTCGTGCGCGCCTTCTCGGCTAGCGCGCGCGTCTCCTGGGAGATCTGGCGCAGCCCCTTCTGGTCAGCATGGCGGATGGTCGCCACAAGCAGACCGCCGCCGCGCTCGGCGGGAAGGGAGACTGCAACGCCAACATTCACGTCCGAGTGGAGGATGATCCGGTCACCGCCCCAGCTTGCGTTCATGAAGGGATGCGCCTGCATGCCGATCGCGCACGCGCGCACGATGAAATCGTTCACGCTGAGCTTGACACCCTGCGTCTCGAGCTGGCGGTTCAGCATGCCGCGCAGTTCGAGCAGCGCGTCCATGCTCACGCGCATCGTCACCTGGTAGTGCGGGATGCTGAGCTTGCTCTCCACGAGGCGGCGCGCGATCGTCTGGCGCATGCCGCTCACGGCGACCTCGCGCGCTTGGGCGCCAATGGGCACCACGGGCACCGTCGTCACCGGCATGGAGAGCGCTGTCGATGGCACCGCCGAAGGCGCAGTGCGCGCCACCGGCGCGAGCTGCCCGGACCTGATCCGCGCCATGGCCTCTTCGATGTCACGCTTGACGATGCGTCCGCCGGGACCCGAACCGCGTATGGCCTCGATGGGAACGCCAAACTCGTCCGCCATGCGACGCGCCACAGGCGACACACGCACCCTGGGTCCGGCGGGTGCCTGCGCCCCAGGCGTCTGCACCGCAGCGCGCAGCGCCGAGTCGTCGAGGAGCTCAGCCTTCACGGGAGTGGCCGGTATCGCCGCAGCCGGAGCCGTCGCGGAGGGCGCTGGTGCCGGCGCCGACGCGCCCGCGACGGGCGCCGCCGCGGGCGCGGAGGTTCGTGCCGGCGCAGTCGGGCCGGATCCCGAGGCCGCCGCGGACGCCACGTCCTCCCCGTCCGTGGCGATCACGGCGATCGGCGTGCCCACCTTCACCTGGGTGCCCGGATCGACGAGGATCTTCGCGACCACACCGTCATCAAAGACAGGCATCTCCATCGTTGCCTTGTCCGTCTCGACATCGGCCACCACGTCGCCGCTTGAGACGGGATCGCCTTCCTTGACGTTCCACCGGACGATGGTGCCAGCCTCCATGGTGTCGGAGAGTCGGGGCATCGTGAGCTGGACGGGCATCTGTGGGAATCCTTCCGTGGTGCGTTCAGGCGCGGTAGAGGCATGCGCGAACGGCCTCGCAGATGCGACGCGCGTTCGGCAGGTACTCCTGCTCGAGATTGGTGGCGTAGGGCGTGGGCACGTCCACCGAATGGACGCGGTGCACGTAGTTGTCGAGGTCGTCGAAGCACTCGCGGTGCACGACTGCAGCGACCTCGGATCCAGGTGATGCGAAGCTCCACGACTGGTCGACCACCACGCACGCATTCGTGCGCTTGACGCTCCGCACGATGGACCCGACGTCGAGCGGACGGATCGTGCGCATGTCGAGCACCTCGCACGAGATCCCCTCGGCCGCGAGCGCGTCGGCTGCCTCGAGGCAGAAGTGCACAGGTCGACCGAAGCTCACGAGCGTGATGTCCGTTCCGGCCCGCGCGATGCGCGCCTGCCCGAAGGGCACAAGGTGATCGCCCTCGGGCACATGGCCCTTCATGCCGAGCATGCGCTCGCTCTCAAGGAAGAAGACAGGATCGTCGTCGCGGATCGCCGTGGTCATCAGTCCCTTCGCGTCCTCAGGCGTCGCGGGGATCACGATCTTGACGCCGGGCACGTTGGAGTAGAGACCCTCGACGCACCAGCTGTGCGTGGATCCAAGCTGGCCTCCGGCGCCGTTGTTGCCGCGGAAGACGATCGGGCAGCCGAACTGGCCACCTGACATGTAGAGCATCTTGGGCGCGTTGTTCAGGATCGGGTCCGCAGCGACGAGGCTGAAGCTCCACGACATGAACTCGACAATCGGGCGCAGCCCCATCATCGCCGCACCGATGGCCATGCCTGCGAACCCGCTCTCGCTGATGGGCGTGTCGATGATGCGGCGGGGCCCGAACTCCTCGAGCATGCCGCGGCTCACCTTGTACGCGCCGTTGTACTGCGCCACTTCCTCGCCGAGCAGGAACACGCGCGGGTCACGCCGCATCTCCTGGCTCATCGCCTCGCGGACGGCGTCACGGAACTCGATCTCGCGCAGCCCGCCGGCGGGCGCCTCGGACGCGGTGGACATCATCGTGCTCATCCCAGCTCCCCTGGCATGCGCGCCTTCGACGGATCGATCGCCTCGAAACTCGGCACGTTCTCGGCGCCGCCGAGCATCTCAGGCTGGCTCGATCCCGTATAGGGTCCCCACCGCTCCATGAACACATCGCGCATCAGCTCCTCGCGGGATGGCGCGGGCGATGCGTCAGACCACTCCACGGAGTCCTTCACTTCGGCGCGGACATCCTTCACCGTCTGCTTCCAGAGCTCGTCCGTGAGCTCGCCCCGCGATTGCAGGTGCACACGCAGCTTCTGGATGGGGTCGTCGGCCTCCCAGTGCTCCTCCTCTTCGCGTCCGCGGTACTTGCGCGGATCGCTCATGGAGTGACCCTTGAAGCGGTAGCAGCGCATGTCCACGAAGGCTGGCCGGCTCGTGCGGCGCGCCGTCTCGCAGATCTCGTGCATGTCGTGGTAGACGGCGAGCACGTCCATGCCGTCCACCTCGTACGAGTCGATGCCGTACGCGGCGCCCTTCACTCCGAGCCTGTGCGCCATCGTGGTGCCGCGCGCGATGTGCGTGCCCATCGAGTATCCGTTGTTCTCGCAGATGACCACGCAGGGAATGTCGAGCAGCCCGGCAAGGTTCATCGCCTCGTGGAATGCACCCTGGTTCAGTGCGCCATCGCCCAGGAACGCGAGCGCGACCCGGCTCGAGCGACCGCCCTTGATCACCTCGTCCTGGTACTTGGCCGCAAACGCAAGACCGACTCCGAGCGGAATCTGCGCACCCACAATGCCATGTCCGCCGAAGAGGTTGTTGGCGCGGTCGAACATGTGCATCGACCCGCCCTTGCCCTTGGCGCAGCCACCGATCCTGCCGAACATCTCCGCCATGCATGCGCGCGCCGACATGCCGCGCGCGAGCGCATGTCCATGGTCTCGGTAGGCCGTCACGATCGGGTCCGAGTGCTGGACGGCGGCCGTGCATCCCACGGCCACCGCCTCCTGACCGATGTAGACGTGGCAGAAGCCGCCGATCTTCTTGTCCTGGTAGGACTGCATGCACCGCGTCTCGAACTCGCGGATGAGGTACATCTGACGCAGCCAGCCGATGGCAGTCGCGACGGGTACCTCGGGGTAGCTCTTGTGCGGCTTCTCCGAACCGCCGTGCACGTCGAAGGGACGGGCAGTCGCGGACGGATCCGAAAGCGAGGTCATGGGAACTCCGCCAGCCTGAGGCTGGCTGCTGAAGGCGAGTCCCTAGTTATAGGGGATGTGCCCCCTCCCCGGCAAACACCTCGGCTAGTTGCGCTTTCCCTGCTCCTGGGCGGGGCCTCCGGAGGCTGCCCCAGCCTGCGCCACATGCCTCTCCTCGATGTCCCGGAGCACCCGTCCCTTCAGGACAAGCAGCCCCATCTCCAACTGAGGATCGATGCCCTTGACCACAAGGTCCTCCACGTCCGGCCGCACGTCGACGGTCATGATGTCGCGCTCGCCCTCGTCGAGGCTGTCGGCACGCAGCCGAACCTGCGTGAGGGACTCCAACTGGTCAGGGGATGTCTCCACCACCAGATCCGGGTTGACGCCCCAATCGTCGCTGGCGGCGCGGCGGTGCACGAGTCGCCCTTGCGTTTCTCCGGGCAAGGGCGGAAGCACGTAGTACTGGGTGGTCACCTTCACGGCAGCCTCGTTCGCGCCGTCCTTGACAGGCTGCACGGTCTGGACCGAGCCCTTGCCGAAGCTGCGCTCGCCCACCACGAGCGCAGCGCCGTTGGACTGCAGGCTGCCAGCCACGATCTCGCTTGCGCTCGCAGAACCCGAGTTGATCAGCACGACGAGCGGAAGCCCTGCGAGGGGTGCTCGATTCGGCTCTGCCTCGACCGCAGCAAGCCGCCGCCCGTCACGGTCCTGCACAGAGACAATCGGACCGCGGTCCACAAAGAGGTTGGTGAACCCGACTGCAGACTTGAGCAGGCCGCCAGGATTCCCGCGGAGGTCAAGCACAAGGCCGTTGAGGGGACGCTCTCGCTTCATGGCACGGATCGCATCCATGAAGTCATCGAGGCTGTCCTCGTTGAAACTTGTGAGGCGCACGTAGCCGATGCCTGCCTGAGCATCAAGCCACCAGTCCCACAGCGGGTTCCCACGTTGATCGAGCCCGCGCTTCCACCAGCCGTTGACTGAGCGCATCTTGATGGTCTCGCGCACGAGCTGCACGTCGATTGGCTCCTCGACATCATCCCGGCGCAACGTCAGCGTGACTGGCTTGCCTGCAGGACCCGTGATCGAGTCGACCGCACGGTTCAGACTCCAGCCATCCGTCGGCTTGCCATCAACCGCAGCGATGCGGTCACCAGGACGCACACCCATACGGGATGCAGGCGAGCCCTCTAGGGGGTTGACGATCATCACATCGCGCTTGTCGTTGTGGCGGATCAGGATCCCGACGCCCACAAAGTTCCCGTCGATCGACTGGCGGAACCTGCGCAGCCGCTCGGGCCAGATGATCTCCGAGTAGTCGTCCTCGAAGTCCTTGGAGAGCTGTGTGGTCGCGCCCTCGCCGAACTGCTGGACGAGCACTTCCTCGGGCAAGCCGACGGTCTCCTGGTTCGCGGCGAGCATCTCCCGCATGGTCTCCCGGTAGAACGAGAGTCCCACCGACTCGGCGGGGCGGCCGGCAAGCACTTCCCGCCTGCGGTCAAGCGCCGCAAGGAACGCGTCGCGGCGCGCCGCGTCACCCAGACCCGGGAAGTTCTCCGCGAGCGCCGGGGTCGTCGTCATGAGCCGAAGCGCCGAAAGGCCCCCGTCGATGAGTGGCTTCCATCCCGCCTCGGTGACGTGCTCGCTCGCAGCCTGCCGAAGCGCAATGTCGAGCATGCGCGGCGTGATGCCGCGGTGCTGCTCTCGCCACTCGTCACCAAAGAGCTCGTTGTACTCGGGGAACTCGCCATCCTTGCCGTCCGCGCTGTCCTCGTCCTTGGACCGCTCCGACGCGAGCTTTCTCAGTCGGTGCAGCTCACGAGGCGCATACTCCGCGACCAGCGACACGCGACGGTTGACCTGATCAAGCTGACGGTCGTACTCGCGGAACTTCTCCTTCTGGCCGGCGTCGTCGAAGAGCGCCTTCAGGCGAAACAGCATCTCCTGCTCGAGCAGGAGATCGTCGGCTGCGTCGGCGTCGCGCGCGGTTCTCTCCGCTGCCTCGACAAGCTTCATCGCCGAGGACTGCGAAAGCCACTCGGCGTACTCCGCGCGCGGGACGAGAAACTTGAGGTTCACCGCATCAAGGAGCGCGGCGCTCACCTTGCCCGCGGCGAGGTTGCTGTCGACGCCCTTCCTGCGCTTGGCGGCCTCCTCGGACCGCTTCAGGGCACTCTCAGCCTGGTTCAGCCGACGCTGGTCAACCCTGGAGACAAGACGCGCCGCCGCACCGCTCTGTCCCTCGGGCACCGAAGCGAGAAGCCGCTCCACTTGCGCGAGGTCATCTGCCTGCGCAGCGCGCCACAGCTCGCTGCTCCACTCACTGACCGTGACGGGGACATCCCGCGGCCCTCCCGGCTCGGAGCGTGCCGCATGGGCCGGCACCGCTGACCAGGACAGGCTCGCGGCAATCACGCTGGCAAGCAGGCCATTGAGGGACACTCGAAGTACGGGACGTTCCGAGCTCGTTCGCGCCATGGTGGGCTCCGGACTGCTGTGCGACATCGACATGCGTTTATAGTCGGTTTGGGGGCGTCAAGTTCGCGGCAGATCCCCGCAGATTCGGTATTTTGCTTCGGCAGGATGAGTGCGGGCCGCGGGTGCTGCACTCGAACGCGACGTCAGCCCGCGGTAGCCAATGCCCCCAACCCCACCACCCGACTCACAGGACGACGCGCGGCCGTGTGCCGGGTGCGGCTACGACCTTCGAGGACAGGTGCCGGGGTCCCGATGCCCTGAGTGCGGAATGGCGCGAGCAGCGCCGTCGGTGGTCGCATCGCCCACATCGCGTGCGCCGTCCCTGACCCGCGCCGAGCAGGTCGAGATGGCCTTCAGCGAGCTCGGTACCGCCGCGGCGGGAACCATCCTGCTCTGGGCAGGCTGCGTCTGGCTTCCGCTCCTCGGACCCGTGGCATGGGCCGTCGTGGGAATGTTTGCCTTCTGGCGATTCATGGGCATGCGGAGGCTTCGCGCGCTGGGACTGCTCAGCGCCGAGCACCTGCCATATCCCGTTCCTCACGGCATGGGCCTTTGCGTGATCGAGGTGTCGCTCGCCGTGCCGACCATCGTGTTGACCGCGGCCGCCTCGGTGGGCATTCTGGCCTCGGTGCTCCAGCCGATCGCCACGGTGCTCCAAGCCATCCTGATCGTGGCCACAGGCGGACAACTGTGCGTGAGCGCCCTCCTCGCGGGTGCAGTGGCACGCCGCGAGAGCGTGTCGTCCATTCGGGTGGCCTCGCAGGCAGCCCTCCTGCTCGCACCTATCGGCACGCTCGTCGTGCTGCCCATCAGCGTCCAGTGGCTCGTCGGAAGCGGCGCGTTAACTGGCAAGGCGGCGAATGCGCTGAGCACCTCGATGACCGCGATCATGCTCGCGCTCGGTGCAGGAGGCATCGGCGCATCGCTCGCGCTTCGCTACGCGTTGCACGGACTCTCCTCAGTGGTGCCGTCAGGTGTGGATGCGCCCAAAGGTCGGCCTCGCGGACCTCTCATCATGCCGCCGCCAACCCGGCCGGATTGGGCAGACGCATCCGACGAGCCGATTCCCCTCGCCGGGGAACCCGGAAGTGCCGCAGATTCGGACTGACCGGAACCTCGGGCCACCCGCCCCCCGATTCAGTGCGGAGGAACCCGGCGCGCGTAGGCAAGCGCGATGGCGATCGCGTCGCTCACGTCCGCAGGAGTAGGCGCACGGTCAAGCCCGCAGCACTCCATCACCGCAAGTTGCACCTGCCGCTTCGTGGCCCGCCCATTTCCTGTGAGTGCCTTCTTGGCCTGGGCAGGGGCCACCTCTCCAAGCGGCAGACCTCGCTCCTGTGCCGCGAGCAGCACCACTCCGCGGGCATGCGCCATCACGACGGCCGTCTTCAGGTACCGCTGGTCAACGAAGATCCTTTCGACCGCGACACGGTCTGGCTTGAGCTCCTCAAACGACTCGCGCAGATCGTTCCATAGCTGGCTCAGCCTGTGGCTCACGGGCTTGGTGGCGGAGAGGCGAAACACGCCAGCCTCGACCAGCGAAATGCGGCCGTGCCGGTCAACGTCAATGCAGCCGTAGCCAGTTCGGATGAGACCAGGATCGATACCGAGCACACGCACAGCGATGTCTATCGACTCGAGCCATCCGCGCGGATGAGGAGCTCGACGCGGGTTCCCTCTGGCGGCATGCGCTCGGTCCACGCCACCCACGCGGCAGGATCGACATCAACCTTGTCGGCGATGACATCGTCGTACGCGATCACCTCGTCGCCGAAGGTGACGAGTCCCACCACCGATCCGGTGAAGTCGGCCACGTAGTGCTCGCCGGGTCCCATCGAGGGCGAGTTGGCCCGGATGCGTGATCCCGAAAACACCAAGTGCCCGGTCGGCGACTGTGGCGCCGTGCCGCTCGGGGGCGACGAGGGATCGCCCGATGCATCGACCCGTCTCACCCACTGGAGGATCGGGACCTCGCGTGTTTCACCACTGGAAGTGCGCCAGCGAACGCTCACATCGACGCGTGGACCGGTCGGTCGCACACGGTCGATCTTCCAGGCACCAGTTCCGTCTGGGATCTCCTGCCACCTGCCGGGCGCCCCCGGTTCGAGTCCTGTCAGGAGCAGCGCTGCGTGCACCTCGCGTGGAGATGCGTCGATCGAAATCAATGATTCGTGCACTCGTGTGGAGGGGGTGCACACGAGCTGCTCGAGGAAGCCCTGCGTCAGCGCGACCGTCCCATCCGCACTGACGGTCCGGCGTGCACGGTCCACCCTGACACCGGGCGCGATCTCCACTGCGTGGTCGGCGGGCGTATGCGTCGGCGCAGGAACCCGAGGCGTCGGCGCGCAGGCGGAGAGGGCGCACAGGGTCACCGCCCACCGCACCAGCGCGAATGCGGCGCACGCGAGCCGGATGCCCCACCGTGCATGAAACTGCGCCCTCTCCTGCATGCCATCCGGTCGCTGTGCGAGAAATAAAAAAGGCCCGGCGGAGGCAAGCCTCACGCCGAGCCCTTCCGGGG
>JBIKNS010000034.1:0-15624 GCA_044358545.1 Phycisphaerales bacterium | reverse complement strand
AGGTCGCCTTCGACTCGAACGGCGAGCTCTTCGTGGGTTGGCTTCAGGGCACAAGCACGCGCGTGCAGAAGGTTGGCCTGGCCGATGGCGCGACGGCCTGGGCGACGCCGATCACGCTCAGCGAGACAGGCGCGCAGCAGCAGATGTCGGACATGCGGGCAGCGATCGACGGTGCGGGCGTGGTCGTCTCCACGGTCCGGCAGACGACGTTCACGGGTCCCAAGCCGCTGCGCGCGTGGCGTGTTGGCGCCGACGGGTCAATCGCATGGGGACCTAAAGTCGTCTTCTCGACGGGCTCGCTGCAGACGGGCAACTACCCGACGTTTGCCTCCGTCCCGGGCATCGGCTACGTCTTCGGCTTCTACACCAACAGCCCTCTCCAGTCGTGGGTGCAGGTCATCGACGCAAGCGGCAACCCGCTTCCGGCGTTCGGGACAAATGGTCTCGCCGTGACCAGCACCACCACTGGCTACAACCGAACCAATCCTGCAATCGCAGTCGACCCCAGCGGCACCGTGTACGTGAACTGGTACCAGCAGGTCCCCAACACGAGCATTTTCGGGTGCAGTGCGCAGGCGTTCTCGGTGCCTGAGGGACAGCGCCTGTGGGGCAACTCTGGACTGGCGCTGTCTCCGGATGCGACGACCTACAGCATCACGCAGACTTCGGCGGCGTTCAGGCCTGGCTTTGGCGTGGCCTTCGGGTGGGTGAACTCGGCGGCATTTGGTTCAGACACGCTCTGGGCGCGGGCGGTCAATGCGGCGGGAGCCGACCTGTGGCCGGCCGGCGCTGTGACCGTAAGCGGCACGTCGTCGAAGGCGCGCGCGCAGGCGGTATCGGCATGCAACGGTCTCGTGTGGATCTGGGAGAACGGCGGCACCGGCTCCGCAGACCTGGTCGGTGCCCGTGTCGGCACCGATGGAGTGCTCGGCGATCCGGCCTCGAGCAATCCTGCGGACCTCAACGGCGACGGTGCGGTGAATGGTGTGGACCTTACGGCGCTGCTTGCGGCGTGGGGGTCCTCGGGTGGCAGTGCCGACCTCAACGGCGATGGCACCGTGAACGGGATCGACCTCACCGTGCTTCTTGCAGCGTGGACTGGCTGAGTTCGCTCCCGCGTAGCGAGCGTTGCGCGATTTGGGCCACTGACCGACCTGCGGCATTCCAGTTCAGTCGCTCGTCGTACTCGTGCAGGGCCGCAAGGCTCATGCGCAGGTACGCGGCGCGGTCGTTCACCAGCGATTCGATGCTGTCGGCCCAGCGCGAGGGGCTGCAGTCGACCGGGAAGAGGAACCCAGTCACGCCCTCACGCACCACAGCGGGCACGCCACCCGTGTCGGTGGAGAATGACGGGAGCCCGTAGGACGCGGCCTCATTGAGGACAACACCAAGGCACTCCGCCCGCGTTGGCAGCACAAACACGCTGGCCTGCTCGAACAGGCGGTGAAGCGCGGCACGTCCCTCCGCCGTTGACTTGCTCACAAATCCGTGGACCCGCACTCCCTCTGGGACAGACAGGCCTCTCGGCGCGTTGCACCCCACAATGTCGAGGGTGGCGTTCATCCCCCGTGCCCGGAGCTCCTCGAGAGCACGCACCGCGACGTCGCAGCCCTTTCGCTCCCAGTTCACGCCGACGAGCAGCATCCGAACCTCGCCCCGTGCGAGCCGCCGCTCGACGAGTTGGATGATGTCGGCCTCCGCCCTTCCGCCCTCGATGTTGGCCCCGAACGACACGATCCGGATCCGCCGGGGATCGCACCCGTAGTCGAGGATCGCGGACTCCGCGGCCCACTGCGACGCAAAGACAAGCGTTCGCGCACGGTTCAGGCCTCGCCGGTCGGCCTCGTGGCCGTCGCGGATGGTGCGCGGGGAGAGGTGGGTCCAGGCGGCGTAGTAGTTGAGCAAGCTCGCGAAGGTGCAGTCGGTCCAGACGATGATCGGAAGGTCGGTCTCGAGATATGCGATCGGCAGGATTCCAGGCACAAGGATGGCGTCGATGGTCTCGCCCGACGCGCGCGCATCGGCTAGGCGACGCGCGACCTGGCCCGCGTAGTGGCGCAGAAAGCCGGGATCGCGGTGGGGATGGTCGCGCAGTCCCCGCACCCGCGTGTTCCAGAGGTAGCGCAGGATGTTGGCCGGATTGAGCTGCCTCTTGAGGCCACCGATTCGAACGAGCTCGCACCCTGCATCCTCGAGCGACCTGGCGATGTGGAGCCCGAGGCCTGACCACTGCCTGACGTCAGTGGAGTCGTACACGGTCACGTAGGCGAGCCGAGGCGGACGAGTGGCGCTCGCGAGTCGGCTCTTGGCGTGGACGGCGGTCAGCATGTGGGGCGCTCCGGACAGGACGGTAGTCAGGCCGCCGCGCGAAACGAGACGTTTTCCGGTATGCAGGTGCGCGTGGCGCAATCCGCGCAGGTTCGGATTCTTTGCGCATACGATCCTCCTGTGGCATCCGGTCTAGCCCCAATCGGAGTCTTCGCGTTCAAGCGGCCCCTGCATCTCGCGAAGGCGCTCGAGTCGCTTGCGGGCAACCCCGAGTTCCTGCAGAGCCCGCTCCACATCTTCTGTGATGGGGCGCGAAGGGACTCTGAGCGCGCCGATGTCGAGCGGGTGCGCGAGGTTGCCCGCCAATGCCCGCATCCCACGAAGGTGGTGGTCGAGCAGCCGCAGAACCTCGGGCTTGCCCGCTCCATCATCTCGGGCGTGAGCGACCTCTGCGCGCGCCATGGCACGGCCATCGTCATCGAGGATGACCTGACGCTCTCGCCGCTGTTTCTCCGCTACACGAATGATGCGCTCGACCGCTACCGCGACGCAGGCCGCGTGATGCAGGTGTCCGGGCACATCTTTCCCAAGCGCATCGACTCGCAGGGCGATGCCGTCATGCTGCCGATGACCACGACGTACGGATGGGCCACATGGAAGCGAGCATGGGACCACTTCGACCTGGCGATGTCCGGTCGGGCGAAGCTGGCGTCCGATGCGGCGCTGAGGCGACGCTTCGACCTTGATGGTGCCTATCCCTACTGGGAGATGCTCGAGAACCAGGTGAAGGGCCAGGTCGACTCATGGGGCATCAAGTGGTACCTGTCGGTGTTCATGCGCGATGGCCTAGCGGTCTTCCCCAACCAGACGCTTGTGGCGCACGAGTTTGACGGCACGGGCACGCACCTCACCGTGCCGCAGCTGCGCCGCCAGGTGTTCCGAACGACGCCCGTGACGCGCTGGCCCGAGGTGAGTGTCGACGAGCGGGCATTCGCGGACATGAAGCGTTTCCTGCGCCGAGACCGTTCGCTTCTCGTACGCCTCGTTCGGCTCGTTGCAGCGACCCTCAGCAGGCGGGGCGGCGCCCACGCAGGCGTTTCGGCCTCTGCCTTGGCGTAGGCTCCTGCGGCGATGATCTCCAGTGCCCTCGATCTCGTTGCGCGCGCGATTGTGTCGCGCCGGGTTCGGGTCGAGATCGGCCGGGGAAGCCGCTTCCGCTGGCGCAGCCTGCTGTCCTGCCGGGGTGGCACGCTCCGCATCGGCGAAGGCTCGCTCGTGGTGCCGCGACGGATCGACTTTGACGGGCCTGGCGGCGTGGTGACGGTCGGGCGCCGAACGTTCGTCGGGTCGAGCCAGCTCGTCTGCAGGAGCGCAATCACGATCGGGGATGATGTGCTTGTGTCGTGGGGCGTCACCATCGTGGACCACAACTCGCATGCGCTCGAGTGGGACCTCCGGCGCGATGACGTGACGGAGTGGATGGCCGGACGCAAGCGATGGGATCACGTCAAGGTGGCGCCCGTCACGATCGGCAACAAGTGCTGGATCGGATTTGGCGCGTCGATACTCAAGGGGGTGACGGTCGGCGAGGGTGCCGTCATTGGCGCGTGCGCCGTCGTGACCCGGGACGTGCCGCCGTTCACCGTGGTCGCCGGCAATCCCGCGCAGGAGATCCGCGTCCTGAACCAGAGCCCCACCCATGAGCGCCACCGCGACTAGGCGATTCGGCACCTGGGAACAGGCCGTCTGCTGGCTCCGCGACCAGCCGGACCGCCAGGAGCTCGTGCGCGCGGCGTACTACGACGATCCGCTTCTCGATGCGGCGAAGCGCTACATGCGAAGCAGCGAGTGGCACGCCATTGCACGGCTGGTGCCGGCGTCAGCGTCGCGGGTCCTCGATGTGGGTGCGGGCCGTGGCATCGCGTCGTTCGCCTTCGCGTCGCTCGGCGCACGCGTCGATGCGCTTGAGCCGGATGCGAGCGCGATCGTCGGCGCCGTGGCCATCGAGTCGCTTGCCCGGCAGGCACAGCTGCCGATCACGGTGACGAAGGAGTTCTCCGAGGCGCTGCCGTACCCGGACAAGGCCTTCGACGTCGTGTTTGCGCGCGCGGTGCTGCACCACACCTCGAACCTTCAGGCGGCGTGCCGCGAGTTCTTCAGGGTGCTGCGACCCGGCGGACGGCTGATCGCTGTGCGCGAGCATGTCATCTCCCGGCCTTCCGACCTTCCGGCATTTCTGGCCAGTCACCCGCTGCACAGCCTGTACGGCGGCGAGAACGCGTTCCAGCTTCGCGAGTACACCGCAGCCATCCGGGATGCCGGATTCAGGCTCTCATCGACCTTCGGGCCGCTTGCCAGCGAGATCAACTACTCGCCTCGCACTCGGGCTGAGGCGCAGGCGGACGTTGCGCGGAAGCTGTCCGGCGGCATCGGGGCGTTTGCGTCGGTGGTCCGGGTGCTGCTTGCCGCGCCACCCATCTGGTGGCTGGCCGCGCGCTCCTGGTCCTGGATGGACGGTCGTCCTGGACGCCTGTACTCGTTCGTTGCAGACCGACCCGCCTGAGGCACACACATCATGCGATGCGCACTCATCACTGGCTGCAGGGGATTCATCGGCAGACACCTTGCACGGCGGATATCCCAAGAGGGATATACGGTCGCGGGAATTGGGCACGGCGCATGGACTCAGCGCGATCACTTGGCTTGGGGGGTCGCGGAGTGGTGCAACGCCGACGTCACGCGCACCAACCTCGAGGCAGTGGCAGGGGGCACCCGCCGCATCGAGGTCGTGTTCCACCTGGCGGGCGGCAGTTCGGTGGGTCCATCACTGAATCTGCCTGCCGAGGACTTTCGCAGGTCGGTGGGATCGACCCTTGAGGTCCTCGAATGGTGCCGGAATCGCAGTGAGCGGCCAGCGGTCGTGCTCGCGTCAAGCGCAGCCATCTACGGCGACCAGTACAGCAGGCCAATCCATGTGGACGATCCCGGCCATCCGAAGTCCCCGTATGGCCACCACAAGCTGATGTCGGAGCAGCTCGTGCGAAGCTACGCCGAGAGCTTCGGCGTGCACGCGTCGATCGTGAGGCTGTTCTCCGTCTACGGACCGGAGCTGAGGAAGCAACTGCTGTGGGACGCGTGTCAGAAGCTGCGCACGACGCCCGGCGCGCTCACCCTAGCGGGCACCGGGCAGGAGCTCCGCGACTGGCTGCATGTTGCTGATGCGGCGGAGATCCTGCATCACGCGTCGGGCTGCGCATCGCGCGAGTGCACGGTGACGCATGGGGCCACAGGAGTTCCGGTGTCGGTGCGCGAAATCGGCGACGCGCTTTGCGCCGCCTTTGGCGGCGGACATCGGGGGGCATCATTCACCGGACAGGTGCGCCCTGGCGATCCGGGCACGCTGGTGTCGCATCCCGATGACGTCCCGAAGGTCGGGCCCCTGCGCCCGTGGCGAACCGGCGTGGCGGAGTACGTGGCCTGGTTCCTTCAGGAGTGCGAGCGCGGCACGTCATGAGGGTTGCCTTCGGGATCATCGGCGGATCGTTCTGGACAGGAGGCCTCAACTACATCGAGAGCCTTGTGTCGGCGCTGCATGAGCACCCTGCCGCCGGCATCACGCCTGTGCTCTTCGCCTCACCCGATGCCGATGCGGCTGCGCTCGATCGCCTCTCGCGCTTCCTGACGGAACCGCCGCACATCTCTCCTGCATGGCGTCGCACCGGTTCGGTGGGTGTGGCGCGCAAGCTCGCCGCTGCGGTGCTCCAGCGTGACGTGATTGCCGAGCGCGCACTCAAGCGCATGTCCGCGGATGCCGTGTTTCAGCACAGCGTGTGGTACGGGATGCGTTTCCGCGTACCGACCGTGGCATGGATCGCCGACTTCCAGCATCGAGGCTGTCCGGGCATGTTCACGGCGAGCCAGCGCCTCAAGCGCAACATCGGCTATGGGCTTTTGAGCCGAAGCGCCGATGCGATCATGCTGAGCAGCAACGCCGCCCGTGCCGACTGCATCAGCCTCTTCCCGAAGGCTGCCCCGCGCTGCCATGCGCTGCCGTTCGTGCCGCGGCAGGAATCGCTTGCGCCGATCGACACGCTGCTCCCGCTTCGGGACCGGTACGGGTTGCCGCACAAGTTCCTCTTCCTGCCAAACCAGCTCTGGCGCCACAAGAATCACCTCGCGGTGATTGCGGCCCTTCGGCTTATGAGGGGTTCGGCTGATTGCCCGACGGTCGTGGCGTGCGGCAACCCGGAGGACTACCGGGATCCGGACCATCCAAAGCGGGTGATCGCGGAGGCAAGCGAGCCTGGCATCGCGGAACACTTCCGATTCCTGGGCATGATCCCACGACAGGATCTCTCCGGCCTGATGCGCCTGTCCGCCGCGACGGTCAATCCGTCGCTGTTCGAGGGATGGAGCACGACGGTGGAGGAGTCGAAGGGGCTCGGCGTTCCGCTGCTGCTCTCAGACATCCCTGTCCACCGCGAGCAGGCTGGCGACCGCGCGCGGTACTTCGACCCGCACAGCCCGGAATCGATTGCGGCCACACTGCGCGATGCGTGGGCAGCGCTCGATGCGGGTCCGCGCCCCGACGCTGAGGCAGCTGCGTTGGCGAGGCATGGAATGCTGCGCACCAGTTTCGCCGAAGGGTTTGCCGCCATCGCGCGCGCGGCTGTCGAGTCGCATCGGCGTTGAACGCCTTCGGCCGGCGCCAATCCCTCAGCGCGACCTCCGTGCAGCGGGGCTCGGGGCACCGAGGCGCGTGTCGTCCATGATGCGGTCCCACTGGATGCCTCGCTCCTCCATCGCTGTCTCCATATGCGGAACCTCGGCACGCTGCTGCGCCGCGCCGCCCCTTTCCCGCGAGCGCCCGGCAGCGTCGGGACGTGATGCAGCAGCGTCTGCAGTCGTCGCGACCTGCGCCTCGTCCTCCGTCGCCGCGTCGGCGGCATCCTGATCCTCTGCTGCACCCACCACATCATCCGCGACGGTCTCCCCATCCCCGGCGGCAGCCCTCAGGGGCGGCTGCGCGTTCGGGAAGACCTCCAGCACCGCGGAGTCGACCGCCTCGGCAATCATCATGTCGCCAAATGGGCCCTGAGGCAGTGCCGTGGGGTGCTCCACGGTGAAACCATCGATGCGGGCGCCCGCGGCCCGAAGCGCGCGCATGCGGTGAAGCACCCGGTCGCGTACGCGTTCGATGCCGCGCTCGAGACCGGAATCCGCACTCAGCTGCAGTGAGCCGGAGGCGGCCGCTGCGCGAGCATCGCCGTACGCGGTGATGTCACCGGCGAAGCCGGCGATGTGCACTATGCGTTTACCTGGCGGAAGGCGCATCAGGATCGCCGCACTCTCCTGGGTAGGGGTCATGGGCCGGACCACCACTTCGCCCTCCACCTCCAGATGCCGTTCACGAGGCGACGCACCCCTGATCGCAAGACTCTCGGATCGGGTCCGTGCACCAGCGGCGCGCATTGGCGTGGTTGCGATGCGCTCGCGTCCCTGCGTGCTGCGCGCCGCCGTACCACGTGAGGGCTCTGCGTGCGCGTGGCTCGCAATGTTCCACGGCACGAGGAGGGACAGTGCAAGAATCGTTGAGGAGATTGGGGTTCGAGACATCATGACCAAGGATCCGGCAGGGTGCGTTCGGAACAGCTCGAGCGCGTCACGGATCTTGGGATGTCAGACCCCCAACCTTCCCATTCACAGCGTCAGGTTCAAGCAGACCGACACGCCAAATCCACCGAAATCCCAATGCGGGGGTGGTAGCCTTCACCCATGCGCGTTTGCGTCACAGGCGCCACAGGCTTTATCGGTCGGTACATCTGCGATCGGTTGGCTCGCGACGGCCATTCCGTCGTGGGCACGGACCTCATCAAGCCAGACAGCGACCAGCGCCTCCATGAATTCGTGCAGGCCGACATCCGCGACCCGGCCGCCATGCGTCGTGTGATCGCCGGCTGCGACTGGATCTTCTCGCTGGCCGCGGCGCACCACGACTTTGGCATCGACGAGCCGACCTACTACGCAGTCAACGAGCAGGCCTCGCGCGTCATCTGCGATGAGGCGGATCGCGCCGGCATCGGGCGGATCTGCTGGTACTCGAGCTGCGCCGTCTACGGCAACTGTCCCGCGCCACGGCATGAGGGGGCGACTCCTCAGCCCATCAGTCCCTACGGTGCGTCAAAGCTTGCAGGCGAGCGCGTGTTCCGCGAGTGGGCAGGCCGGGGCGGCAGCCGTTCGGCGCTCGTGATGCGTCCCACGATCACCTTCGGTCCGGGGAACGTTGCGAACATGTACTCGCTGATCAGCCAGGTCAGCAGCGGGCGGTTTGTCGTAGCGGGCAAGGCCACCAACTACAAGAGCCTCAGCTACGTGGAGAACCTTGTCGACGCCACGATGCACCTGTGGGCGCAGGAGCCCGCCGGCTTCACGGTCACCAACTTCATCGACAAGCCGGATCTCACGAGCCGCGAGATCGCCCAAGCCGTCGCCGATGCGCTCGGTCGCCCGCGTCCCGGACCGAACCTGCCCATGCCGCTGGTGCTCGCCATGGCGATGCCGTTCGACGCAGTGACCGCCGTCACGGGGAAGGATCTTGGCATCAGCTCAATGCGCGTGAAGAAGCTCTTCAGCATGGAGACGCGGTTCGAGGCTGATGCGCTCGCGAAGTCCGGCTTCCGCAGTGCTGTGCCGCTTCGCGAGGGCATCGCACGCATGGTGCGGTGGTGGAAGCAGGCAGGATCATCGGCCCGCCCGAAGTGGCGCCAGCCGCCCGCGCAGGTGCAGACGTTCTAGCTGCGCAAACGCTTAGGGCGTGCAGACGCGCTGCGTGACCATCAGTGCGACGCCGCAGGTGCGTGTGTGATCGCGGGCGCATCAGCATCGGCAAGGTCGAATACCTGCGCGTACTCCGCTGCCGCAGCGCCGATGGTGTAGCGGCGCTCCATGAGTTCGCGGGCCTTGCGGCCCATGGCCTCCGAGGTGGCATGATCATCGCGAAGCCTGCGGATGTTGGCTAGCAGCGCATCCACATCCCCGATGGGCGACCACAGGCCTGCGCCAGAGTCGGACATGATGCGCTGCAGCTCGCCGCCAGCCTCGCTCAGCGCGAGCACCGGCTTGCCGACCGCGAGTGACGAGTAGAGCTTTGACGGGAACGAGATCCCCTCGACTCCTGGCGCGATCGTGACAAGGCTGGCGTCGCACGCATTGAGCGAGTCGTTGAGCGTCTCGAAGGGCTGGTACTGGTGCATGTCGACGTTCGTGAGGCCCATCGCCGCGATGCGCTCCGCGATGTACTGCCGCTTCCCGCCGGAGCCCACGAACACCAGCCGGAAGGAGGGGTCGCCGGAGAGCCGCTTCGCGGCCTCCAGCAGCGTGTCGAACTCGTAGTAGAGGCCGAGGTTGCCTGAGTAGAGCAGCGTGAACACGCGGTCGTAGCCGTTGGCCCGGGCGAATCCGCTCTTCGACTTCGGCACCGGGAACAGAGTCGTGGGATCGGCCCAGTTGTGCACCACATGCACGCGGGAAGGGTTGACGCCGTAGGTGCGCACGATCAGCTCCTTGGCGCCCTCGCACAGGACGATGGTGTGCGCAGCGCGGCGATACAGGAGACGGTTCGCGACGTGCCATGCTCGTTCGATCACGGAGCCCTTTCGGAGCTTGCCGATGAGCACTGGAATGTGCGGGTAGCTGTCGTGGAGCAGCACCACGTAGCGGTGCGGCCGGACGAGCGAGATCGCGCCGCCGATCAGGCCGAGGAATGGCGGGTTGCTCGTGTACATGAACACGCGCCCTCGCGTGCGCGTGCAGAGCAGCCGCAGCGCCAGTGGCACCAGGAACGTGAAAGAGTTGACGAGGCGCCCGATGGTGCTGTCCTTGCGGAAGCGCGTGGTCCGGAGCCTCCGCACGCTGACTCCATCAAGCGTTTCCTGCGCAGGGCAGTCGATCCAGGTTTCCCGTGGCCCGTATGACGGGAAGCAGGTGAGCACCGACACCCGCCTTCCGAGCCGCACGAGCTCGCCCGCAAGCTCCGCGAGCAGGTGGCCCGTGCTGGCCACGTCGGGGATGTAGTACTGGTTGAGGATCACCACCTCGGCGCCGCCCGATGGTGGCGGGCCGGGCGGGGCGTCACTGGTCATGGCCGAGCAGTTCAGGCATCGCATGCCCCGCATTGCGCAGGGTCTGCTCGCGGCGGGCCAGCTCCAGATCATGCTCCACCATCATGACGGCGAGCGCCTTCACGTCGGTGCGCGGCGTCCAGCCAAGCGACCGCATGGCCTTCGCGGGATCGCCGAGCAGCTGGTCGACCTCCGCAGGCCGGAAGTACCGCGGGTCCGTCGCGACAAAGTCGCGGTAGTCGAGCCCCACGTAACCGAAGGCGAGATCGCAGAACTCGCGCACGCTGATCATCTTGCCGGTGGCGATCACGTAGTCCTGGGGCGTCTCCTGCTGCAGCATCAGCCACATGGCCTCGACGTAGTCGCCGGCGAAGCCCCAGTCGCGCTGGGCGTCGAGGTTGCCCAGGAAGAGCTTCTTCTGGAGGCCAAGCTTGATGCGGCCGACCGCGCGCGTGATCTTGCGCGTGACGAAGGTCTCGCCGCGCCGCGGGCTCTCGTGGTTGAAGAGGATGCCGCACGAGGCGTGCATGCCGTAGCTCTCGCGGTAGTTCACCGTGATCCAGTGCGCGAACACCTTTGCGCAGCCGTAGGGGGAGCGGGGGTAGAAGGGCGTTGTCTCGCGCTGCGGGATCTCCTGGACGAGGCCGAACATCTCGCTGCTCGAGGCCTGGTAGTACCTGATCTTGCGCCCGCTCTCGCTCTCGTGCACGCGCACTGCCTCGAGCAGCTTGAGCGCCCCGGTGGCATCGGCATCCACCGTGTACACCGGCATGTCAAAGCTCACGCGCACGTGACTCTGTGCACCGAGGTTGTAGACCTCGTCGGGATTCACGCGTCGCACGATGTCGGCGAGGTTGTTGCCGTCGGTCAGGTCGCCGTAGTGGAGCTTGAGGCACGAGCCGGGCTGGTGGGGATCCTGGTAGATGTGGTCGAGCCGGCCGGTGTTGAAGCTCGAGCTGCGACGGATCACCCCGTGCACTTGGTATCCCTTGGAGAGGAGGAGTTCGGCGAGGTAGCTGCCGTCCTGGCCGGTGATGCCGGTGATGAGCGCAGTCTTCATGGCGTGTGGGGGGGTATGGATGAGGAAGCGGCATCCCACGAGGATCCGCGCAGTCGCGCGATAGTAAGGTCCGGCGCATCCGGAGCGCCGGTCATTTTGCGCCGGGAGTCCTGTATCGTCGCGGCTCCTGCACGACTTGAGCGTGCATCCCGAGGACACTCACTATGGACCTGGCACGCAAGCGCATTCTCCTGACGGGCGGGGCTGGGTTCCTTGGGCAGGCGGTGCAGGCGCAGTTGGCGCTGCGCCATGCGAAGGACGTGGTCATCCCGCGGAGGAGGCAATACGACCTCACCCGGGAGGCTGACGTGGTGCGTCTCTACCGCGAGGCGCGGCCGGATGTGGTGATCCATCTTGCGGCAGAGGTGGGGGGCATCGGGGCGAACCAGATGAACCCTGGCCGTTACTTCTTCGCAAACATGGCGATGGCGCTTCACCTCATCGAACAGGCGCGCATCGCGGGTGTCGAGCGGTTCGTGCAGACGGGCACGATCTGCGCATACCCCAAGCACACGCCGGTGCCGTTCCGCGAGGAGAACCTGTGGGACGGCTACCCGGAGGAGACGAACGCGCCCTACGGCGTGGCGAAGAAGGCGGCGCTCGTCATGCTTGACGGCTACCACCGCCAGTACGGGCTCAAGTGCTCTTACCTGCTGCCCGTGAACCTCTATGGTCCTTGGGACAACTTCGACCCCGTGACCTCGCACGTCATCCCTGCGCTCATCCGCAAGTGCGTGGAGGCCGCGGAGTCTGGCGCGCCGCACATCACGTGCTGGGGTACGGGATCCGCCAGCCGCGAGTTCCTGTTCGTGGAGGATGCTGCGCGTGGCATCGTCCGCGCTGCAGAGGTGATGGAGTCGCCCGAGCCGATCAACCTCGGTACCGGACGCGAGATCACGATCCGCGATCTCGTGACGCTCGTTGCACGGCTCACCGGATTCGCGGGCGAGATCCGCTGGGACTCGACGAAGCCTGACGGGCAGCCGCGTCGCTGCCTCGCCACCGATCGCGCGAGGGCGATGCTCGGGTGGCAGGCGGAGGTGGGATTCGAGGAGGGACTTCGCCGGACGATCGACTGGTACCGCAGCAACCGATCCTGGCGCGCAACGCACGATCCTTCCGCGACCGGATGAGCGTCGAAACGGCCGGCAACCGCGGTCCTGACCTTGCGCGATCCGCCGTGCATGGCGGCCTGTGGTCGATGGGCCAAGTGGTGGCCAACAAGGTTCTGGCGCTTGGGGGAACGATTGCGCTGATGTACCTGCTCGCACCCGGCGACTACGCCATCGCAGGCATCGCGCTCAGCATCCAGGCCTTCCTGACGGTGCTTGCGCCGTTCACGCTCGGTGACGTGCTGATCTCGCGTCCGCGCGAGGCGGAGCGGCTGATGGGCACCGCCGTACGCATCTGCATTGCGGTCACCGCGATCACGTCGCTGCTGATCCTCGCTGCAGGTCCGCTGGCCGCGCGGGAGTACGGGCAGTCTGCGCTTGTGGCAGCCTGCGCGACCGCGGCGCTGAGGCCCGCGGTGGAGATGCTGCTGCTGTCGCCGCAGGCGCGGCTGCGGCTGCGCCTGAAGTTCCGCGAGATGGCCGTGATCGACGGAGCGATGCAGGCGCTTGCGACCATCGCGGCGATCGCCATGGCATGGGCGGGCGCGGGATGGGTCAGCCTCATCCTGCCGCAGATCGTGTTCACCGGGATGCGGGCGTGGATGTGCCACCGTGCCGCACCGCCGGAGCGCGGCCACCCGGCGTGGATTTCCCTCGAGTGGAAGCCGCTCGTGCGCGGCTACTGCCTCTCGGGCCTTGGCCAGTACGTGCACGGCGGCCTGCTGATGGCGCCTCCGCTCGTGATCGGCGTGTTCGCGCCAATGGATGACGTCGGACTCTTCAGCATGGCCTTCACGCTCTCCACCGCGATCAACGTGGTCGTGTCGGTGAGCATGGGACAGGTGCTGCAGCCGATCTTCGCCCAGATGGGCGGCGAACCTGCGCGCCAGCGTGCCGCATTCGTCCGGGCGTGCGGCACCATCGCGGCGGTGGCAATGCCGCTGTGCCTGCTCCAGGCGGCGGTCGTGGGTCCTGCGATCAGGATCCTGCTGCCTGAGCGCTGGGATGCCGCGGCCACGCTTGCGATGCTGCTGTCCGCCGGCCAGGCCTTCTACTTCGCCGTCAACCCGGTGGCGAGCCTGCTGAAGGCGCAGGGCCGATTCGCCATCTTCGTGGTGTGGCAGGCTGTGCAGCTTGCGGTCGTTGTGGGCGCAATGTTCGCGGCCGGGTGGCGCGCCGGCGACGATGCCACCACAGCGATCACTGCGGTGGCAGGCCTCTACACGCTCGTGTGGGCGCCCATCGGCGTCTGGCTTGGGGTGCGCGGCGAGCCAGGCGCGGCGATGCGCAGCATGCTGATCTTTGTGCGGCCGCTCATCGCCACGGCGCTCGCGCTCGGACCAGCGGTCGCCGCGCTCGCGGCACTGCTCGAGCCCGGCATGGCATCGGACATGTGGCACCTGGCGGCACTGCCGATCGTGACGATCGCGCTCTATCCACTCACGCTTCGCATCATCGATCCGCCAGCTGCGCGCGAGTGCTGGCAGGTCGTGTCGGTGCTGCGCGCCCGACTGCGCTGATACGCTTGATGCGCGCGAGTGCCGCGAATCCACGCATCCCGCGCACCATGCGCACGCCGCTTCCAATCACTGTCGTGATCCCGGTCCGAGACGAGGCCCGCAACCTCGCAGAGTGCCTGCCACGGCTCGCGCGGTACGCCGAGGTGGTTGTGGTGGATTCGGGATCGACCGATGGTTCCCGGCAGGTGGCAGAGTCGGCAGGTGCGCGCTGGGTCGAGTTCCGCTGGGATGGCCGCTTTCCCAAGAAGCGCAATTGGTTCCTTCGCCAAGGCCCGATCAGGACGCCGTGGGTGCTCTTCCTCGATGCCGACGAGCTCGTGGACGATGCGTTCGGCGATGAGCTCGAGCGCACACTGCCCGGAACGCCGCACTCCGCCTTCTGGCTCCACTACGACAACTGGTTCCTTGGGCGCCGGCTGCGGCACGGAGAGGGCAACCGCAAGCTCGCGCTCATGCGCGTCGGCGCCGGCGAGTACGAGCGCATCGACGAGGACCGCTGGAGCGACCTCGACATGGAGGTGCACGAGCACCCCGTCGTCGCGGGCACGGTGGGCGAGATCGTGGCGCGCCTTGAGCACAGGGACATTCGCGGGTTTTCCCAGTGGCTGCGCAAGCACGACGCGTACTCGACGTGGGAGGCGCACCGCGCCGAGCGCCTGCGCGCTGGCGGGCCTGCGGCGATGGCGTCGCTCACCGCGCGCCAACGGCGCAAGTACGCGTCGCTCGGCGCATGGTGGCTGCCGCCCCTGTACTTCGCGCGCACCTACATGCTGATGCGCGGTTTCCTCGACGGCTATGCGGGGTTCGCCTATGCCATGGCCAAGGCCATCTACTTCTGGCAGGTGGGGGTCAAGATCCGCGAGCTGCGCGCCGGTCGCGCGTAGTGGTGGCGTGTGCGCGGCCAGCGCGCCAGCCGTGCGCGGCGGCGCATGCTCCCCTTCCTATGATCCCGCTCTCGTGCAGGCACTGAAGATCCACAACACGCTGACGCGTCGCGTCGATGCGGTCGAGCCGCATGCCGACGGGTCTCCGATCACGTTCTACTCGTGCGGCCCGACGGTCTACGACGACGCGCACATCGGGAACTTCAGGTCATTCCTCAATGCGGACGTGCTGCGCCGCACGCTCGAGCTGCTGGGGCACCGTGTGCACCATGTGATGAACATCACCGACGTCGGGCACATGACCGATGACTCGAACGCCGACGGCGGTGGCGAGGACAAGATGGCGGTGGCGGGCCGGCGGATCGCCGAGGCGAAGAAGGCCGGCAAGCTGCCGGCAGGGGTCGATGTCGACCCCGGCAGCCCCGGCGCGATCGCCGATTTCTACGCCGGACGGTTCCTTGAGGATGCGCGGGCGCTGGGCCTCAAGGTCGCGCTCGAGGCGCACGCGCAGCCCGCGCGTGCCGATGCGCTCATGCCGCGCCCCACGCGCTGCATCCGCGAGATGATCGCGATGGTCGAGCGCCTCATCGCCAACGGCCACGCGTACGTGGCGGCCGACGGTGTCGTCTACTTCGACGTGCGCAGCTTCCCCGCCTACGG
>JBIKNS010000166.1:0-4994 GCA_044358545.1 Phycisphaerales bacterium | reverse complement strand
GCCGGGATCGCCTCCGTATCGTCCGGTCCGTTGAACGCGCTTCCCGACAACCTCGTGCGTCGCCTCAACGAGCTCGATGCGGAGCTCGTCATGCTCGATGCGCAGCTGGCGGACCCCGCCACGCACGCCGATCACCGCAAGGTGCGCGCAGTCGCGGCGCGGCGCAGGGCGGTCGAGCCGACGGTGCGCCGGTGGAGGCGATGGCGCGCAGCCGAGTCGGCGCTTGCGGATGCGCGCGCGATGGTGGCTGCAGCCGGGTCAGGCTCCGCCGACGAGCGCGAGCTCGCCGCTCTTGCGCGCGAGGAGTGCGCGACACTCGAGTCCGAGCTCACAGGGCTCGCGCCTGCGCTCCAGGCCGATCTCGTGACCGCGGAGGACCGCACGGTCGGCTCGATGATCCTCGAGGTGCGCGCGGGCGTCGGTGGCGACGAGGCGTGCCTCTTTGCAGGTGACCTCGCGGAGATGTACCGCCGCTTCGCGAACCGCCGCGGATGGCGCATCGAGGCAGTCGAAATGAAGCCCGGTGACATGGGTGGCGTGTCACACGTGGTGTTCGAGCTCGACGGCGACGGCGTGTGGAGCGCGCTCGGCTACGAGGGCGGCACGCATCAGGTCAAGCGCGTGCCGGCGACTGAGGCGCAGGGCCGTGTGCACACGTCGACCGCGACCGTTGCGGTGCTGCCAGAGCCCGAGGATGTAGTGTCGTCGGTCGACCCTTCCGAGGTGCGCGAGATCCTCACCACGGCGCAGGGTCCCGGCGGCCAGAACGTGAACAAGGTGGCCACGGCGGTGCACCTGATCCACGAGCCCACGGGCATCGAGGTGCGCATGCAGGAGACGCGCAGCCAGCTCCAGAACCGCGACAAGGCGTGGAGGCTGCTCCGCGCGCGCGTGCACGAGCACCGCCGGCAGGAAGTGCTTGCGCGCCGCACCGAGGCGCGCAACGCGATGATCGGGTCAGGCGACCGCGCGGAGAAGATCCGCACCTACCGATTCAAGGAGAACATCGCCGTCGACCACCGCATCGAGCAGTCGTTCAACCTGCAGCGGCTGCTCACGGGCGACATGGACGAGCTGGTCGAGGCGCTCGTCGCGAAGGATGTGGCGGACCGCATCGCGGCGCTGTGATCCGCGCGCCATGCCCCGGCGCTACGAGATCGGCATCGGCGTCATGCGTGCCCCGTGCGGTGCCGCGGGTCGCGCTCACATGCCGTGTGCGGCGCGCATCCACGCGTCGAGGTGGCGCGAGATGAACGCATCGACTCCGGATGCGGTGCCTGCCGCGTGCGTGCCCCGAATGCAGACGCGGAGGTCGTCGAGCTGCGGATCCATGCGGATCTCGTACTGCCCGTCGACGACCGTCGATTGCGGGAGGCCCAGCGTGAACTGCGCCACCGCAGCATTCGTGTTCGACTCGCCGATCGCGATGCATGGGCGCTCGCACAGTTCCGCATCGCCCGAGAGCCAGAGGTCGGTGACGGTGAGCACCAGGGTCCCGTCGCCTGCGTCAGCGCGGTGCGCGGCGATCCACTCGCGCATGGCCGTCGCGAGCCGCTGTGCGAGCGGACGGTGATCCATCTCGGCGCGGGGACTCGCCCCGACCGCGATGCACAGTGCCTGGTCGGTGTCGATGGGCGTGACGGGCGCGTTCATGGGGTTGCTCCTGCGGGCAGGGCCGGCGGCACGGACGCTGGCGCCGCACCACCGGACTGCGCTGGCCGGACGGTGCCGAAGATCAGCACCTCCTGCGATTTGGTGGGCATCGAGAGTTTCGCGGGAATGATCAGCAGTCCGCTGTGCTCGGCTCTTGGCTTCACGATGATCGTTGCGCGCGTGCCGCCTTCGACCGCATCCACGCGCTCGACCTCGAGCGTCGCATCGGGCGAGAGGGACTCGGCTGACAGAATCGGCTCCTGCGGATCGAGGCTTGTGAACGTGACGGTGCCGTTCGTGCCTGGATCGATGCGCCCGGCATTCGCCCGGTAGTCCGACAGGCGTGACGAGAGTTTCGCGGAGACTGACTCGTGGCGCACCTTCAGGTCCACGAGCGGCGAGTCGGGATGATCGGTCTCGACGATCCAGAACGAGGGCAGGTCGCGCGTGCCGTCGCCGAGGTCGTAGCTCAGGAGATACGTACTGCGTGGCTCATCTGCGGCAGTCCATCCGCCGATCACGGGCTCCGATCCGTGCGCCGAGATGATGCGGAATGGTCGCTTGTCGATGCTCTCGACCACGAGCCGTCCGCTGAGGTTCTTGCCGCCGACGCAGTTGAGGTACGCGGGAATCGCGCGTACCGCCTGCGACACCTCGCCCTTGACCTTGATCTCGATCGGCGTGGACGATCCCTCGACGAGCACGCGGATCGTGGAGGTGCGCACGCCGGGCACCGGCGCGCCCTCAAGCGTGGTGTCGAAGGTGGCGGTGCCGCCCGCGGGGATCTCCTTGCCGACGATGTCGGTTGTCGTGGTGCACTTGCAGCTGGGGGTCACGGCGAGGACCCGGACCGGCTCACTGCCGGTGTTGCGGAGAGTGACGGTGCCCACCGCATTCTGGTTGGGTCGCATGAAGCCCAAATCCAGATTGAGCGGAGAGGCCACTACGGTGGACGGGGCTGTGGACCGTTCGGGGATGGGTCGTTGAGGATCGATGCGTGTGGGGGGGGCGTCGGTACCCCGAACTGGGGTCTGGGTGGCGCCTTGGGGCGTACCCGCGCCCAAAGCGGGGGCGAGAACTACGGCGACAAGGCAAAGTCTGGTCAGCAAGGCCATTTTGGGCAGTCTAGGGGGTGCACTTCCGCATGAATTTTGCGTCTTTGCACTTGGCTGCCACGAGACCCGAGCTATGTTCCCTTCCGCAGGGGAAACCCTGCCTCGGCACGAACCTGGCTTGAGAGAGATGACTCCTCGACCTGCGAAAGTGCCGCGATAACGAGCCCTTTTCCCTCCCTCCGCCCCCGGACCGCAAGGTCCGGGGGTTTTTCGTTGGTGCCTATCGCCCCTCGACCGCGAGGTGCCGTGCATCGGGCGACCTCGAGCACCGCTCTTCTGGCGTCCCGCAACGCTCGGGACCCCCCGCTATGCTCGGAAATTCCCCTCTTTCAGGAGCGATCTTTCCCATGAACTCGACCGATCTCCGACCAGGCATGGCCATCAAGCTCGACGGCCGCATGTGGGTCATCACCCAGTACACCCACGTCACCCCCGGCAACCTGCGCGCCTTCGTCCAGATCAAGATCAAGGACATCGAGAAGGGCACGATCATCGAGAAGCGGCTGCGCTCGGGCGAGAGCGTGGAGCAGGTGGAGCTTGACCGCCGTCCGATGGAGTACCTGTACGCGGACGGCAAGAAGTTCGTGTTCATGGACGAGCAGAACTACGAGCAGTCGGAGTTCGATGAGTCGGTTGTCGGAGAGATGCCGCTCTACGTGCTGCCGAACACGAAGCTCGTGGTGCTCTGGTGCGACGGCAAGCCGGTTTCCGTCGAGATGCCCAACGTCGTCGAGCTGACCGTCACCGACACGCCGCCCGGCATCAAGGGCGCAACCGCGACGAACCAGCTCAAGGAAGCGACGCTCGAGACCGGCCTCAAGACGCGCGTGCCGCCCTTCATCACCAACGGCGAGAAGGTGCGCATCAACACGGTCGACGGCAGCTACAACTCGCGCGCCTGAACTGGCGCGCTGCGGCAAGCCGCGGTCAGCGTGTGTCGGGGGTGTTCGGCATCGGCCCACCTGCCGAAGCCACCAGCATCGGCGTGCCAGCGTCGGGGTGGCGTGCGCTCGTCGCTGTCCACGCGCGCCAGAGCCTTGCGAACTCCGCATCGATGCCATCGAACCCGAACCGGAAGGTGCCCTCTGGACCTGCGATGAAGACGCGCACCTCGCTCCACTGGATAGGTCCGGGGTTGCCGACGGCCAGCACGACCATGACGCTGTCGTGGCGATGCCACGACATTCTCTTGCCTCGCCCGTAGTGCCAGCGCACCCAACCCGGTCCGCACCACAAGGGCGCATCGGCGGGACCCGCACGGTCGGCACGCCAGCGCGCCAGCTTCGACCCGAAGAGGGCATTCGTCAGGAAGAAGAGTCCGAATCCGGCCATTGGCAGGACCCCGACCGTAGACAGCCAACCGCGCGCGCTCAGGGTCGGCACCTGGACTGCCACGCCAGCGAGCATCAGTGCACCGGACACACCCATGAGGACGCGACGCGAACGGTGGCCCCTGCCCAGCGTCTGCACGACGGGCTCCGGCTCGAGAAGCCCAGGCACCGGCGCGATCGCGCTGATCTCGGGGACAAGCGCCCGAGACACGATAGTCATCGGAGCCGGCAATGTGCCCCCTAGCCACCGGGTGTGGATCCCTGTCAGCCACGGCCACGGCATCCACGACGCATTGGGCCCTGACGCACCGCAGACCTTCGCAAGCGCGTCGGCGACGTCGCCATTGCCGCCGCCGACGATCGCTTCGCGGGCCTCGCGCCAACGCGCCGCATTCGCGCGAATCGTGAGCGCCGCCCACACGAGCACGGGCACGCACACCACGATCACCATCACCACAATGCTCGCGATGGCGGCCGCGACGCCTCCACCGCGACCGAGCGTGAACCCGAACCGCTGCGGCAGCGACAGCAGCGCGAACATCACGATCGGCGTCAGCGCGAACATCGCGATACCCGCGCCGATCAGGATCATGCGCCTCTTCGCGACGCTGGCCGACTTCGGCCGCCCATCGGGCAGTTCTGCCGACAGCACGTGCGCGTGCTCGAGTCCGGCGACGCGGTCGATTGCACCGGCATCGCCGGCCTGATCCACCGCGCCGGCAATGCCCGCCTGGCCAAACGCTCCAGCATCGCTGGCCGCGCGTTCACGGTGCTCAGCCCCACGTGAGCCGGAACCGGCCATCAGGGCAGCGGGAACGATGCGCAGAAGTCGCGGATCTCCCCCGCGACCTTCGAGCAGGTCGCCGCGTCGCCCTTCGCGCCCATCACGCGGTCA
>JBIKNS010000165.1:0-5056 GCA_044358545.1 Phycisphaerales bacterium | reverse complement strand
CATCCACTCCAAGTAGGGCCGCGGCAGCGCGGTCATGATTCGGTCGCCGACGGTCTCGAGCAGCACTTGCGGGATGTGCTCGCGCACCATGAGCGCCGCCATCTCCTGGTCTGCAGCATCCCAGTCCGCCATCGAGGCCTTGATGGCGTCCGCCGCGGCATTGGTCGCCTTCGAGAGGCGCGTGCACAGGTCCGGCAGCGGCACGTCGGGGTGGCGCTTGCGCTCGCCGAGCAGCACCATCGCCTCGCGCCGCGCGAAATCGCGCAGCTTCACGAGGACCTGCTCCACGAAGACCGGCTTGATGCGCAGGAACGAATCCTCGTCAAGCAGCATGCTCGCCACGATCTCGTAGCTTGAGCAGATCACGCCGCACTTGTTGGCGCTTGAGTCCTTCACGATGGTGGCGCCCGCGCGAGAGAGGTGCTCGCGCGCCTCAGGCGTGAGGAAGAGGTTCGCGCCCTCGACGATGAGCGGGCTTGAGGGCGTGCCGTCGGGAAGCAGGTAGTCGCGCCAGTTGCGCGCATTGATCGTCCCGGGCCGCCCGCCTGACGGCACGAACGCGTCCGACTGGATGCGGTTGTGCATCGTGTTGCGCAGCTGCGGCCCGTCAGGCGCGTCGACCGAGACGATGCGCCCCGCCCTTGAGAGCTTCGACGGGTCGAACTTCGCGATCGGGAGCCCCTCGCGGAAGAGCCGCAGCAGCTCCCCGTGATCGAGTCCCTGCGGATCCTCGCCGACACCGCTGCCATCGGCCACGCCCACGATGCGCGCATTCGCGCCGTAGTCGCGGTCGAGGATCCGCATCATGTTGCCGGCGACATCGCCGTCAGGGCCGCCGGTGATCTTCACGGTGAAGGGTCGCTTGCGCGGATCGATGCCGCGCGCCTGCAGCGCCACATCGAGGAACACGTTCACGCCCTCGCTGGTGACGCCGTAGGTCTTGTGGTTGATGCCCGCGCCCGGCTTCGAGCTCATGAAGGCCGCGTAGAGCGGGTAGCCGCGCCGCTCGGCCCGGTCGACGATCCACTCGATGTGCGCCGGCGTGATGTTCTCGTCGGGCCCGAGGTATATGAACTCCTGGAAGCCGAGCCTGTCGAGGATCAGCGACTTTGTGGCCGCCTCAGGGGTGATCAGGTCGAGGATGCCGTCGACGAACGCCTTCACGCACCGATTGGGCTCCGCGCCCGGATCCACGATGATGGCGCACTTCGCGCCGCCCTCGGGGATGTCCTTGTTCTTGAGCTGCTGCGCCCATGCGAGCCCGTACACCTCGTCGAACAGGCGGTCAGACTCGCGGTCGTAGAGCTGGGGCGTCGCCGGCCGGATCACGCGCAGGCCGCCTCGCGCGATCTCCTTGAAGCGCACATGGAAGCCGGCAAAGCCGCGGCCCGAGATGAAGAAGACGCCGAAGGGCAGCTCCGGACGTGTCGTGCCGCGCAGCAGCGCAGGGTCGAGCCGCAGCGCCAGCGCGCAGCGCGTCGGCAGGTGGTAGTTGGTGCGGCGCACCGCGGCAACACAGTCGAGCACGGTGCGGAAGATCGTCGCTGTCGTCTCGTCCGAGCTGCGCGCTTCGCACTCGGTGCGCAGCGCCGCCAGCCTGCTGGCGAACGGATCGTCGGCCAGGGGCTTGCGCGGGTCGAACCGCTCGATGAAGAGGTCAACCGCCTGCGTGGCGAGCGCGATCTGCGACTCCAGCACCTCGGTGATGCGCCCGACGGTGTACGCGTACGGGTTGACAGGCACCAGCACCTGGTTCGCGAGCTCCGCGAACCCCACGATTGCCTCGGCGCGGTCAAGCGATAGGCCCTTGTGCGCCTGCGTCAGCCGCTGCGGAACCCAGTCCACCCACTTGATGCGCTGCAGGTCGTGGCGGATCGCGGGCCACTGCGCGTCGTCGGGTCGCAGCGCAGACCCGTCGCTGCGCTGGATCACGAAGGCCAGGAAGGTGACGGAGCCGTGCGGCGGATCCTGCACAAGGTCGAGGTGCGCGCGGACGATGCTGATGCCGTACCTGGCAAGCAGGAACGCCACGCGCTCCATCATGGTGCGGGTGCGCGCGTTCGCGACTGCGATCGTGATGCGCGAGAATGCCGGATTGCTCTCGCTCTCGATCTCGATTGTCGCCATGTCGGTGCCGCTCACGCGCCGGAAGAGCTCCTGGTGGTGGCAGAGCCGGTAGGGCGTGAGCGTCAGCAGGTAGTCGGCCGCGCATCCGTCAAAGAATGTGCGCTGCGACTCGTCCGTCCAGTCCGGGTGAAGCGTGCGCGCGAAGCCCGCCGCTTCCTTGACCTTCGCGGCCTGCGCCGGGTCGTTCGGGTTGTATGGCGTGCGCTCGCCGAACTCGAACGTGTCGAGCACAAGGCTTCCGTCCACGGAGGTGTGGATCTTTGCCGCGCGCAGCGAGGCGTCGGTCGGCAGCGACGCGAGGATCTCGGCGAGCACGCCGGAGCGGCTCTCGGTGCGGATCGCAGTCACCGACCGCCCGTCCGCACTACGGAAGTTCATGTCGGGTGAACGGCCCGATGCCCGGGCCGCGATCAGCGCACGGAGGTGCTCCCGCTGCTCGGCCGGCGACGTGTCCTGGAAGTAGACCGCGGGCATCTGCGCCACGAACCACGGAACGAGGCTCTCGGCGGTGCTCCGGAACTCGGCGGCAAGGCCGTCCACCAGGTGGCGTGCAGACTCGGGACCAGGCGCCGAGCCACCAGACGGGGCTCCACTGGGTCCGACGGGGGCGGCAGTACCGGCGATGGGGTGGGCAGGGGCCATTGGGGAGAGATAGCCTACGGGGTCACCCTGACGCAAGCACGGCCCGAATGAACGCGGTTTCCGTAGGCAATTTCGATGGCGTCCATCTCGGGCACCAGGCCCTTCTGAGCGCGGCACGGGCCGCGGCGGGTGGGGGCGGTCAGGTCATTGCCGTGACCTTCGAGCCCCACCCCGCAGTCATCCTGCGCGGCAGCTGCCCTCCGCGACTGGTGACGGCGGAGGACCGGCGTGGCAGGCTTTCCGAGGCGGGGGCCACACGGGTGGAGACGATCGAGCCCGACGCGCGGCTCCTCGCGCTTTCGCCGGAGGATTTCATCAGCGAGCTCGCGCGGCGCGTGCCCTTCGACGTGATCGTGGAGGGCGCTGACTTCCGCTTCGGGCGTGGCCGCTCCGGCGATGTCCGCACGCTGCGTGACATCGGCGAACGGGCCGGATTCCGGACCATCGTCGTGGACGAGGTCGAGGTGCCGCTGTGCGATGGCCACCTTGTGCCGGCGCGCAGCTCGACGGCGCGCTGGCTGCTGTCGTTGGGCCGCGTGGCCGATGCGGCGCGCGTGCTCGGAAGGCCGCATCGCGTCAGCGGCGAGGTCGTGCGTGGCGCTGCACGCGGTCGCGGCGTCGGATACCCGACCGCGAACGTCGCGCTCGGCGACGTGACGCTTCCGCAGGACGGCGTCTACGCGTGCACTGTCACGCTGCCCGGCGGCACGCGATGGGCCGCTGCGGCGAGCGTCGGCACGAACCCGACCTTCGGCGCGTGCCCACGCACGCTTGAGGTCCACATCCTCGGGATGGACCATTCGACGGACCTGTACGGGCAGTGGCTGCGCGTGGACTTTGACCGCTGGATCCGCCCAATGCTCGCCTTCTCGACAGTCGACGCGCTCGTCGCGCAGATGGGCCGCGACTGCGCGGTCGCTGCGGGCGCGCGCCAGGGAGTGACGGCCTCATGAGCAGCTCTTTCTCGTACACGTCCACCATCGATGCGGCGCAGGCGGCGGCAATGCTGCGCGGAGCACGCCGCATTGCGGTCCTCACGCACTGGAAGCCCGACGGCGACGCGATGGGTTCGCTGCTTGCGCTCACACGCGCGCTCCGCGCGATTGGGGCGGACGTGCAGGCCTTCGTGGCAGGCCCGATGGATCCCAATGTGCTCGCGCTGTCGGTTCCCGGAGAGGTGCTCGTCGCACCCGGCCAGCTGCCGGCCGCGGACCGCGAGCTCGCGGTGGTCGTCGACACCGGCGCGTGGAGCCAGCTCGACCCGTTCCAGGACTGGTTGCGCAGCATGCGAGACCGCGCGCTCGGGCTCGACCACCATGCGCGCGGCGATGACATTGCCGCATCTCGAATCGTGGACACGAGCTGCGCGAGCGCCACGCAGGTGGTGGCGTCGGTCATCGATGCGCTGGGCGTTCCGTTCACAGGCGCCGCGGGCGCGCGCGGCTCCATCGCCGAGGCGATCTTCGCCGGCCTTGCGACCGACACCGGGTGGTTCCGATTCAAGAGCGCGGACGCTGCGGTGTTCGCGCTCGCATCGCGCCTGCTCGCGCTCGGCGTCGAGAACCAGCGGCTCGTGCAGCTGCTTGACGAGAACGAGCGGCCGCCGCGGCTGGGCATGATGTCACGGGCGCTCGCGTCGATCGAGTACGTCGGCGGCGGCACGGTGGCCATCATGCATCTTGGCCCTGACGACTTCTCTGCGTCAGGGGCGCGCCAGGAGGACATCGGCGGCGTCGTCAACGTGCCGATGGTCGTGGGCAGCGTGCGAGTCTCGGTGCTGCTGACGCAGGTGCCCGGCGACGGCGCCGTGACGAAGATCAGTTTCCGCAGCAAGCCTGCGGTGCTCGAGGGCCAGCGTTTCACCGACGTGAACGCCCTTGCGGCGGAGTTCGGCGGCGGCGGGCACGCCCAGGCTGCGGGTGCACGGCTGGACATGCCAGTGGCCGAGGCCCGCGCTCGGATCCGGGCGGCGGTCGAGCGGGCAGTTGCCGCGGCGGTTCCGGTGAGACTCGCCCGCTAGGCGGCGTACCATCCCGACATGCAGACTGCTTTCCTCCGTGGCGCCATCGCCCTGTCCGTATCCGGTCTCGCCATGATGGGGGGCTGCGACTGCTCCTCGTGCGATTCAGGTGATGCGCCCAACCCGGCCGCGCAGCCTGCCCTGCCCACCACGGATGCCGCCTCCTCGGCGGCTCCCGCACCTTCGGGCGTCAAGACGATTCCGGTGAGCTTCGAGGTCAAGGGCATGCACTGCAACGGATGCGCCGAGGCGATCGCCGAGGAGACG
>JBIKNS010000164.1:0-5089 GCA_044358545.1 Phycisphaerales bacterium | reverse complement strand
GCTCGGTCCAGTGGGATGCGATCTGCGTGCAGCAGGCGTTCAGCGCCGCGGCCGCAGGCCTGGGATCGTGCACGCTGCCGCCAACCGGCTCGGGTGTCGGCAACTGCCTTGCGCCCCATGGCGGCAGGGGGTGCGCGAACCGCGAGTGCTCCGCTGCCGTGTGCAGCGTCGATCGAAGCTGCTGTCTCGTCGCATGGGACGAAGGCTGCTCGGCAATGGCGGAGGTCGTCTGCACTGCCGCAAACACCTGCCCCGGCGAAGGAGACTGCTTCGGCGTAGGGCCCGGACCCGGGTGCGATGATGTCGCGTGCTGCAACGGTGTCTGCGCGCAGGATCCCTCGTGCTGCAACGACCGGTGGGACCAGGCGTGCGTGACCCTCGCGAGGACGACGTGCCTGCCGTTTGCGACATGGCGCTGCCCGTGCTCGGGCTCGTGCTTCGAGCCGCACGCAAACGGCGGCTGCGACAACGCGACATGCTGCGCCGTGGTGTGCCGCTCCGATCCCACATGCTGCGTGGTCGAGTGGGACGTGGAGTGCACGTCGCTTGCGCGCGGCCTCTGCTGCGGCCTGCCGGGGTGCGGGAACGGGTGCAACGGCGCCTGCCTTGTCGCCCATGACACGCCGTACTGCGATGACCCGTCGTGCTGCGCGACCGTGTGCGCGACGGATCCCTCGTGCTGCATCGCGGCATGGGATGCCTTCTGCGTTGGGATTGCGCTCGAGCGCTGCACCAAGGGGTGCGGCGTGTCGGCGTCAGGCTCATGCTTTGTGCAGCGTCCGACGGGCGGCTGCGACAATGGCGACTGCTGCATCGCGGTCTGCCAGCAGGACGTCTTCTGCTGCGATACCGCATGGGACGACGTGTGCGTCAAGATGGCCCGCGCATCGTGCTCGGATGACTTGCCGACGTGCGGCAGTGCTGAAGGCGACTGCTGCCAGGCGCACCTTGGCCTGGCGTGCAGTGACGAGGCATGCTGCACCACGGTGTGTGCGGTCGATCCGGTGTGCTGCGAGTCAGGGTGGGACTCCGCGTGCGCGTCGCAGGCCCGCACCCTCTGCTCCGACCTCTGCGCAGTCGAGTGCGGAGACCAGTGCGCCGGCGACTGCTGCAGCGCCCACGACAACCCCTCCTGCAACGATGAAGCGTGCTGCGCCGTGGTCTGCGCCGCCGATCCGGTCTGCTGCGAGGTGCGGTGGGACTTCGTATGCGCGAACTCGGCGCGCTCCCTCTGTGGTGGCGCGGAGGATGCGTGCCCGCGGCTGCAGTGCGGCGACAAGGGCAGTGGCGACTGCTGCGTGCCTCACGAGGGCGCGGCATGCGAGAACCGCTCGTGCTGCTCGGCCGTGTGCGCGCAGGACCCGATCTGCTGCGAGGTCACGTGGGACATCCAGTGCGCGGGCATCGCGGCCTCGATCAAGTCGTGCGACTGCGGCGAGGCCTTCGAGTGCGGCTCGACGGCGGCCGGAAGCTGCTTCAAGGCGCGGAAGACGCCGTACTGCAACGACTTCGCCTGCTGCTCGATCGTCTGCAAGATCGATCCGAACTGCTGCACGGTGGCATGGGACCAGACCTGCGTCGACTTCGCGACCTCGGGCATCTGCCCCTGACCGTTCGCGCAATCCCTGGACTGCCGTGCGCTGCCGTCCGCGCGGGCCTGACCCGCGGCCGCGCGGGGCTCACACCGCCTGCAGCGTGTGGCGCCGGTCGGGGCCGACGCTCACCATGTCGATCGGCAGTTGCAGGTGCTCCTCGATGAATGAGAGGTAGCGCTCTGCGTTGGCGGGCAGCTGGCGACGGTCATCGACCTCGCGGAGCGCCTCCGTCCATCCCGGCAGCGTCTCGTACACGGCGGTGGCCTGCTCGAGACGGTGCGCGTCCGGGATGAACCGGTCCGTGAGGCTGCCGTCGGAGAGGCGGTACTTCGTGCAGATGCGAAGCTCGTCGAAGCCCGTGAGCACGTCAAAGAGCGTGCATGCCACGCCGGTGGCGCCGCAGACCATCGCCGAGTAGCGGACGGCGACGAGGTCGAGCCATCCGCAGCGCCGCGGACGGCCCGTAGTGGTGCCGAACTCGCGCCCGCGCTCTCGGATGCGCTCGCCGATGGGGTTGCTGAGTTCTGTCGGGAAGGGGCCAGCGCCAACGCGAGTGCTGTAGGCCTTCATGATGCCGAGCACGCGGCCGATGCGGTCGCCGGGCACGCCAGTCCCTGCCGGGATGCCGAGCGTCGAGCAGTTGGAGCTGGTGACGTACGGATACGTCCCGTGGTCGATGTCGAGCAGGCACGCGTTGGCGCCCTCGAAGAGGATCCTGCGGCCCGACTGCAGCGCATCGTGCAGCGCATAGGTGCTGTCGACGATGTGAGGTCGGATCTGCTCGCCCAGCGCGGCGTAACGGTCCGCGAGCGCATCGGGGTCGAGGGGACTCGTGCGCACCCCAAGTGCCGCGAGCTCGGCGCTGCGAAGTCGGCAGATGACCCGCAACCGGTCGCGCAGGTACGCGTCATCGAGCAGGTCGCCGACGCGTATGGCAGTCGAGCGGCTGATCTTGTCTGCGTATGCGGGGCCAATGCCGCGCCGCGTGGTACCGATGGCGAGTGATCCCCGCTCGCCTTCGGCGACGTCGGCGAGGAACTCCTCAAGTGCCGCGTCCTGCTCCTTGTGGTAGGGCATCACGACGTGGGCACGGTCGCTGATGAGCAGGTTGCGCGCGCCGATGGCAACCCCGCGCGAACGAAGGCGCTCCATCTCCTCGAGGAGCTTCTCGGGGTCGACGACGACGCCGTTGCCGATCACGCAGGTCTTGTCCGGGTACAGGATCCCGGAGGGGATCAGGTGAAGGGCGTACCGCTCGCCGGCAACCTCGACCGTGTGCCCTGCATTGGCTCCGCCGTTGTAGCGGGCGATGACGTCATGGTCCGCCGTGAGGACGTCGACGATCTTGCCCTTGCCTTCATCGCCCCACTGGAGCCCGACAACGGCGGTGTGCGGCGTGCGGCGATTGTGTGCGGTGGCCATGGCTGCGCGATGCTACGGGCGTGCTCTGCGCGTTGCCCTACCCTTCGTTCATGGCGGCACCGATCCGGCCGACAATCGAGGGACGCGCGACCGCATCTGCGCCAGAGCCGCAGGCGACTGTGCGTGTGCATGGCGGGAGCGGCGCCGATGCGCAATCTGGCGGGCGCCAGTCCGCGGACCTGGTGGCGCCCGTAGCCGGAACCCGCTGGCGCGGCGCATACATCCATGTGCCATTCTGCGCCCACAAGTGCCACTACTGCGACTTCTACTCGTTCGTCGACACGGAGTCCCGGCAGGGCGCGTTTGTGGAGAGGCTCGAGGCCGAGATGCAGGCGGTCGCCGATCGGTTCATCCGAACGCCGCTCGAGACCGTGTTCTTCGGTGGGGGCACTCCGACCCTGCTCGAGCCGCCTCTTCTGAACCGGATGCTGGCGTCGATGCGCCGACTGCTCCCGCTTGCGCCCGACGTGGAGATCACCGTCGAGGCGAATCCCGAGACGGTGACGCCTGAGGTGGCTGGAATCCTTTCGGGTGCAGGCGTGCGCCGGGTGAGCATGGGATGCCAGTCGTTCGAGCCCAGGCTGCTGCATGCACTGGAGAGACGGCACCGGCCCGAGCGGGTGCCCGAGGCCGTCGCGGTGCTGCGCACGGCGGGTGTGCCGCAGGTCAACCTCGATCTCATCTTCGGGATCCCGGGAAGCTCCATCGACGACTGGATGCGCGATCTTGATGCGGCGCTCTCGCTCGCGCCGGATCATGTGAGCGCGTACGGTCTCGTGTACGAGCCCAACACGCCGCTCCATGCGCGGATGCGCCGCGGCGACGTGACGCCCGTCGAAGAGGACCTCGAGGCGCGGATGTACGAGTATGCGCTCGACGCGCTCGCGGACGCCGGATTCGAGCGCTACGAGATATCAAACTGGTCCCGGCCCGGTATGGCCTGCCGCCACAACCTCATCTACTGGACTGGAGGCGACTGGTGGGCGTTCGGGCCCTCTGGCTCCGCGCACGGGGCAGGGGTGCGATGGAAGAACGTTCCGCGGCTGGGCGACTGGCTCGGCAGCGGGCCGTTCTCGCCGGTGCAGGATGTGGAGCGCGTGGATGCCGACGGTCGCATCGGCGAGCGATTCATGCTCGAGCTGAGGCTTGCGTCGGGGATCGCAGAGGACGAGGTGCCGACGATGCTGGAGGTAGGCACGCGCGGCCACGCGCGTGCCAGGGCGATTGCAGCGCATGAGTCCGCGGGACTCCTCGAGCGGTGCAACGGGCGGCTCAGGCTCTCCCGCCGCGGCCTGCTGCTGGCCAACACGGTCGTCGCCGATCTCGTGTAGCGCGCCGGGTCACGACTTGCGCAATAGGCGGGAGATGTTGCCCAGTCACTTGCAGCGCAAGTGGCCGTCGATGCCGCGCACTCACTTGCCGCCGAAGAAACGGGAGATGCTGCGTACCGTCACCTGACGGCCGATCTCGGCGATCGACTCCGTGAGCGGGATCTCCTTCGGGCACACCTTGACGCAGTTCTGCGCGTTGCCGCAGTCGCTGACGCCACCCTGGCCCATGAGCACATCGAGGCGCTCGCTCTTGAGTGTCGCACCGGTGGCGTGCGCGTTGAAGAGGCGAGCCTGGTTGATGGCGTGAGCGCCCACGAAGGACGTGTCCCACGCCGCCGCATCGCCCTCATGCGTGAACTGCGGGCAGGCCTCGAGGCAGCACCCGCAGCTCATGCACGTGCTCATCACGTAGCGCTTCTCCTGGGCCTCCGGCGACTCCTTGGGTCCCGCACCGAGGTGGAACGTGCTGTCGATGGGCACCCATGCCTTGACGCGCTCGAGGTTGTGGAAGAGGCGCGATCGGTCGACACTGAGGTCTCGGATCACCGGGAACTTCGACATCGGCTCGAGTGAGATCGCTCCATCGGGCGTCGCCACCTGCCTGACCAGCGCGCTGCACGCCTGGCGGACTCGTCCGTTGATGACCATCGTGCAGGAGCCGCAGACCTCCTCAAGGCAGCCGGCGTCGTAGCACACTGGGGTCGAAGGCGCACCTTCGGTGGTCGTGGGGGTGGCTGCGAT
>JBIKNS010000001.1:0-50105 GCA_044358545.1 Phycisphaerales bacterium | reverse complement strand
GCCATCCCTCACGCGCGACCGTGGGCTGGGCCCTTGCGCGCGGGCTGGCCACGCACCCATCGGAGGCGGGCATGGAGGCGTCCGAAGGCACCGTGACATGCACGGATGGCACAGCGCTTCCCATGTGGACCGTGACCGGCGGAAGCCCGGAAGGTCCAGCGCTGCTGCTGCTCCACGGCTGGCGGCGCTCGCGCATCGACTCGCTCAGGCGTCTGCCGTGGCTCCTTCCTCATGTGCGCTTCGCCTGCGTCCTCGACCTGCGGGGCCATGGGGATGCGCCGGCCGGTCCCTCCACGCTTGGTGCGGCCGATGTCGCTGATGCGTGCGCCGCGGTGCGCACGCGGCCCGACGTGCCATGGGTGGTGGCCGGGCATTCCCTCGGCGCATCCGTCGCGGTACGTGCCGCCGCAGCCCTGCAGGCGTCAGGCACGCCGATCGTCGGTGCACTGCTGATGTGCCCCTATCCCGACGTACGAGTGCCGCTCACGGGCCGGCTGTCGCACATGGGCATGCCTGCGTTTCCCGCCGTGTGGATCGCCGCACGCGCGGTGTGGGCGCTCTGCGGCCGAGAGACCCCCATCGAAGACTCGCTGCGCGTGATCGGGAGTGGATCGATCCCTACCGTGTGGATCACCTGCACCGAGGATGCCATCGTGCCGCCCGATGCCGTAAGGGCACTTCACGCGCGCGCGCGCGCGCACGGCAGCCAGGCCACGCTCCTCGTGGATTCAGACGCGGACCACGACTCGATCGGTACGGGCCATCCTTCATGGACGGCCGATGCGGTCGCTGCGCTCGGGCTCAAGGCGACGCGGGCGGAAGCCACCACGCCCTGATGGCGAGACCCCGGTCGCTGGGCCGCATCTCGTACACGACCGGTCCAAGGTAGCGCGCAAGCAATGCGGCATCGACCTCCTGAAGCGCATCACGAAGCGACGGCGGCAACTGAGCCGGAAGCATGTCGGTCACCGCTTCCCGGTCGTCGATCGCCTCGTCAATGCGGCCGATCAGCCCATCCTCGGCGAGCATCTGCTTGCGGTTGAGGTCGAAGCTGCGCACCGCATCGACGTAGCCCCATCCGCTCACGGGACCGGGCGGCACGCTCGACGCGGCGCGCTTGTACACGGCGTTCTCGGAGAGGCTGCGCGCGGAGGCGTCGGTCGATGCGCGCATGACCTGCTCCACGGCCGCAAGGTCGCCGAAGAGCACCGCACTCCCGCCAAGCCCGATCGCCATCGGCACGCCATCACCGCTGTAGATCTGCCCACCCTGAAAGTCGCGCGGCATCAAGCCCGCGCTCGGGGCGGCCAGCGCGATGAGTGCAGTCGCGGCACGCTCATCGCTGCACCGCATGACCGTCACCGAGCGAGTTCCCCCCTCAGTGCCCGGCACAGGATTCGTGAACGACCACATCGTCGGCCCGATCGCGCCGAAGGCCTTGCGCATGCCAGGCCCCCACTGCTCGAGCAGCGGCGCAATCTGCTCCGCCTGCATGTCAGGCAGCGCGGCGAGCGCATCCTCGAGCAGCTTCATGATGCCGTCGAAGCGCACATTCAGTCGCTGGTAGCTGATGGCGTCGTCGCCGCACATCGCGGGCGGCGCATCGACCTCGACCCCTTCGGACACGAGGGACACGAGACCGAGCTTCTCGCCGGGCACGAACACGGTCGAGGAAAGCTCCACCATGCCGCGCTCGCCCCCGACCGACAGACCAAATCCCCACGCACGGATATCGCCGAAGAGCTTTTGGATCAGGGGCTGCATTGGCCCCATGGGTCCGGCGAGCAACGGACGCACCAGCGGCTGCAGCGGCGCCGTGAAGAAGATCGCCTGCACATCCGTGCCGCCGAGCTGCGCCGACGCGCCCTGCCAGTCCTCCAGGGACGAGAGCGTCTCGCCGCGGCCCTCCGCGGCGCCAAGCGCGTCCTCAAGTGACGCGACTGAGCTGGCGACCCAGAAGCGGCTCCCGTCCCGCAGGTAGAACAGCGAGTCCGGAGTTGCGGCGACCTGACCGAGCCCCTCAAGCGGGTTCGCCTGCGGCCGCTGACGACCGCCATCGCCAAGCTCCTCATCGGCCTTGGGCAGCGGGATCACAGTCGCGCGGCGACCTCCACCGATGTCAACCTGCTCGGTGCCGCGCCCCGACTCGCGCTCAAGCTGCGCGATGACGCCGTCAACCATCTTCGCAGCCGCATCGGCACGGTCGCCGTAGTCAGCGCAGAGCATGATGCCAATCGCGTCAGCATCCAGCTCAGGATCGCGGTCCAGGAAGACGGCAAGCCTGACGGCGCCCGGCCAAGGCACGCTGTCGCCGTCGATGCCCATCTCCGCGAGCCGCTTCTTGCGCTCCTCGGCTTCGGCAGCCTGCTCGGGCTCGTCCATGAGAGCCTTGACCTTCGGATCCTCAAGCAGTTTGGCGAGCGGCGTCGCGGAAAACCTCTCGGCAAGCGCAGCCATGTCCCTGACGCCAAGCGCGAGGAATGTCGACTTCGGCGCAAGCTCCTCTACCGGAGGAAGCTGGCGCTGCGCGACAGCATCCGCCACTTGCGCCCCTCCGGACGCAGTCGCACCCTGAGCGACCGCTCCTGCGACAGGCGCCGCCGCTGGGGTGTCCTGAGAATGCGCCAGCGGGACGAGGACGGCACACAGCGTTGCCGACACGAGGCACGATGCACGAGTCAGGTGGTCGGTCATTGCGTGAGCTCCCTGTGTGGTGGTTGATCCTTCGCGCCAACGTCAGCGCGAGCTCGAGTCCCTGAGCTGCGGCGGCGCATTGAAGTCCTTGCGCGGCGGCGGCTGCAGGTAGTTGTGGCCCGAGTTGGGGTTGTTCTTGTCGTACGCGAACGCCTCGCGATTGCGGATGAAGTCGGTGACGTAGCGGGCCGGGATCGCAAAGCCGAGCGCCTCACCGCCGCGGATACCCATGTTGGTGATGCCGATCACCTCGCCACGGGTGTTGAAGAGCGGCCCGCCGGAGTTTCCCGGATTGATCGGCGTGTCAGTCTGGATGTAGGTCAGGCCGTCAAAGTTCCGGCTGGTGGTCGAGATGACGCCCTGCGTAAGTGTGCGCTCGAGACCCAGCGGGTTGCCGATCGCGAAGACCGGCTGACCGACCTCCAGGCCTTCGGCGCCAACGATGGGCGCAATCGGGAAGGGCGATCCGTCGGGGCTCTTGAGCTTGACGAGCGCGAGGTCGATCTGGTTGTTCACCGCAATGAGTTCCACATCGTCAAGCTCAGTGCGCTTGAGCGAACCGTCGGGCTGCGCCACCCAGATCGTGGCGCGGAGATTGGTCTCGCCCTGCACCACGTGCGCGTTCGTGATCGCGAACCCGTCTCGGTGGATGATGACTCCAGAGCCAAGGCCTGACGGCGTGGACACCTTGATCACCGCAGGACCGATGATCTTCGCGTGCTCCTTGGGGCTGAGCTCAGGAAGGTCAACGGCAACCGAGTAGAGCGACTGCTCGACGGTGCGCACCGGCGCTCCCGACGCGTCGTTGGTGACATCAGCCACATCGGACATGTCGAACACGAGCACATCGGCGCCCACATCGAGCCACACCCTCTTGTCCGTGCGCTTGAGCACCTCGCCCTCGAGCTTGCGTCCGCTCTTGAGCGTCAGCACATCCGTGCCGGACGTGTCCGCGGCTGCGCCGACGGGCGCACCTGCCGGGTTCCCGGCACCCTCGGAAGAGCGCGCCTCGGCGCACGTGCCAGCGAGAAGCGCAAGGCACGCGGCCACGCAAGTCAGTGAACGCTCGGCAAACTGTGTCATGGGGCTGCAAGGGTACCATCCGCAACCTGCGCTACCGCGCCGGCAACCAGTCACTGCACCTGCGCCCAGGGCCACCTTTCACCATGATCCACAGACACGCTGCCATGACGTTCGCCACCGTCTCCGCCCTCCTTGCATGCGCCTCGGCACCGGGCCAGTCGCTCGCGGAGCACTACGGATTCGATCCCCTCGAGGTGGTCAAGATCGAGAAGGGAGCGGGTCCGATGGTCACTGCCGACATGGACGGCGACGGCAAGCGCGACATCGTTGCAGTCAACAACCGCAACAGCCGGATCGATGTGCTTGTGCAGAAGGCTGGCGCGTCGCCGGATGACCCGCCGCCGCCGCTCAAGTCGGTGAACGACATCCCGCAGCATTGGCGCTACCGCCGAGTTGAGGTTCCAGTGGCCGAGGAGGTGGGCGCCGTGCTTCCCTACGACTTCGACCGTGACGGGATGATGGACCTTGTGTACGCCGGCGCGCCTGGACGCGTCGTGTTCATGCGTCAGACTGCGCCGGGCACCTTCGATGTGGCCCGCAAGCACACCGTGCGCAACCTCAACCCGACGCGCGATGCGCTCGCGATCGCCAATGTCACTGGCGACGCGGCGCCCGAGCTCATCGGCATCGTGTCCGGGCGCATTCAGATCTGGCCGCTCGACGGCACGGACATCGGGTCCCCCACCGAGCTCTCGGCGGGCACCGGCAACATTGTGGCGCTGATCGTCGAGGACTTTGACGGCGACGGAACGCAGGATCTCGTGGGAGTGCTTCCGGACGACGCCGCTCCAGTGCGCGCCTGGTTCGGCTCCGATGTGGGCGGCACCGCAAGCCTCGGGCCCCAGATGCGCTTCGAGATGCCGCCGCTGCGAGAGGCGTCCGCAGTGCGGCTGAATGGCCAGAAGGCCGCGATGCTTGGCACGATCGAGCGTCCATCGCGGCGCGCCGTGCTCTACCGCATCGAGGAGAGGCCCGCCACGTCCGATGCTGACCGCGAGGCGGGGCTTCAGACGTGGAGCTTTGCGGACCCGTCCAATCGGAAGCGGCGTACCGCGCTCGCGGACATCAACGGCGACGGCCTGCCTGACCTCGTGGCGACCAACACCGAATCCAACGCCATCTCCACCTTCCTGCAAGTGCCGGGACGGGGATTCGTCACATACGCCAATGCGCCCGCGTACAGCGACCTCGACTACATCTCGGCACGTGACGTCAACGGCGACGGACGCGCGGAGGTCTTCGTATCCAGCGAGAAGGAGGGCGTCGTGGGGCGGTCCGAACCCGGCGCGAATGGTGCCCTCGGCTTCCCCGCCACGATTCCCATGCCGGGGGGAAGCGTGCCGGTGGCGCTTGGCGTGGTCCAGTTCGATGGACGTCCGTGGGTGGCCGTGGTGGCCAAGGATGGGCGCAACTACGCCCTTGAGCTGCAGTCCGCGTCGGGCGAGGCGAAGCGTGTCGCCGTGCCGCTCGGCTCGCTCAGCCGCGCACCGGACACGGTGCTCGCCGTGGATGCCGACCGCGACGGGCTCACCGACCTCCTGCTCTTCACGCCTGAGAAGCCGATGATGATGCTGCGCCGCTCCGGGGAGAAGGAGGGCGTCCCCTCGTTCACGCTGCTCGAGAGCAAGGACATGGCGCAGTTCGGCCTGGCGCAGGCGGCGAATGCCCAGAACACCGCGGTGGCGGACATCAATGGCGACGGCAACGCGGAGCTGCTGGTCGCCGACCGCAACTTCATCCGCGCGCTCCGGTACGACCCCGCGGCGGGATGGCAGGTGGTCGAGCAGATCAATGCGCCTCGCGGCGATGCCAAGCTGGTCTCGATGGCGCTGATGGGCGACCGCATCGTCGCAGCCGACCGCGAGAACGGCAAGATGCTGATCTTCGCGCGCAACTCCGGCGGCCAGTGGTCCCAACAGGACTCGATCGACACAAAGGGGTTCAAGTTCAACTCCATCGAGGCCGGCAAGTTCGCCGGTGGAGGCGACGACGCCATCCTGCTTGTCGGGGACGACGGCTTCGGCGTGATCCGCTTCGGCGGCACGCGACGCTCGCTGCAGCAGCTCGACTCCTGGCGACCGGACGGCAACGAGCGCGTGCCGCACGAGTTCGGGGCGGGCGATGTCAACGGCGACGGCCTCACTGATGTCATCGCGCTCGATGCCGGCAAGCAGATGCTCGACATCCTCGCCGTGAGCGAGGGCATGAAGCTGATGCCCGCGCAGAGCTTCAGGATCTTCGAGAGCCGCCTCTTCTCCGGCGGCGAGCCGCGCGAGTTCGAGCCGTCGCAGGTGATCATTGCCGACGTCACCGGAGACGGTGCCGAGGACGTCATCCTGATGTGCCACGACCGGGTGCTGCTCTACCCGCAGATGCGCGCAGGCGGCGGTGCCGCGAGCGCCAACCCGGGCTCATGAGCGCACAGCGCACTGGTCATGGGACCGTGCTGCAGCCGGCCAGCGCCGAGCTGTCCGCGATCGCCGCACTCGAGAAGTTGCTCGCCATTTCGCGGCGACTTGGCGAGTCGTCCGACCTGTCGCAGGTGCTCAGCATCATCATCGATGCGCTCCGCGACCTCCTCACCGCGGACCGGGCCAGCGTGTTCACGTACGACGCCGCGACGCACGAGCTTGTCATCCACGTCGCGCACGGCATCGGCGGCGGCGGACAGGTGATCAGGATCCCTGCCAACCGCGGCATCGCAGGCGCTGCGGCGGAATCGCGCGAGATCGTCAACATTCCTGACGCGTACGCCGACGCGCGGTTCGACCGGTCCGTGGACCAGCGCACCGGATACCGCACGACCAGCGTCCTCGCCGTTCCCCTGATGGACCATGAGGGGGCGCTCGTCGGCGTGGCGCAGGTGCTCAACAAGGCGAGCGGACCCTTTGACGGCCGTGACGAGTGGCTCGCGCGGGGCATTGCCGCGCAAGCCGCTGTCGCCTTGCGCCGTGCAGCGCTGATCGAGGACCATCTCGCGCGCGCCAAGCTCGAGGAGGAGATGAATGTGGCGCGCACGATCCAGCAGGGATCGTTCCCCACCGCGCTTCCGCAGGTCGACGGGTACGAGATTGCGGCGCGCAGCACGCCGGCCGAGGACTGCGGCGGTGACGCGTACGACTGCATCGGCATCGACGACAGTGGTGTGGTTGCGCAAGGGGCCGCCGCGGCACGCGTGATGTTCCTTCTCGCCGACGCCACAGGCCACGGGGTGGGACCGGCACTCTCGTCGATGCAGGCGCGTGGCATGGCGCGCGTTGGCGCGCGATTGCGCACCGGACTGCTCGACACGGCACGCGAGGTCAACAACCAGCTCTGCCAGGACCTGCCCTCAGGGCGCTTCGTCACCGCGTGGCTCGGGCTTCTCGATGGGCGCACGCACTCGGTCGAGAGCTTCAGTGCCGGCCAGGGACCGCTCTTCGTGTACCGCTATGCGGAAGATCGCTTTGAGCCCATCGACACGGATGCGCCACCCTTCGGCGTGATCGACTTCGGCTTCCCGTGCGAACAGTCGCAGCGGATCAACTTGAGTCCGCGCGACCTGCTTCTTGTGCTCACGGATGGCTACTACGAGGCCATGAGCCCGGACGGGACGCAGTGGGGAGACCCCGCGGTGCTTGACGTGGTGCGCACGCTCCGCGACCGCCCCTGCTCCGAGATCCTCGACGCCCTTGACGCTGGCGCGCTCTCGTTCAGCCAGGCGCCCTCCACGGCGGATGACCGGACCGCCGTCATCGTCCGGCGGCTTGCCTAGCGCTGCGGTCTCCGCGGTCCCCTACTTCGCGCGCAGACGCAGCACGCCATCCTCGGCGCCGTCACCGGCGTCGATCGCTGCGATGTATGCCTGCGAGAGCTTCGATGCACCCCATCTCGACTCGAACGCCTGCCAGAGCACCCGGCTGCCCGGAAGGTCACGCTCACGGAAGGCGCGCACCGCACCTTCGGTGTCGGCGATCCACTCGTCCTTCGCGGATGCGTCGACCACCTCGTACAGGTCGATCGGCTTCGACTGTCCGACCACCACGACCTGGCCGAGGCAGCGCATGCGCGGCACTTGCGCCCCAGGCGTGCGTGCCGCGATGCGGTCGATGCCCCTGCGCGTGGCGCCATCCATGAGCACCTTCGTGCCGAACTGCTTGTTCGCGCTCTCCAGCCGCGCCGAGAGGTTCACCACGTCGCCGATTGCGGTGTAGTCGTTGAGTCGCGGCGGCGCGCCGCAGTCACCCACGACTGCCATACCTGTGGCGATGCCGATGCGCAGCGAAATGCGCGGCGCTCCAGGCTCCACCCTCGAGCCGAGCTCCTCCACGGCAGCCTGGCATGCCGCCGCACTCTCCGCCGCGAGCCGCTCCTGCTCGGGCTCGGCGCCAAAGGCCGACCAGAACGCCATGAACCCGTCGCCAAGGAACTTGTTCACGTATGCGCCGCGATCGACCAGCTCGTCCGCAAGCCGCCCCAAGTAGAGGTTCAGCGTGGCCACGACGCCAGGACCGCCGAGCGACTCCGCGATCGACGTGAACCCCGCGAGATCGCCGAACACCACCGTGATCTCGCGCTCCTCTCCGGTCATCGAGAGCGCATCTGGATCCCCTGCGAGTCGCTCGACAAGCTGCGGCGAGACCCGTGCCGCGAACTGCCGCGTGATCCGGGCGCGGTCGCGCGCATTCGACACCGCAACCGCAGCGGTGCTCGCCGCCCACGCGACCACGGGCGACGAGCCAGGAGCCACCAGCGGCACAAGCACCCGCCACTCGTCGAACGCCATGCGTGCCGCGACAAACCACCAGAGCCCGACAATGCCCGCCGTAACGAGGAACGACCAGAATCCGCCCAGCAGCGCCGCGGCCAGCGACGCCGCGAGACCAAGCACCACGATGCCTGTCGGAGACACCCACGCGGGAGCGACTGCGCGCGAATGACGGCCAATCACCATGTCTGCGGCAACCGCGTGCACGAACACCCCCGGCGTGCGTGGGCCGTACGGCGTGGTGACCTGATCCGCCAGCGCACCGGAGGCGATCCAGCCGACGAACACGAGTCGATCCTTCACCATCGACTCGAGCCTCTGCGATGCCTCGGCCAGGCGCGCAGCGCCATCGGACGCGCTCTCCTCGAGCTCGAGGAACCGCGCAACGTCCGGCTCAATGGCATGGGGGATCTGGTCATCGATGCGGAGGTCGCTCAGCCGCTGGGCCTCGGATGCGCGCACCGCCGCGTCCGTGCGCGCGCGTGCGTCAACGACCACCTGCGCCATCACGCGCCCAAGTGCCTCATCACGCTCCCGCTCGATGCCCGCGAGCACCGTGCGCTGGCGCGAGAGGCTGATCAGCGCGGCGATCGAGATGGTGGGCCGCCTCGCCGAAGGGTCATCGGAGAAGTCGGCGAAGCTCTCGAACGTCGACGACGGCCAGTCGAGCAGCATGGTGCCGGCGGCGGCCGGAAGCTCGACGTCGCCGACCGCGATGCGGCGCTCCTCCTGGACAATGCTGCCGGGAGGCAGCCCGAGGTGGGTTGCCGCGGCGGCGAGCCCGAACTGCGCGCATCTGCCCCCTGGCACCGGCCAGATTGCCTTGCTCCGACGCTTTGCCCCGTCCTCGTCATATCCATCGCTTGTGACCACGCCGACACCCGCTGCGGCCTCCGCAAGCACGGGCACGGAGGGCTCGATCGAGAAGGACTCCGCGCCGGACACCTCGCCGAAGATGTCCTGCGCGCCCCCCCCAATCGGAGCGCCGAGCTTGGGCTTGAGCGCGTGCCATGCCCGACCTCGCTCATAGATCTCGTCGACCGCCACGCGCGCATCGAACTCCCCGAGGTTGGTGCGCCCGCTCGTGAGGACCAGCATGAAGTCGTCCATGGACGGCATCGTCCCGGGCGCCATGAGCTTGCGCAGCACGCGCCATGCCGCCATCTGCTTGAACCTGATCGGTTGCGCAAGGAAGGACTCGCGGCGCGCTGTGGAGAGGCCCGCCTTCGCGGCGGCGTCCGCGGGCTCCATGTCAATCGCCTCGCCAAGCGCGTCGAGGAGCAGCTTCAGTTCGTGATCGCCGCCAGGAAGCCGCCACGGTCCCTTGAGACGCTCGTCCTCCTCTGTGCTGACGCCCACGACCCCGCGAAGGGACGCTCCGCCCATCGTGCGATCCGCCAGAGCTCTGGCCAGTGACTCGTCAGCTCCGGCGTTTGCGGCGTCAGGCTCGCTCAGCAGCAAGTCGAGCGCAACGGTGCGCGCACCAGCGCGCGCAAGCTCGTCGATCGCTGATGCCAGCAGCGTGCGCGGCCACGGCCATCGTCCGATGGACGCGAGCGCACCGTCATCGATCGCGACGAGGGCGATCTCCTCGGACAGCGGCTCCTGCCGTCGCGCCGAGGACTGGAAGCGCGAATCCTCGCTTCGCAGTTCAAGCTTGTCGAATGCGCCGACCGCCGCGGCCAGCCACACCGCGAGGGTCGCGACCATGCCGGTGACGAATGCTGTGCTACGCAGGATCCTCACTGGCGCATGGTCGCAGCAAACTCGCGATCGCGCCAGTCGGGCTCAGTTCGTGCCGCCCGCCGCCGACGACGCCGCAACGACCGCGGAGTTGGCGTCAGTGCGCGCCTCAACCGCCTGGACGAGCGCGGCATCGGCGTAGTCGCGGGCCTGCGAGGCGAGGGCAACCGTCTGATTGGCCTTCGCGGCGACGGCGCCGAAGACGATCTTTCCGGCGTGGCTACGCGCGCTCGCCGCAGCAGCCTGTGCCGCATCCCGTGCCGATTCCGCCAGCACGATCTGCGCCACCGCCTGGTCGCGCGCCTGCCGAGCGAACGCAGATGCGTCCCCCGCAGCCGCAGTCGCGGCAATCGCTGCGAACTGCTCGGCAGCGGCTGCAAAGCTCTGCGATGCGCCACCGGCCACGACGACGTCGGCGGCAAGCCCTGCCGCGGCGTCACGCTCGCTCTCGGCCTGCGATGCCGCCGCACTGGCGACCTCGAACGCTGTTGCGCTGATCCCGGCCCACTCGACTGCGCGCTCTCCTGCCGCCTCCGCGAGCGCCGCTGCGTAGTCAGCCCGGCCCGCGGCATTCTCAGCGCCGGTCGCGCCCTCGTCCGCCGAGCTGGCGGCCCATGCCGCAGACGATGCGTCCGATGCCTCGACGTAACTGAGCGTCTGCTGCAGCCAGTAGCCCGCCTCAATGCGGAAGAGGCTTGCGTTCATCCACTCCACTGCAGCGACGCCGCGCTGATCGAGTGCTGTGCCGTACTCCTGGTTCACCCCCACCATGGCCGCTTGGTGCGACTCAAGTGCGCCCAGTGTCACGTAGTTGGCGCCGATCGCGCGGTCACGCGCCTGCTCGGCAGCCTCGCGGCCTGCGAGCGCAGCGGTACGCGCGTCGTAGGCGCCGATCGCCCCCTGCGCGACGCCGGACATGGCGACCACCCGGTCGGCCACGACCGCTGGAATCGATGACGATCCGTAGTCGAGGCTCGACACCCAGTCTCGGACGTCCGCAGCCTGCGCCGCCACCGATCCAGCGAGGCCGCGATCGAGCGACTGCGCATCGGAGAGCGCGCTCTCAAGCGATCCGCCTGCAGACAGAATCCCCGCGAGCGCGGCACTGGCACGGCTCAGGGCCTCGCCGCTTGCCGCGAGTGCGTGGGCGCCTAGCGCGCCACTGCGCGCCGTACCCGCCTCGGCCACCATTGCATCCACGCCATCTGACGCAGCCGACGCATCATTCTGCGCAGCCTCAGCCTGCTCCTGATGCCATGAGAGCGCAAACTGGTGCCCAGCCGCGTCGGGCAGTTGCGCGTCGAGCTGGAGAACCGCACCTGCCGCAGACGCGCCCAACGCGTCGATCCCGGCAAGTGCGGCAAGTGCATCGGCGCGGGCTGCGTCCGCGGCCTGCGCCAGGGTGCCCGCCCCGGATGCGGCATCCGAGATCGCAGTGCCGTCGCTTCCGGCCGATGCACGGTCGCCGTTGCCCAAGCTCACCCTCAGTGACGTGAGCCGCGCATCGGCAGATGACAGCGCCAGCTCCAGATCCTGCAGCCTCGACTCCGCCGTGCCGCGGGCTGCGTTGGCTGCATCCAAGGCCGCAGACATCGAGGCCGTGGCACCCTGATACTCGGCGATGGCATCGCGCATCGCCGTCACCGTCGCGGCCACCTGCGTGACGCGCGACGCGACCTGCACCTCAACCGCACCTGCAGCGACACGTGCGACTTCAGCGTCGATCGCACGCTCGCCGATGGCCACCTCGATCTGGATCGCCATGACCTGCCGCAGGAACGCATCGGCGGCCGCGACCGCATCCTCTGCAGCGCTCACCACCGGTGCCGCAGCAGACTGCGCGGCCGCCTCGAACTCGCCTACGGCGCCTGCCGCGTCCGCACGAGCAGCCTGCGCGAGTGCGATCGACGTCTGAAGCGCCTGGTACTCCTCGAGCGTGACCTGACGGATCCACGCCGCCGCGAAGGCGAGGTCTGCGATCGCCACGCTCTGGCCCCCTGCCGCAGCCGCGAGCACGGACGCGACGTGCGCGTCCACGATCGCACGCTGGTCGTCCGCCAACTGGCGCCACGACTCCGCAGCTGCGAGCTGCACCTGGTCGAGCTGATCGAGCGTCTCCCTTGCCTGCGCGCCGCCGACACCGAGCGACGCCACAAGCTGCTCGAACTGCGCCGATACCGACAGGGCGCCAGCGCTGGCGGCCGTAGCCTCGTCCGCACCTTCCCGCGCCGAAGATGCAGCCACCTGGGCGTCCGCGAGACCAGCCCGCGCATCCGACACATCCACCGTGCCCGACGCAAGCTGCGACAGCAGTGCATCGAGCCGACTGCCAGCCATGGAGATGTCGGAGTTCGCCTGGGCAGCCAGGGCCGTCACTTGGCCGCGGACCCGCGCGATCGACGCCAATGCCTGCGCACGCGCCGAGCCATCGGCTCCGGACATCTGCTGCGCAGCTGAGCGAGCAACGTCTGCTGCGGCCTCCGCCAAGGCGCGCGCCTCGTACGCAGCAGCCATGCCGCTCTCGCTCGCACGCACTGATGACTCGGCACCCGCAGCCGCACCGTGCACGCCGACAAGCACCGTCGCGCCACGTGCCGCATCGCTTGCACTCAAGGCAGCCGCGGCAGCTGCGCCCGCTGCCCCCTCGACATCGCTGCCGAATGACGCATCGACATCTCCAACGCCCCAGGTCGGGAACAGCCCCGCCGCAGCCAAGGCAGACCTGGACGATGCCTGCGCACTTCCCGCGTCCGCAGCACTGATGGCAGTCTCAGCCGCGCTGCCGGACACATCCGCTGACCGGTCGAGCGCCCGGTCCCTGAGCGTGCGCAGCAGCGCCAATCTCGCGTCGCCCTCGGTCGTCCCCAGGGACGCCGCCACCTGATCGAGAATCGCCTGAATGCCGCTGGCCTGCGACTGCGCGGCGGCCGCCTCTGCGGCTGCAATGGCATCGGCATGTCCGGCCACGGCTGCCCCTGCGTCCGCAGCACTCGCGCCGGCAGCAAGCGCCAGACCCAATCCCTCGTTCCGCGCATTCAGCAGGTAGGAGAGCAGGCCGTCGATCTGCGAGTCGGGAACGTCCCCGACCTCATCCGCGGCGATGAATGACATGATCGCGTCCCGCGCACCTGCAAGGCGGTCGGCAACGCCGCTCGCCGAGTTCTGCGCAACCTCCGTCGCCGAAAGCGTGCTGCCGAGCGTGGAGAGTGCCTGAGCCACCGCGGCTCCCGACTCATCGAGCACCTGCTGGTGCGCCTGCACCAGTGCGAGCACATCCTGCATGCCCGACGCCGCCGACGCACGAGCCGACTCGGCCGCGGCAGAAGACCGCGACCCCGTCGCCGGGAAGCCGGCGCTCACCACCGCTGCATCTGCGGCGATCGACTCAGCCATCGCAGCGCTCGCGATGCGCCGCGCTTCGGCAGCCGCCACGAGTGCCGCATCAGCGTCCTGCCGCGCCTGCGATGCGAGCGCACGTACGGCCCCCCACACCGTCACCTCCGCGGAGCTCCGGCCCGCAGCCATCGCGCCCTCGTAGGCCGCCTGCGCCGCGATGTACGCGGCGTTGGCGTCCGCCGCGCGATTCGCCGCATCAGCCGCAAGCTGCTGCGCTGCAGCAAGCGCGGCTCCCGCGTCGCTGGAGCTGAAGTCCGAATCCCGGGAGAAGGCTGCATCGAGCGCACTCGCCATCGTGGCGACCGCCGCCGCACCTCCTGCGGAGTCGAGTGCCGCATCGGCAGCGATGTCACGTGCCGCCTCCGCACCGTCGACGTCGCCGGATGCGGCCTGCACCGCGCTGGCGTAGAGCGACTCGGACTGGACGAGTGCCTCGCCGGATGCCGCCGCCGCGGCTGCCAGAGCCGCCGCGTCCGCGCGGCCGGCTGCTGCCGTCGATTGGCTTGCCTCGTGATCCGCAAGCACGGCCTGCGCGACAGCCTGGGCCACGCCTGTCGCTGCCGCTCCGACGTCGGGCGACTGCTGGCCGAGCGCCTGGCTCACCTGACTGGCAAGGGCTGATGTTGCCGCCGCATTGAGCTCGCAGCGTGCGAGCGCATCAAGTGCCCGCTGCATCTCGGCGAGCGCTGTGGCGCGGTCGCTGCTCACGAGCGCACCAACTCCCGCGGCGATGTCGGCCTGCGCCTGAGCGGCCACACGCCGACCCTCGGCCAGTCCCTGGAACGCCAGCGATGCACTCGCCGCGGCAGAAGCCTCCTCGGCACCCGTGCGCGCCACGAGCATGCCCTCTATCGCCTGATCAAGCAGGTTGATGTGCGACTGTGCCTGCGCCGCCGCCTCAGATGCATCCGCCAGACGCGACTGCATGGCCGCCACGCCTTGTGACGCAGACTCGATCTCCTGTGCCATCGCACCTCGCACCACGGACTGTGCACGGAGGAGCGCGAGCGCAGCCTTGGCTGCGACATCATCCCGTGCCGCACCAGCGTCTACCGCGCGCTGGACCGCCTCCGCTGCCGCCTGCGCTGCCGCCAACGCTGACTGCTGCACTTGCGGGATGTTCCTGGAGCCAGCCAGCAACTGGGCTGCAGCGTTGGCCGCAACCGCCGCATCGCGAAGGTCGGACACCTGCGCCGCTGGACTGGTCATCGCGGCGCTCGCGCTGTCGAGCGCCACGCGCGCCGCCGCGAAACGATCCGCAGCATCCACCAAGAACGCAGTCGCGCTCTCGGCGCCAGCCAGTCCGGACTGAGCATCTGCGACGCGCTCGCCTGCCGCCATTGCCGCCGCGGCGGCAGCACTGCCATCAGCGGCGGCCGCAGACACGTGACCACGTACGGATGCATCGGCCTCGCCTGATGCGAATGCACGGAATGCCGCACGCGCGCTGTCGCTCACACCCTCGTTCGCGGACTGCGCATCGAGGGCACCCTGCTCAGCCGCATCGAGCGCTGCACGCGCCGCAGCGAGCGCATCTTCTGCGGTCGATCGAAGCGAGGCAAAGTCATCGGCGGCCGTGCTCAACTGCTCGAAGTGCCCGTGCGCCTCCTCAGCGAGCGCGAGCACAGACTGCAGCGGGACCAGCTGCCCTGCGCCCGCGTTCTGCGCCGCAGCAGCGAAGGACGATCCAGTCGCAACGGCCACCCGCTCGTCGGCCTGCTGCGCCTGCTCAACTGCAGCCGCCGCGAGGTCTCGTGCGACCTGCGCATCAGCCAGCGCCTTGTCAGCGTCCTGCCGGGCCTGCGCGGCGAGCGCACGCACTGCGGCCCACACCGTCACCTGCGCGGAGCTACGTCCTGCGGAAAGCGCATCGTCGTACGCGCGTTGCGCATCCTCGTAGGCCTGCTGGGCCTGCGAGGCGCGCTGCGCCGCATCCTGCCCCAGCCGCTCGGCAAGCGCCACCGCGTCGCGTGCACTCGAGCCGAATGCCGCCTCCAGCTGATCCGCCAGCGACACCGCTCCCGATGCGCCTGATGCTGCGGTCGATGCCGATGCGGACGCATCATCGCGCGCCTCGCCCGCATCCGCGACATCGCCTGCAATCGCATCCACAAGATCGCCGTACAGGGACTCGGAGCCGGTGAACTCCTCGGATCCGGCAATCGCCCCCGCCACAGTGGCCGCCGCATCCGCGCGCCCCGCGGCTTGAGTCGCCGACCCCGACTCGACCTGCGCGAGATCTGCCTGCGCGAGTGCCTGCGTCGCGGCCGTGCCCGCCGCCCCGAGATCGGGCGTTGGCTGCGTGAGCGCCTCGTCAACAGCTCGTACGTACTCGGAGGTCGCCTCTGCGTGCACCCTCGTCAGCTCCAGCGCGGCGAGCGCGTTCTGCATCTCCACCAGCGCAGACGCACGCTCGGTGCTCACCAGATCACCGAGGTTTCGCGCAACATCAGCTTGAGACTGCGCCGCAAGACGTCGGCCTTCGGCCGCGTTCTTCGCATCGGACGCCGCACTGGCCGCGAGTGTCGCGCCCTGCTCGCCCGATTCGGCCTGAAGCAAGGCGTTCACCGCACTGTCGAGCAGCGCTGCCCCATCCTCACCCTGCCCTGATGCGCTCACTGCGGCAGACACTGCCGACGCCGTGGACGCGAGCGCGGAGTTCGCAGCCTCGATCTCCTGCACAAGCGCGGTACGGACGATTTCCTGGGCACGCTCGAGGGCTGCCGCTGCGAGTCCCTCTGCCTGGTCTCGGGCCGTCCCGGCCTCCACGAATCGCTGCGCAGCCTCAACCGCCGCCTGCGCTGCAAGCAGCGCCGACTGCGTCAGTTGCGGCACGCTCCGACCCGCCGCAAGCGCCTGCGCGGCCTCGCTCGCCGCCTGCGCCACGCTCCGGAGTTGCTCGACATCTGCCGTATGGCCAGCGATAGCTGCGCGGGCCGCCTCAAGCGCGCTGCGCGCCAGATTGAACTCATCAGACAGTCCCGCCAAGGGAGCGGCGAGCGCCGTCGCATCCGCCACACGCAACTGCGCACCCCCGACGTGCGCGCTGGCCTCGCCCGCGGCTCCTGATCCAGCCTGTGCCGCCGCGCCCGCCGCGGACACGCGTGCGGCGATCGCCGAAGATCCCTCGCGGGCCGCAAAGGCGGAGAGCGCAGACGCACCTTCGCTGCGCACGGCCTGCGATCCGGACACCGCCAGGCCTGCCGACGCGAGCGCCGCCTGCATCGCGGAATCCGCTTGCCCCAGCGCATCAATCGCTGCGTCACGCGCAGACTCGAATCCATCCGCAGCTACCGTCGCCTCGTCGAAACGGTCCTGCGCCTGAAGTGCCGCATTCAGCACATCCTGCAGCGACTGAGCCTGCAGCGCGCCCGCGTCCTGTGCCACACCACGGAACCCGGCCGCACGCGCAATGTCGATCAGGAGCGCCAGGTTGCTGCTGCCGCCGCTCTCGCCACGCTCAGCCGCGTTGATGTCCTGCCTGACTTGCGCCACCGCCGCGACTGTCGTGGTCGACTGGCGCTGGGTCTGTGGGGCACTCGTGCCGCTCAGCGCTCCCTGCTGCGCCTCCTCCTTGCTGGCCACCATGCCAGACTGCGGCGCATTGAATGTCGTACTGAGCGCGTTCTCGGTGGGATTGGGCGTCTCGGAGCTGCTCTTGGCCTCAGCGCCACCAGACATCTCGACCGTCTGGTTGAGCGCGGCGTAGCGCACCTCGATCGCGCGGATCGCGTTGTCGCGCGAGCCCACGATCTCGACACCCTTGAGCGGACCCGAGATGGTGGAGAAGGACGTTCCGCGTACAGCGAGCGTCGTGCTTGGCGTCACGACCTTGAAGTCGTTTTGCAGACCGACCTTGTCAACCTTGAAGTCGGCGCGTCCGCTGCGCACGGCAGCAATCGTGCGAAGCACATCGCCTTCCTGCTCGATCGTGGGAATCGCGAAGTTCGTGCTCGAGTCGACAAGCACCGTCGCGTTGCGGAAGCGAAGCGTCACGCGCGACCGCATGCCAGTGCGAATCTCCGCACCCGGCGACAGGTCGTCATTGACCGCCGCATCCTTCCACTCCCCATCCGGCGACGCGCGCCAACGCGCCTTGCCTGACACATCGATGACGCGAGCCTGGAGCTGCGTCGCGTTGGCCGAGGGCACAACCGTGCCCGCAGGTGCCGCAGCTGCGGCCACTGCATCGGCAGGCGACGTCTCCTGCGCCAACGCACACTCGGCCACACGCATGGTGAGCGACGCGACGGCCATTGAGGCGGTCGCGATGAATCTGTGGCTCTGCGGATTGCTCATGTCGAGGTCTTTTCTGTCGAGTCTGTCGAGGGCGGTTCGGACCTTCCCGAGGGCGGAAGCGATGGCGGACGGGGCACGGCGCTGTCGCGGGACGCTGCCCGCGCAGCCGCGCTCTCCTTCAACCGTGACATTCTGCTGAGCCGGTTCAAGAAATCCGTGAACTCCAACCCAGATAGTGACTGGTTCTCGGTTCGGGCCGGAAGAATGTCCTGATAAATGAGTTCGCGGAGGGCATATCGGGGGGTAGGTCCGAGAATCATAAACGAGAGCCCACCCCTGATCTCGACGATATGCGAGGCGATCGATGCCATCCGGCCCACCGTCGCGCTTTCGTTCGCGGGCTCTCGCCAGTCCTCAGGGACCCATCCCCTTGATCGGGCGTCAAGGACCCGCTGCGCGTAGGTCGTCCACGGATCCTCCGAGCTGGTGAACACGATGAACCCGTGAAGCATGTCGTTGTTCGTCACCACGGCGGTCGACTCAAGGGTCTCCGCATGGTCGAGCTCCTGCTCCGGTAGGGGGAAACGGTCCGTGACGGAGGTCTGCGCGAGTTGCCGATCGCACCCCGCACCGACGAGCACCACACAACCGGAGAGAAAGAGGGCCGCGACGCATTGCGCGCGACATCGGATCGTCCAGGCGGTGCGTACCTCAGAACGCATACGTCACCCCCACGTACAGGAACTGACGGATGTTGTCCTGGTTGTTGAGTCCCGCGAAGGCCGCTTGATTGGGTATGAACGCACCGTACCTCAGATTGACGTCGAGGTCGCTCAGGAGGCGCCACTCCAGGCTCAGGTCGATCTCCGAACCCACAAGGTTCGTTCCGTTCGTAGTGAGGACCGAGATTGGCGCGTCGCCATCGACCTTCATGAACCCGAACATGGTCGCGCCGACGCGCAGCTGCCGAAGCTCCGCGACACCCGGGAATGGCGTCGTACTGACACCGATCGACGGGCAAAAGAGGTTCGTGATCTCCGGGGCAAGCACGAGACCGGTGTTAACGTATCCGAGCGAGTTGAATGCATGGTCCGTGCGACCGGGCGGGATTCCGCCGAACGTGTTTCCCGAATCCAGTCGGTTGTCGTCGCCCGAACCGATCGCTGCCTGGATGTCCACACGCGTGTCGCCAGTGTCCCGCGTCAGCCACGTCAGACCCGCGAGACCCGCAAGCGCGGACACGCTCGCCATCTCCTGGGGCACGGCGAGCGTCGGGTCGTTGCGATCCACTGGGTCCGTCTCGGTGGCTCCCCACTCGTACACCACTTCGCCCCGGTAGATGAAGTTGCTGCCTAGCGATCCCGTGGACCCGAATCCCGCGTAGTAGGAGCGGTAGTTGAACTCGGTCGGGAAGGTCCCCAGACCGGGCGGAAGGTCGGCCACCTGACCTGCATTCCCGTCGGACTGACCGAGCATGTAGACGTAGGGCCGGTGCCCGGCGAAGCCCGAGTACTCCAGGCGCGCCCCCCAGTACATCCGGTCCGTGTCGGTGTCGAATCCGGGCCTCGAGAGATCCCAGTCCACGGTGTCGGAGCCCGCGGTCACGCCGTAGAGCGCACCCACCTTCCAGTCGCCAGCGCTCACCTCGCCCATCAGCGCGTACATGTAGGTGCTGAGCGAAAGCCCCTGCCCCCAGATCACGTACTGGCGTCCGACCTTGAGGTTCACGTTGAAGTCAGGACGCTGCCCGGTCTGCGCCGCCATCAGTCCCGCGTAGTCGAACTCGTACCAGTAGATCTCGCCGATCGGGTCCTGCCAGTCAGCCTCGGTCGAGTCGACGCCGATGCCCCGCGTGTCGAGGTAGTCCCACGCGTTGTACTGGAAGCGAAGTCGCCCGAAGAACCGGTGGCCACCGTCAAGCTCCACGCGCGTGAAGAGACGGAGGTCGAAGACATTCAGGATCTGGTTCTGGCTCTGCGGCGTCTGGATGATGTTGAAGGCGTAACGGAACGTCCCGCCGTAGTCGACGAGCAGCCGCTCGGCAATCGGGGTCGAGGAGAAGAAGGCCTGCCTCAGCTCGGCGTCCTCAACGTTCAGCTGCCTCTGGAGCTGGGCCGCATCGAAGCCCGTGCCCTGACCGGACGCAACCTTGACGACACAGCCCGCGGCCACCGAAGCTGCCGCCACCACTCTCCGCCTCCGACGTGTCGCGCGGGGCGCTCCCTGCACATGCGCAGTATCCCGTCTGGCAAGTGGTTAGGCAAACGCGGATCCGCGGATCCACTCGCTGCGGGATCTCCTCCCTGCCTTGGGTCGCATAGTCTCCGCCCCGTGGCGCTGCGAATCGTCATTACCGGTAGCGGGGATGCATTCTCCTCGCAGCACTATGGCAGTTCCGCCGTGGTGCTAGGTCCTCTGGGCCACGTGCTCATCGACTGCCCGGATCCCATTCACCGCGCGCTCCGCGAGGCGCGCGAGAAGTCGGGGCTCCCGCTTGATGTGCCGTCCGTCCTCGACGTGATCATCACGCACCTCCATGGCGATCACGTGAACGGGCTGGAGGCGTTCGGGTTCACGCATTGGCTCCTGCGGCGGCAGGAGCCTGCGCGACCAAGACCGCGTGTGCATGCCGCACCCCCTGTGATGGAGAGACTGTGGCAGCGTCTGGCCCCTGCCATGGACCAGGGAGGCACCGTCACGCTTGATGAGTACTTCGAGCCCCGGCTGCTCGACCCCTTGAAGCCCTCAACCATCGCGGGTCTCGACGTTGACTGCCGCCAGACCACGCACATGATCCCCACCTTCGGGCTTCGCCTCCGCGATGGGGAGTCGAGCATCGGGTGGAGCAGTGACACCGGCTTCGAGCAGGCCCATGTGGACTGGCTCGCCGGGTGCGGCATCATCGTGCACGAGACCAGTCCGCCCCCCTTCCATACGCCGGTCTCAGACCTGCTGGCGCAGCCTGAGCACGTGCGCCGGAAGATCAGGCTCATTCACGCACCCGACGACTTCGATGCCGCATCATGCCCCTTGCCGCTCCTGCGGGAGGGCGATGTGGTCGAGGCGCGCTAGCGGGCGCGGTCCCGTTCAGCGCTGCGCGATCGCCGCGTACTTCACGCCGTGCGGACCGACGTAGTCGGCCTGCGGCCGGATGAGGCGGTTCGACTCAAGCTGCTCGATGCAGTGGCCCGCCCACCCGCCCACGCGGCTCATCGCGAAGATGCAGGTGAAGAGGTCAAGATCGAGGCCGAGCGAGTAGTACGTGGTCGCCGAGTAGAAGTCGACGTTGGGGTAGATGCCCTTGGCCGCGACCTCGCGCGCCATGATCTCCTCGATGCGCCGGCTCATGTCGTAGAGCTTGATGTTGCCCGTGTCTGCGGCGACCTGCTTGGCGAAGGTCTTGAGGAACCCTGCGCGCGGGTCATAGGCCTTGTAGACGCGGTGCCCGAATCCCATCACGAGCTCCTTGCGCGAGAGCTTTCCCATGATGTAGTCGTCAACCTTGGAGATGTCGCCGATCTCGAGCAGCATCTCCATCACTTCCTGGTTCGCACCGCCATGCAGCGGACCCTTCAGCGTGCCCACTGCGGTGGTGATCGCCGAGTACATGTCCGACAGCGTCGCGATCGTCACGCGTGCCGCGAATGTCGATGCGTTCAGGCCGTGGTCGGCGTGCAGCACCAGGCAGATGTCCAGCGCGCGCGACATCGCCTCCGTGGGGCGCGCGCCGTTGAGCATCCACAGGAAGTTCTGCGCGATGCCAATCGACGCATCGGGCGCGATGAAAGGCTTGCCCTTGCGGTGACGGTCGAACATCGCGATCAGCGTGGGAGTCTTCGCGAGCAGGCGGAGCGCCTTGCGGCGGTTCGCCTCGGGGGTGTTCACGTCCGCCTCGCGGTCGAAGTGGGCGAGGCAGGACACAAGACTTCGCAGCGCGTGCATCGGGGGCGTCGAGCGCGGAAGCGCGCGCACAATCTCGTGCACGCGATCGTCGACGGAGTACTCGGCGCGCACCGATGCGCAGAAGGACTCGAGCTCCGAGGCCTTGGGGAGGCGCCGGTTCCAGAGCAGGAACACGGTCTCCTCGAACGTCGACTGTCGCGCCAGCGAGTCGATGTCGATGCCGACGTACTCGAGGACGCCCTTGACGCCGTCGATGAACGACATCTGCGTCTCGGCCGCCACGGTGTTCGCAAGTCCCTTGTCGCGGAACGGCAGCGATGGTGCGGAGGGTGTCACGGGCGCGGCGGCAGTGGTCATTGGATCATCCGTCTCGGGGGGAACTCGTCGTGTTGTGAAGACCGTCCACGATAGCGTGAGCCGGGATTCCTATCCTAGGCACATCATGTTCATCCCCGTGGGCTCCGACCGGGATCCGAAGCGGCTGCCGGCAGCCACCCTCCTGATCATCCTCGTGACTGCCCTGTCCTATGCGGCGGTCACGATCGGCCTGAGGTCCGGCGCCCCTTGGGCCGAGGCCGCGCTCGTGAAGGGCGCGTTCACGGCGACCCGCAGCGACTTCCGCTGGTGGCAGCCGCTCACCTACCAGTTCCTGCACGATCCCTCGTCAATCGCGCACGTTGCCTTCAACATGATCTTCCTGTGGGTCTTTGGCCGTTCGGTCGAGGGCCGCATCGGGTCATGGTGGTTTGCGGCGTTCTATCTCGGAGGTGGCGCGGTCGCGGCACTCGGCCAGACGGCCGTGTCGAGCAATCCCATGATCGGCGCAAGCGGCGCGGTTGCAGGCGCCACCGGCGCCTTCGCGGCGCTCTTCCCCAGGAGCACGGTGCGGGTGCTCGTGATCTTCTTCCTCATCGGGATCTACGAGGTGCCGAGCCTTCTCTTCGTGGGTATCTACGTGGCGATTGATGCGCTGAATCAGGGACTCAACTTCCTGGGCCGCTCGAAGGAGCCAGTGGCGTACGCGGCGCACCTCGCGGGCTACGCGTGGGGACTCGGCGTGGCCATCCTTCTGCTGGCGACCCGCGTGCTGCCGCGCACGGAGATGGACCTCTTCGCGATGTGGACTCAGTGGCGACGAAGGCAGGCGATGCGCACCGCCGTGCGTGGTACCGCAGGTGGGCCTTGGGCGAGCGCATCCGCCGACACGTCGGCACGCGTCGTGTCGACGCGACTTGGGGGTGCGGCACGCGGCGCGCAGGCCTCGACGACCAGCGCAGCCGCTGAGGATCCAGCGCGGCAGGCCGCAGTATCGAGGCTCAATGCGGCGATCGCTGCAGCGGATGCAGGCGCGGTGCGCGAGTCATGGCGCGCGCTCGCTGCGATCGACCCGCGCACGCCGCTCTCCGAGCGCACGCTCCTCGATGCGGGCGCGATGCTGCACGCGCACGGCGACGTGGCTGCGGCTGCGGATGCGTGGTCACGCATGATCGACCGGTTCCCGCGCAGCACGCAGGCGCCGACGACGGCGCTGCTCGCCGCCGCGGTGATGGCGCGAAGGCTCGGGCAGCCCGAGCGTGCCGCGCGAATCCTCACGGACTGGATGCCCCGCCTGCGCGACAGCGAACATGGCGAGCAGGCACGCGCGCTGGCTGCAGAGCTGGGCGTCGCAGTGCCCGTCGGGACCTAGTGGGCTGCGGAGCTGGGCGTCACCGAGACCGTGGGGACCTAACTTGTCGCGACGCTCACGCGCGACGATGCGCGCTCGTGCATCCATGTCCTCATCGCGTCGCGCTGCGCGGGCCACGAGTCTGCGGTGCGCTGCACGAGGAATGCCGTGTAGAGCGACACCAGTGCGCGGTCGAAGGTCAGGAACGAGTCCACTCGCTGCTCGATCGCGACGCGCTCCGATGACGGCGGCTCCTCCGGCTTCGGGAGCGCGAGCCCTGCGCACTCGAGCCGGTCGGCCTGCAGCGTGAAGCGGTAGGCGCGCCCCTGCGCCGACAGCGTCATGCCGACCTTGCGAGGCCACTTGCCCGAAAGCAGGGCGCGAGCCGCTTCGGGCGTGCGTGTCGGCGCATCACCGCGTACCGCGCTCTCGCCCGAGGCGCCCCACGCGCACGACAGGTCGACGGAGCGCTCGAGCACGAACGCGACCTCGCCCTCCTCCGTCTCCACGATTCCCTCCTGGCGCTCGGTCGCCCACCAGAGCCACAGAAGGAACTCGTTGCCGAGCCAGTCCGCCGGATGGATCGTCGCCCAAGGCACGTCAGGGTTCGCGCCGAGTGTGCGCGGCGCACCCTCCTCGTCGGTGGCCACACCCTGCGGCGGAGGCACGAATGCCGAGGGAAGCAGGTCATCGAAGTTGCGCGAGCGGCCGCGCGCACTGAGGATGGTGGCCGCAAGACGACCCGCAGTCTGCCGCTCGATGCGGCAGCCGAACGTCGAGTCGACGAGCGTGTTCAGCTGCTCGAACGCAGCGTCGGACCCGACGGGCGACCAGATGGTGCCGAGCGCAAGATCCCACAGCAACGGTCGCTCCGCGATACGCCGCCACAGTCCCTGCGAGAGCTCCTCCTGCCCGCGCCGCTCCGCGCGGTCCTTGGCATCGAGACGGTCCGCACGCGTCACGCGCCGCGGCTCGCCCGTGCCTGCGCCGCCTGAAGCTGCCGCCGCGCGCGACCGGCCGCCGATCCCGGCGGCCTCGTCAAGCGCAAGTACGCGGTAGGCGCGCAGCAATCCCGCGGGCACCTTCGCGGTGTCGGATCGCATGGACGCCAGAAGACAGCCACCGAAGGCGTTGGCCTCGTACCCGAACCACAGGTCCAGGAGATGGCGGCCCGCGATCCAACCGCTAGCGGTATCGGTGCCCTGCCCCGCAGACTCGGGCCGGATGCGATTGGCCTGCAGCGCCTCGAAGAGCGCGTCGTCCACCGACTGCGGCGCCGTGCCCGAGGCAACAGCGCAGCGCACGCAGGAGATCGAGCCTGACCTGAAGCTCACGCCGCGCCCTTGCGGGCCATCCCACGCGCCGCATCGATGTCAGTCGCAAACCCAAGCTGCACCAGATGCGCGATCGGCCCGTGCGGACGCGTCTTCTCCTCATCAAGCTTGCGCCGCGCGACCGGGTTCGCGTACGCGTTGAAGACCATCGCCTTCACGGTGGCAAAGAGCCCGCCAAAGCTGGCGAAGGTGTGGTTGACGGCGCTCGCCTCGTACCCGCTGTGCACCATGCAGTTGGCGCACTTGGGGTTTCCCGACGCGCGACCGTAGTTCTCCCACTGGGTGTCGCGCATCAGCTCACTGAAGGAGTCCGCGTATCCCTCCTGCAGCAGGTAGCAGGGCTTCTGCCATCCGAAGAGGTTGTAGGTCGGCATGCCCCAGGGCGTGCACTCGTACTCGCGCTTGCCCATGAGGAACTCGAGGAAGAGCGGAGACTGGTTGAAGCGCCACCGCCGCCTTCCGTCGCGGCGGTTGGAGAGGATCATCTCGAAGAGCTCGTTCGTCGTCTTCCTCTTGAGGAAGCTCTTCTGATCGGGAGCCTTGTCGTAGGCGTATCCGGGGCTGACCATCATGCCCTCGACACCGATCTCCATCATCGCGTCGAAGAAGTCGCGCACCGCGTTGGGGTCTGCGCCATCGAACAAGGTCGTGTTCGTCGTGACGCGGAAGCCCGAGTTCACCGCCTGGCGGATCGCCGTCACGGCCTTCTGGTAGGTGCCCTCGCGGCACACCGCGAAGTCGTGGTTCTCCTCAAGGCCGTCCATGTGCACGCTGAAGGTGAGGTACTTGGAAGGCGTGAAGACGCCCTCGTCGAGCCGCTCCTTGAGCAGCAGCGCGTTCGTGCACAGGTAGATGTACTTGCGGCGCTTGACCAGCTCCTTCACGATCTGCCCGATGTCGGGGTGAAGCAGCGGCTCGCCGCCGGGAATCGACACCATCGGTGCCCCGCACTCCTCCACCGCCCTGACGCACTCATCCACCGAGAGGTGCTTCTTGAGGATGTGGGCCGGATACTGGATCTTGCCGCAACCTGCGCAGGCCAGGTTGCAGCGGAACAGGGGTTCCAGCATCAGGACCAGGGGGTACTTGGTGCGCCCCTTGAGGCGCTGCCCCAGCACGTAGGTCGCGACGGTCCACATCTGGCTGATCGGCACGGGCATGGGGTCGGAATGCTAGCAGGGTCGATTGCTCCGAACCCGGTCCCCGCCCCCGTCGTAGCAGCGTCATGGCGGCGCTTGGCATCACCTGTGGCGACGACTGGACGCGCGGCACCCGACCGGGGCACGACCGTTCCGACCGCTCGGCGGTTGTGCACGCACGTTCCCCAGCATGTCCGCGGCGCGGAGCGTTGCGCCTCAGGCGTATGGCCTGCTCGGTTGCCGCCAGCATCATGCCTGCCATCGCGCAGGCAGGCACCGCAGATCAAAGTAGGATCGCTCCGATGGAGCGCGTGCGCGCCGCCGACGACGACCGATCGGATGAGTCGCTGCTCCAGTCCCACATCGATGGTGACCCTCGGGCGCTTGAGTTCCTCATCCGGAGGCACTCGGGCGAACTGCACGGGTTCCTGACGCGGTTTCTGGGCTCGTCAGCCGCAGCCGACGACGTGTTCCAGGAGACGTTCCTGCAGGTTCACCTCTCGGCCGAGACGTTCGACGCCGAACGCCAGTTCAAGCCGTGGCTTTACACAATCGCCGCCAACAAGGCGCGCGACTTCCACCGCAAGCGCAAGCGCCGTGCGATGGTCAGCCTGTCCACGCCGGTGTCGGAGTCGGGTGGCAGCGAAACTCCGCTCTCGAGCATGATCGAGTCGCGGGGACCGTCACCCGATGCGCCCGCGGAGGTGCAGGACGAGGCCACTGCCGTGAAGGCGGTGGTTGACGAACTGCCGGAGCATCACCGCGAGATCCTGGCGCTGAGCTACTTCCAGCGCATGAGCTACCAGCAGATGTCGGAGGTACTGCAGATTCCATTGGGCACGGTGAAGAGCAGGCTGCATGCCGCAGTGGCGCTCTTCTCCGAGCGGTGGCGCCGCGCACGAAGGCAAGGCAAGGACAACCGCGAATGAGCACTCTTCCCCCTCACATTCCCGCCGCAGGACCTGAAGGCGCTGCGCTGCACCCGCTCGATGAGCGCGCGCTTGACTGGCTCGTCGAGCATGGCTTTGACATGTCCGGTGTGGACAGCGCACCGCCCGAACTCAAGGAGCGCATCGAACGGCTCAGCAGCTCCATGTCGCCCCTGTCAAACTACGCAGTCGCGCCACCGTCAGAGACGCTCGTCGATGCGACGCTGGTGCGTATCGCGCGCGCCGATGCGGACGCCGAGCGTGCCGATCGCAATCGAGTGGAGCCTGCAGCCGTTCGCCTACGGTCGTTTAGGCTTCCCGAGCTGATCGCCGTGGCTGCGGTGCTTTTCCTCGGCGTCGGCGTGCTGTTCCCAATGGCGCAGCAGTTCCGGAGCTCAAGCGCTGCGACGCTGTGCAGCAGCTCGCTGCGCAAGCTCGGCAGCGCGATGCACGGGTATGCGGCCGACAACGCGGGTTCGGCTCCAGCGATGGCTGGACTCGGCTCCCTCTTCAGCCCTGCAGGCAATCCCACGCCGGACGACCTCACGCGCCACCACCGATCGCTCGACGCCCTCGTGCACAAGGGCTACTGCGTCGCGGGCTGCACGAAGTGCAACGGCGCGCGCACCTACAGCTACCGGATCGCCACGCACCCTCGGCAGCTCCGGCTTGCGGTGCTCCCGGCAACGCCGATCGTGTCTGACGCCAACCCGCTTGTGGAGGCGATGCGCCGCGGACAGCGCGATGCGGACGCATCAGCGAACTCCTCGAACCACGGCAGCCGCGGTCAGAACGTGCTGTTCACCGATGGCAGCACGGTGTGGACGACCACCCCGATGTTCCGGGACCCTCGCATCTCGCGTCTGGACAACATCTGGCTCTTCCAGCTCGGGGATGGCTCGGAAGGGCTCGATCTCCGGCAGATGTCGAGGCGTCCTGGCGAGGTCTTTCTGGCGCACTGACCGGCCGGACAGCGGCAAGGACGAGAGTCAGGATCCCCACGCAGCCGGGCGCAGGAATGGTTATGGACGTCCCACCCCCTTCCACGGCAGGCGCAGGCGCTGTAGACTTGACGACCCGCCACAGCGCGAGCGATTCGCGTGAGCTGGCGCAACCTGCGAGACGACCATGCCCAAGAACAAGTCCCACAAGGGTCTGCTGAAGCGCATCAAGGTGACCAAGTCCGGCAAGGTCCGGTTCGGAGCCCCGCACAGCCGGCACCTCAAGAGCAACAAGCCCGGCACGACCGTGCAGAGCTACCGCACCAAGCGCTTCATGCGCGCGGGCGACCTCCGTGCCATCGGCAAGCTTCTCTTCCGTCCCCTGCGTTCGCAGGAGAAGCATGAGGCGGCAGTCGCCGCCAAGGAGGCTGCGGCCTCCGACGGCAACAGCTGACGCTGCTGCCGGCTGCCGCAACCACGCGTTGCGGCACACGCATGTCCGTCGGGACACGAAGCCCATCCATGTGGATGGCCCCGCCGGATGAACAGTGAGGATTGATCCATGCCACGCGCACGCAAGGGAGCCGCCCGTACACAGGCTCGTCGCCGCCTTCTCCGTGAGGCCCGCGGCTACTACGGAACGAAGAGTCGCCACAAGCAGCAGGCAAAGGTCGCGCTGCTTCGCGCCGGTCGCAACGCCTGGCGTCATCGCCGCCTTCGCCGCCGCGAGATGCGCTCGCTGTGGATCATCCGCATCACTGCCGCATGCCGCATGCGCGGGATGCGCTACAGCCAGTTCATCCACGCGCTTGCGCGCGCCAACTGCGTGCTCAACCGCAAGATGCTGAGCGAGATCGCCGTGCGCGACCCCGCGACCTTCGATGCGCTGGTGGCGCTCGCCAAGGGCGCGGTGCACGCGCACGCCTGAGCGCCAGGCAATGCCGCCCGCTGAACGCGCTGCGGCGGCCGGGCGGACACCACTCGAATCGCTCTCCACGCCCATGGCACTCGCCGTGGGCGTGGCGCTTCTTGCGGCGCTCGGGTCGTGCGCGCCCGGCGGGCTGGCGAACCTCGCTGCCCTCGCGGATGCGTGCGCGCTGGCGTGGCCGGCGGCGCTCTGGATCGCATCGGCCTGCGGTGCAGGCCGGTGGCTCGCCGTGCGATGCGGATGGCCTGCGTTACATGCGTGGCCTGCCGCAGCGGCCACTGGTGCATGTTCGATTGCAGCCCTTGATGCGGCCGCAGGCTGGGCTGGACTGCTCTCCGGTCCTGCCTCGCAGGTGTGGGCAATGGCGCTCGTGCTGCCGGGGATTGCCGCACTTTCATGGCAACTTCTCGCCGACCGCCCCAGTGTCGGTGCGGCCACCAGCCCTGAGGGACATTCGCGCACTCGCGAAGTCTCGCGGAGCCCCTGGTGGTTTGCCATCTCGCTTGGCATTGCGCTGCCCGCACTCGTCGTGGCTGCCGCGAGCGAGCCTGGCGTGCTGTGGTCGACCGAGTTCGGCGCGTACGACGCGCTCAGCTACCACCTGACGCTGCCCCAGGAGTGGCACGCCGGCGATGGGATCGCGACGCTCGGGCACTGCGCCTACTCGGGGATGCCATCGTGGATGGAAGCCGCGTACCTGCACATCAGGGCACTCGGCGGCGGGCGCGCTGTCGGGGGATCATCGTGGTTCGTGAGTGCGCAGATGCTGCATGCTGCGCTGGCGGTGGTGGCCGCGCTCTGCACGGGTGTTGCGGCGCGGCATGCGATGGGCAGTGTCGATGTGGGCATGCGGGTGGCCGGTGCGGGGAATGGGCCGGTTGCAGCCGCTGGTGCGGGCACGGTCCTCGGCAGCGGTACTGGCGCAGCGGCGAGCGCGGCCGCCGTGGCATCCGCACTGGTGCTCGGACTCCCGTGGCTCGCGGTCACTGGAACCCTGGCGTACAGCGAGTCCCTGATGCTGTGCGCTCTCGCGGCGGCGACATGCCTGCTTATGCGTGGCGCTGGGGCACACGCGCTTGCGCGGCGCGAACTCGTGGCGCTCTCGTTCCTCGCCGTGGCTGCGTTCGGCGCAAAGCCCAGCGCGTCGGTTCTTGTCGGCATGCCCCTGCTTCTGTGCACGCTGCTCCTGTGGCGCGGACGCAGCGCTAGGGCTCGTTCGACCGACGCGGCTGCATGCATCGCGCTCGCCGGCGCACTGCTTGCGCCGTGGTGGATGCGCAACTGGCTCGAGACAGGGAACCCGCTGTTTCCATTCGCGGAGCCGCTGCTCGGTGCGGGCGCATGGAGCGCAGAGCAGTCCGCACGGTTTGCGGCAGCGCATGCTGCACCGCAGGGCACGTCCATGTGGGCAGCGCTCTGGCAGCAGTGGATCGCGTTCGGCTGGGGCGCGCCGCCGGCCCAGGGCGCCGCGTGGCGGCCGCTCTGGTCGGCGATGCCTGTCATGGCGATCGTGGCACTGGCGTGGGCGATCATCCGGTTGGCGCGAGCACGCGTGGTGCGCGCGCCAGACGCGCTCTGCACGCTCATCATCGCCGTGCAGCTTGTCGCATGGATGGTCGCCACGCACCTGCAGAGCAGGTTCCTGCTGCCGACTGTCGTGCCCGGAGCGGTCCTGGTGGCACTCGGGCTTGCACGGATGCCGCGCGTGGGCCACTCGGCACTGCTTGCGGTCGCGCTGATCGCGTGGAGCGCGCAGCCGGCGATTGCGTTCCTGCGCGATGGACGCGACCCGAGCGTGGCCGCACTCTGGATCGGTGCAGCACATGACCTCGCGGGCACCGCACCTGCACCGACGACCGCCCGCGACCCAGAGGCTGACCCCCAGACGCGTGGCCGGAGAGCCTCCCCAACGACGCCCGCAAACCTCGTGCAGGCAATCAATGCCCTCGATCCCTCATCCGCGAGAGTCGCGTCTGTCGGGCTCGCGGCCACAGCGTGGGTTCGGCCGGATGTGGCGCTTGACTGGTGCTCGGTATGGGACCGCGGCGCCGTCGCGCAGGGGCTCGCCGCCAGCGATGGCGATGGCAGCGCTGCGGCGAAGCTGCTGGTCGCAGAGGGATGGACCCACCTCGCAATCGACCAAGTGATGCTCGATGTGTGGACCAAGTCCGGGTGGGTCGACCCCGTTCTGACGCCCTCCGCGCTTGAGGGCATGCGCGCCGGCCGCCGAGTCGTCTGGACCGGGCCCCAGGGTGCGCTCGTGTCTCTCGAGCCAGAGTGAACGAGATAATGTCCCCAATGACTGATGCGATCCGAGTTGCCGCCCTGCTTGCCGCAGCCCTCATGCTGCCGTCATTGATGTCCTGCAGCGCGCGCCGTGGGCTTGAGCCAACGCGCACCGGCGCGCTGGCGGCCAGCGCACACGAGGGAGATCCACGTGCCGACGCGGGTGGCACCCCGAGCGCGACTGCAGCGGGCGACCCGAGCGCTGCGAGCGGCACTGCGGCGGACGGCGCGTCGCACGGCACTCCGGCGATGTGGCGCAACGACGCGATCCCGGGTGAAGAGCTCGACGCGCGCGCGATGGAGGCGGCCGGCGCGCTGGTGCTCGAGGAGATGCTGATCGAGCGTGCGCTCCGCACCGAGCTCGCGCGGCGCGAACTCACAGTCGACGACTTGGCGATTGCACGGGAGGAGTCGATGGCGCGCGAGGCGCTCTCCTCCGAGCCGACCCGCGCCGCGCAGCTCCTCGAGGCGCTGCGCGCGTCACAAGGACTCGGGGCGATGCGGTGGAAGTCGCTGCTGTGGCGCAATGCCGCGCTCCGCATGCTCGCGCGCGACCAGTCCTCCGTCGGAGAGGCCGAGATCGCCACCGCGCATGACGTGAGGCATGGCCCCCGCCGCAACGCGCGAATCATCGTGCTGGCGGACCTCGCATCGGTTCAGCGTGCCACCGAGCGACTCGCCGCCGGAGAGACGTTCTCCGACGTGGCCTCGGCGCTGTCCACCGACACAAGCCGCGACCGAGGCGGGCTCGTGTCGCCCATCTCGAGACTCGACCCCACATGGCCTGCCACCGTGCGCGAGGCGCTCTGGGCAATCGAGGTCGGCACGCATTCAGCCCCGGTGCTGATCGACGACGGGTACATCATCGTGCGATGCGAAGGGGAGATCGCGGGCGACGCGGTGGCACCCGAGGCTGCACGCGCAGACAATGAGCGAACCGCACGGCTGGCTGTGGACCGAGTCGAGATGGACCGGATCCAGCGCGAGATCGTGCGCGGGCTTGACCCGACGATCTTCGACCGATCGCTTGAAGAGTCGTGGCGTCGCACACGTGGTGCGCGACGGGTGCCCTGACAGCTCAGGTCGGCATCGACACCTGTCGCCAGACTGCGGCAGGAAGAAGCAACGCGACCGGAAGCGCCACGCCGATCGCGGGCGGAATCCCTGGCAGGCTCATCGCCATCATCAGCAGCGCCACCATCATGGCGGGCGTGGTGGTGGCCGCACAGAGGACCGCGCCCCGGAAGAGCCCGTGCGGCTCGCGAAGCGCGAAGAATGGCACTGCGATCATCACCATCAGCAGGGAGATCGCGGGACCGGCGAACCTTGAGAGCTCGGTGCGACGGGCCGAGTCGACATCGATGACGCCATTCTCGCGCAGGCGCGCAAGGTCATCGGATGCGAGCATGTGCGCATACAGCGCATTCTGCCTCATCACCAGGGCATCCGGGCTGATTCGAACGGGCAGCTCGGTCGCCGGACTGGCGGCGACGGGTCGGCCGCCAGCGCCGACTTCGACCGTGCCAGGTGACTGCACCATGCCCGACTCCATAAGCCACAGTTCGCGCGAACGGTCCCAGGTCGCAGTGGCCGCCTCGAAGCGGCGGCCGATCGACCCATCCTGCTGTCGCTCGATCGCGTACACGCCAGTGAGCGTCTGCGTGGAGGGGTCGTAGTTGCGCGCGCTCAGCCTGATGCCGCTGGGGTCGGCGACCATCCGAACGGGCCATCCGGGGATCCGATCCACGCCAGCCCACGTGTGGCTGTCGACCATGAGCCGGTCCGCAAGCCGTGGGATGATGAGCTCCTGGTTCGCCACCTGCACCGCACACAGCGCCGCGGCGCCAGCGACGATCGGGAGCGTCGCACGCGGGAGCGACCGCCCCACTGCCATCATCGCCACGAACTCGCGCGAGCGCACAAGACCCACGCAGGTGAAGCCCGCCGCGCCGATCGCCACGAGGCCCATCATGTACTGGTAGAACTGGAAGACGCGCGGTCCGTGAAACGCCAAGATCGCGCGCACGATGCCCATCACCGTTGACTTCCCGTCCGGTGCGACCTTCTGGGCGGCTTCCCCGAAGCGCGGCAGGTTGATGATCACGTCCACGGAGACCGCGAAGAGGTAGAGCGCCGCAAAGAGGAGCGCAAAGTTCCAGAGGAAACGCGCGAGGATGTGGCGGTCAAGGATGCCCATCACTAGTGCCTCGCCACCCGGTACCACGAGACCGCGAGCAGCACCGCGAGCACACCGTGCCCAGACCACATCACCGCAAGGCCCATGGCCGTGGACCCGTTGCGGTAGATGGACTGGCCGCTGGCCACCAGGATGATCTCGGCGAGCGCGGGAAGGAACGAGAGGAAGTACACGGTCAGCGGAAGGCTCGAGCGGAACAGCACCGCAAGCACGGTGCCGAGCATCACGACCAGCGGCACGGCCACGCTCTGCGCGATGCGCATCCACTCGTGCGAACGCGCCTCGACCACAATGCGCCGCGACTCGTGCTCCCAGCGCGCACGGAGCGCGTTCACCTCTCGCATCGATGCCGCCCAAGGCACGCTCGTGCTCGCCGAGAGCTCTTCTATCTCCGCACGAAGCGCAGGCGCGGCCTCAGCTGCGGACGCGCGCGCGGAGCCACCCGCGTCGGTGAGTCCGGGGGCCAGCACGCCGACGATGCGTGCGGGCCACCGGGTGGGTCGCCCCTGCCCATCAAGTACCGCCCGGGCCTCGGGCGCGACCAGCACCATGTCGAACCTGCCTTGGCTGCCCGCGCCTTCCGTCGCCACAAATGTGACCTGGGACGTGGCTGCCTCGCGCGTCAGCCGCCCTTGCGTGAACTCGCGCACCGTGACCTTGCGCGCAGGCGGCGCCGGCATGATCCCCGAAGGCGTGATGCGCGCATCGGCGATCTCGTAGCTGCGGCCGCTCTCCGGGTGATCGACACGTCCGGGGCGACCCTCCGCCAGCTCGCGCTCGACAGACCGGTAGATGCGCGCGAGCCCGAGCGCGTCAACGATGCGGCCGCGCATGTCGCGCGGTCTCGGACCGAGCTCCGGGTTCTCGATGACCGCCTGCAGCTCCATGTACGGCAGGTACTTGGGACTGCGCTCCCAGCTCCGGTCCATGCTCATGACACCCGGCTCTGCAGTCGGAAGCCGGATCACCGTGCCCTCCTGAGGCCTGATCACCGTCGCGTCGCTCATCGCGATCTTGATCAGCAGGTCGCCGCCACGACCGTAGAGGTCAACGGTGGCGCCGCGTGCGACGAACTCCGTGACTGCCTTTGACGCAGGATCCGTCTCGACGGCCACCACACCCTCCATGACGATGCGCTGCTCGGCCTCGGAGCTTGAAGGCGGCTCGACCATGGCGATGGAGTCCGCGCAGATCAGCATGTTGCCGGCCTGGAAGGCATCGCCCCGGCGGATCGTGGCCACGAAGACCTGCGCTGCATCGTCTGCCACGACCTGCTCCGCGAATCCCCAGAATCTCGGGACCGCTGACTGCACCAGCACGAACATCACCCCGCCAAGCAGCGTCCCCAGCACCGCCTGCGGCAGCAGAATGGTGCTCCAGCGCATGCCGCTCGCACTCATCGCGAGCAGCTCGTTCTCCGCCGCAAAGCGGTGCGTGACAAGGGTGGCGCCAAAGCCCGCAGCGAAGGGAAGCGCGAACTGAAGCATGGGCACGGTGGCAATCGCCACATACTTGGCGATGCCTCCAGGGCCCAGCAGGTTCGAGCTCATGGGCTTGATGACCGCGCCGAAGGCCACCACCATCACCACGACCACAGTCGTCAGCACGACAACGCGCGTGACCTCCGCGAGCATGTGGCGATGGAGGATCCAGGGCATGGCAGGTCCGTGCCAGTGCGCTCAGCGCAAGCCGTAGTCCTTGAGCTTGCGGTAGAGGGTGCGCTCGCCAATCCCCAGCAACTGGGCGGTCTTCTCGCGGTTGCCCTCCGTCATCGCCAGCGTCTGGCGGATCGCCTCCTTCTCGAGGCGGTCAAGACCGACGCCGGCGAGGCTTCCGATGGAGCCGGCGTCGTCGCCATCGTCGGCGCGGATCTCGGCGGGGATGTCGCGCAGCGCGATCTCGTCGCCGCAGGTGACGACCATCTGGTGGATCACGTTGATCAGCTCGCGCACATTCCCGGGCCAGCGGTAGCCGAGCAGGCGCATCATGGCCGGCTCGGACACGCTTGGCATCGGACGGCCAAGCTCCTTCGCGAACTTCCCGACGGCGTGGCGCACCAGCATCGGGATGTCCTCGCGCCGCTCGCGCAGCGCCGGCAGCGCGATCTCGACGCCGCGCAGCCTGTAGAAGAGATCCTCGCGGAAGGTGCCCGCCTTGATCATCTCGCGCAGGTCACGGTTGGTCGCGCTCACGAATCGGACGTCGGCGCGCCGAGGCTCGTTGGACCCCAGGCGAACCACTTCCCCCTTCTCGAGCACGCGCAGAAGCTTGGGCTGCATCGACAGCGGCATGTCGCCGATCTCGTCGAGGAACACGGTGCCCCGGTCGGCGTACTCGAAGATGCCCTCTCGATCGCGGTCTGCCCCGGTGAAGGCCCCGCGCATATGGCCGAAGAGCTGGTCCTCAAGCAGGCTCTCCGCCTGGCCCGCCGCATTGAAGGGCACGAAGCGGCGTTCGGTTCGCTTTGAGTGCCGGTGGATCGCCTGTGCCACAAGGTCCTTGCCGGTGCCTGACTCTCCCGTGATGAGCACCGGGATCTGGCTCGGTGCCACGCGCCGGATCGCTTCGATCACCTGCCGGATCGCCTGGGAGTCGCCGATGATGCCCTCGAACCCGTAGGCCGCCTCGACCTGACCGCGCAGGCTGGCGTTCTGGTGCCGAAGCACCACCGTCTCGGCCGCCCGCTGGACGAGGTTCCGGAAGACCACGAGGTCAAGCGGCTTGACGATGAAGTCGTACGCGCCGCCGCGGAGCGCCTCCTTCGCGGTGGGAATGTCGCCGTGGGCGGTCACCATGATCACGGCGGCCTCAGGCTGGTGCTCCCTCGCCAAGGCCAGCACCTCCATCCCCGATCGCGGGGTCTCCATCACAAGATCGGTGACAATGACGTCGAATGATCCGTGGGACAGCTCGGCCTGCGCCTGGGCCTTGCCGTTGACGATCGTGCACACATGCCCCGGCTTCCGCAGCGCATCTGCCATGGTCTCGGCATGCTCGGGCTCATCGTCCACGATGAGCACCTGCGCCCGAATCGCCTCCTCTGCGGATGCTGGCATGCGCCGATTGTAAGAGCAGGAATCGAAAGGAGGTCACGGACATTCGCCGATACCATTGCCGTATGCATGCACGCATGGACGCGTCAGGCAGCGGCGGTCATCCCATGGATGCACTCTCCGGCCGCTTGATCCACTTCACCGGCATTGGCGGATGCGGCATGAGCGGGCTTGCGCTCATGATCCGCTCGCGAGGCTGCACGGTCACCGGCAGCGATGCCACGTCAAGCGCCACCACTGACGCGCTCGCCGCCGCGGGCATACCCGTGCACACCGGCGAGGCGATGCGCGCGCTGCCCGACGGCACCGACCTGCTCGTGCACTCCGCGGCCATCCCTGCGTCCCACCCTGAACGAACCCTTGCGACCCAGTCGGGCATCGAGTGCATCTCCTACGCGCAGGCGCTCGGCCTCGCCATGGGCGGACGCACAGGTGTCAGCATCGCAGGCACGCACGGCAAGAGCACCACGACCGCGCTCCTTGCGCACATCTGCATCCAGGCGGGCCTGGATCCCTCCTTCATCGTGGGGGCCCGCTGCGAACAGATCGGAGGCGGATCGCGAAGCGGTGCGCTGCAGATCCCCCGCGGCTCGATGGCTGGCGCGCCAGGCATCCTGATCGCCGAGGCATGCGAGTTCAACCGGTCCTTCCACCACCATCAGCCCACGCTCGCGCTCATCAACAACATCGAGGAGGATCACCTCGACGTCTACGCATCGCTCGATGAGATCATCGCGGCGTTCCGGCATTTCGCCGCACTGCTGCCCGATGCGTCCCTCGGCGGGCGACTGCTGGTCGCGCACGACGGTGCGCACCGCCGCGCCGTGGCAAGCGGGCTTCGCTGTGCAGTGTCCACCTTCGGTTGGGCTCCCAGCGCCGACTACCGGGTGCAGCACGATCCCGTCACCCGAATCACCAGCGTGTCGCATGACGGCGAGGAGATCCTCGTGTGGCGATGCGCCCAGGCCGGGGAGCACAACGCGCTCAACTCCGCAGCCGCCGGGATCCTGGCCGCATGGCTCGGTGCCACGCGCAGCGCCATCGAGGGTGCGCTCGCCTCATTCGCGGGCGTGGACCGCCGCATGCAGCTCATCGGCGAGCGCACGCTGCCGACCGGCGCACGCGTGCGCGTGGTCGATGACTACGGCCATCATCCCACCGAGTGCGAGAAGACAATCGCCGCCCTCCGTCACGCGGAGCAGCCACGTCGACTCGTCTGTGTCTTCCAGCCGCACCAGCACAGCCGCACCCGCTTCCTGCTCGAGCAGTTCGCGCAGAGCTTCACGGGGGCGGATGTCGTGATCGTGCCTGACATCTACTTCGTGCGCGACAGCGAGACCGAACGCGCCAAGGTCTCCTCGACAGATCTCGTGGAGCGCCTGCGCCGGCGCGGCATCGATGCGACGCACATGGCGTCGTTCGATGCGATCGTCGAGCGGCTCGAGGGCACGTGCCAGGACGGCGACCTCGTGCTGGTCATGGGCGCCGGGCCCGTGTGGGAGATCGCGCACGAGCTCGTGGCGCGCGGACGCTCCATCGGGCCCAGTGCCGCAGTGGCGGGAGGCGTGCCGCCAAGCGCGGCCGCGCGCGACCCTGGCTGATGCCGAGATGACCTGAGGGGAGACCTACGATCCGATGAGCCTCATGAGCGGGAGCCGACACACCCTGTTTGCCGACCTTGACGTGTCGGTGGAGACCGATGCCCACATTGGGGCGATGACGTGGTTCGGCGTGGGCGGGCGCGCGGACTTTCTGGTCCGGCCCCAGAGCGTCGAGGCGCTCGCGACGCTTGCGCGGCGCTGCGCGCAGTCGAACGTGCGGCTGCGCACGCTCGGGTCAGGCGCGAACCTCCTCGTCGCCGACGAGGGCGTCGATGGGGTTGTCGTCAAGCTCGATGCCCCCTGCTTCATGGGCGTGGACTTCAACGCGCATGGGCCGGTCGAGGCGGTGCGCGCCCACGCTGGGGCCGACCTGATGCGGCTTGTGCGCGACAGCGCGCAGCGCGGGCTTGACGGCCTCTGGCACCTCGGAGGCATTCCTGCGTCTGTCGGCGGTGCGGTGCGCATGAACGCAGGCGGCGCATACGGCGACATGGCCCAGGTCGTGCACTCGGTGTGCGCAATGTCCCGGCACGGTGACCTTTCGGTGTACCCGGCGTCTGAGCTCGGATTCGCGTACCGCCGATCGCTCCTGCCCCCAGACTCAATCGTCATCTGGGCTGCGCTTTCGCTTCGGCCGGGCGACCCTGCGACCATCCGGGACCAGCTGCTCGAGGTCTTCGCCTACAAGAGCCGCACTCAGCCGATGGCAGACCACTCGGCGGGGTGCATGTTCCGCAATCCCACCGACCCCGGGACGCACGAGCGCGTGAGCGCAGGCAAGCTCATCGACGAGGCTGGCCTCAAGGGCGCCACCGAGGGTGGCGCATTCGTCAGCGAGAGGCACGGGAACTTCATTGGCGTCAAGCCCCAGGCGACCGCATCGGACGTGCTGCGGCTCGTCGAGCGCATCCGCACGCGAGTCCATGACCGCTGCGGGATTCGGCTCGAGCGAGAGGTGGTGGTATGGTCACGAGACGAGGAGATGTCATGAGCGAGACTGTCGAATCCCTGCCGCGCGTGCTGGTCCTGATGGGCGGCCCTGATGCGGAGCGAGAGATCAGCATCAGGTCCGGATCCCGCGTGGCCGCGGCGCTGCGCGAGTCAGGGTCGTTTTCCGTCGAGGAGCGCATTATTGATGGGCTCACCACCGAGGAGCTCGCCGCCATTCCAGCGGAGGTGATCTTCCCCGTGCTCCACGGCCCGTGGGGCGAGGGAGGCCCGCTGCAGGATGTGCTTGAGGCCGATGGTCGGCCGTATGTGGGCAGCCGCCCGCGCGCGTCCCGGATTTCGATGGACAAGATGGCCTCGAAGCTCTTTGTGCGCGCGGCGGGAGTGCGCACGCCTCCGGCGCGCGAAGTTCGCCAAGGGCAGCCGATTGACCTTCCCTTGCCCTTCGTGATCAAGCCAATCGAGGACGGTTCAAGCGTGGGCGTGCGCCACTGCGTGACGCCCGAGGACGTCGAGAAGGCGAGGACCGACCTTGAGGGACAGCATCCGCGCCTCATGGCCGAGTCGCTGATCACCGGTCGCGAGATGACCATCGGCATCCTCGAGCGCGAGACGCTGCCCATCATTGAGATCGTTCCTGCCGTCCGCTTCTACGACTACGAGGCGAAATACGAGCGCAACGACACGCAGTACATCGTCGATCCTGAGCTTCCGCCGGGCGCGGCCGACGAGATGAATCATGCGGCGCGCCTTGCGTATGAGCGCATCGGCTGCCGCGACGTGGCCCGCGTCGACTTCATCCTCAACGGGGATGGCGCGTGGTTTCTCGAGATCAACGCGATGCCAGGCATGACGGATCATTCCTTGGTGCCGAAGGCTGCGCAGCACGCCGGGATCGCCTTCCCTGACCTCTGCGCGCGGCTCGCCATGCGGGCGCTCGGCCGCCGCAATCGGATGCGCCAGCAGCGGACCTCGATGGCAGTGGCGACAGCCGCCGACACGTCGGCTGCCGAGGCGACCCCGCATGAGGACTCCCCATCATGAAGTGGCCATCGATTGCTGAGGCTCCCAGGAACATTCGTGTCGCCGGGCTATGCGCCGGATGGCTGTGTGCGGCAGGCGTCACCGTGTGGGCGTTCGGCTGGTGGGTGCCCCAACTGCGGCACAGTGCGGCCGCAGCCATCCGAGACGGGCGGATCGAGGTGGTCTTTTCCGATGCGCCGCGCTGGATGACAGCCGCCGACCTCGCGCCGCTCCAGGAGCTCGTCCTGCGCGAGGCGGGGCGCGGCGCCTATGACCAGGTTGGCTGCTCGCAGGCGCGTGCCGCGCTCCTAGAGACAGGCTGGTTCACCGACGTGACACAGGTGCGCCGCACTGGTTCCGGGGACATCACCATCGATGGCACATTCGCGGTTCCCTTCGCGCTCGTGGTGGACACCGCGGGCGAGCACCTCATCGACGTCGACGGCAAGCTCCTTCCCCGCTCCTACCTGACGGGCACTGGTCCCGGGTTCCCCCGCATCATGGGCGCGAGCGTCGCCCGACCCGCACGGCCAGGTCAGCAGTGGATGGGCGCCGACATCGCCGCAGGCATCGGCCTCGCGCGGCTTGTGGAGTCGCAGCGGTGGCGAGGTCAGATCACCGGCATCGATGTCTCGTCGTTCAAGGAACGCCATGTGATGGACCTGCTGACAGACACCGGATGCAGGATTGTGTGGGGGCGCGCCCCTGGCGAGGAGGCTGCGGCGGAGGTGCCTGCGGCCCAGAAGCTGAAGTACTTGGCATACCTGCACGATTCGTGCAGTCGGGTGGATGCCGGCTGCACAAGCCAGCTCGACCTGTCGGTGGACTATGTCGGAGCCCGTTGAGCCCCCGCGCGGGCTCGTGCTGCTGTCTGCGGCGTGGATCGCGGCCAGCTGGCTCGTGTCGTTCGGGCTTCGGATGCCGCTTCAGGTCTCTGCGGGCGCTCTCACTCCGGGCGTTCGGTCGATGCTCATCTGCTGCGCGCTTGGCGCACTTGTGGCGTGGCCCATGCTGAGGCTGTGCCAGTCCGCCCCGCGCACACCGATTCGCTCCATGCTCCTCGACGCCGCGACTGTCGTCGTGCTTCTGCAGACCGTGCTCTGGCCCCTTCGACTCGCGACGACATGGAGTCCGCTGCGGACGGCGCTCATCGATGTGGTGCTTGTGGCCCATGTGCTGGCATGCTGCGGCATCGTGATGCTGGGCCTTCCGTGGCGATCAGCCGTGGCGAGGGGTCTCGCGATGGCCGGATGCCTCCTTGTGGCCGCAGGACCCGCTTCTGTGCTTGCGGCGACAGGACTGCCTGATGCCGCCGCTGCACTGCCTCGGTGGATCGGGGGCGGGTTCCCGTCGATTGGCGATGCGATGCGCGCCACGAGCTCGCTCCCCGAGCAGGGCGCGTGGAAGGATGCGTGGATCGCGCTCTTGGGCGGCGCTACGGTCGCGTCGATTGGTGCCGTTGGAGGCGGGGTCGCGTGGAGCGCCCGCTCGGTCCGGCCAAGGTTGCACGGCGCCCCGAGCGCCGATACCGTTGTCCGCAGGTAGATCCACTCATGGAGTTTGTCACGGCAGAGGACAAGGAACGGCTCGAGCGGCAGCTCGCGGATGCGCGCGCGCTTGACCGCTCCCTTGTTGACCGCATTGCCGAAGCCCGGGCCCAAGGCGACCTCAAGGAGAACGCCGACTATCACGCCGCCCGCGAGGACAAGGCCCACAACGACCGGAAGATCAAGGAGCTCGAGGACAGGCTCGGACGCATCAAGGTTGTGGACGAGTCCGAGATGCCGACCGACATGGTCTTCCTTGGCGCGATGGTCCGGATCCGCGACGAGGGTAGCGGCGCCGAGGAGGTCTACAAGCTCGTGTCGAGCCTCTCCGAAGACGGCGACTTCGAGTACCGCGAAGTGACGAGCACCAGCCCCATCGGCGAGGCACTGATGAAAGTGCGCGTGGGCGTGACCGTGCGCGTCAACCTGCCGCGCGGCGAGCGGCGGCTGACGGTGGTCGAGATCATCGGGTAGCGCCGGAGCGGGCACTCCCGACATCTGCATGACTGAACTCGTCGACTCCGGCGCACGCACACTGCCGGCGGTCGTTCTTGCAATAGCCATCGACGTCGTCATCCGAGTGGTGACGTGCCTGTGGGTGCTGCACCGCAAGGGCGACCGACCGCAGGTCGCCACGGCTTGGATAGTGCTGCTGCTGACGCTGCCGATCGTGGGCATTCTGGCCTACCTGCTGCTGGGCGAGACGTGGCTCGGCCTGCGCCGACGCAAGCGACATGCAGAGGTGCTCGCAGCGCTCGACAGGCCTGAGAACCACGCCGATCCGGAGGGGCGTCTCGCGCCCACGCGGATGGACGTGATCGACCGCCAGATCAGCGCGCTTGCCACCGAGGCGAGCAAGAGCAGGCCCGTGGACGGCAACGACATCCGCGTCGAGGGCGACTCCAACCGCATCGTGGCACGCATGATTGCCGACATCGATGCGGCGTCGCACGACGTGCACCTGCTCACCTACATCTGGCTCGATGACCGCGTGGGGCAGGCGGTCGGCGCCGCGCTCAAGCGCGCGGTGTCGCGCGGCGTCAGGTGCAGGGTGCTCGTCGACGGTCATGGATCGTCGGACTTCCTCGACGGGCCGCTCTGCGAGGACCTGCGCCGCCACGGGGTGCGGGTCGTGGCCGCGCTGCCCGTGCACCTGCTGCGCGCGTTCCTGAACCGGGCCGATATCCGCAATCACCGGAAGATCACTGTCATCGACGGCACGATCGGCTGGATCGGCAGCATGAACATCGCCGCACCGGAGTTCGCCATCCAGCCGCGCTACGCGCCGTGGGTCGACTGCATGATCCGCATCGAGGGCCCAGTGGTGCGCGAGCTGGAGCTCATCTTCGCGGAGGACTGGGCGCTCGACTCCGGCGAGATGCTCGACCCGGCGGCAGTGTCGCCGCCTGCGCGCGCCAACGGCGCTGCGGCCCAAGTCGTGGCGTCGGGACCGAACTTCCAGAACCGCGCGATGACCGACATCATGCTCGCGGCATCGCAGCTTGCGCGGGAGGAGCTCGTGCTCACGACGCCCTACTTCGTGCCAGACCCCTCGCTCGTGTCGACCCTTGAGGTCGCAGCGCGCCGCGGCACCCAGGTGCACCTGGTGCTTCCGCGGCGGAACAACAGCAAGCTTGTGGCGCTCGCCAGCCGTGCGCTCTACCACCGCCTTCTCGCGGCGGGCGTGCGGGTGCACGAGTTCAGGGGCGGGCTCCTGCACACGAAGACCGTGACGATCGACCGCCGCTGCGCGATCGTGACGAGCGCGAACCTCGACCGCCGCAGCTTCGAGATCAACTTCGAGGCTGGCGCGATCCTCTACGACGATGCGGTAGCGCGCGAGCTGCGCCAGCTCCAGCAGTCGTACATTGACCGCAGTTCTCCGGTGCGCCTCTCGGAGTGGGAGCGCCGTCCTGTGACGCGGCGCCTCATGGAGTACACCGCGGCGCTGTTCAGCCCCCTGCTGTAGGCCTGCCGATGGTGTGGCGCCCGGGCATGTCGACGGCGTGCGTCGTGCGCGCACCATCGGGCCATGTGACGTCCACGGTCCACGGACCGCGGGCAGCGCCGATGCCGAAGTGCGCCTCGACGGACCGGTTGGACTGGAAGGGTCCCCCGCCCGCAAGCCACCTCGTCTGGGTCACGCCGGAACCCTGAAGCTGGATGCGCGCGCCGCGCGCTGCGCGATTTCCTGGGGAACGCGCGTCATCGAGGCGGATGGCGATCCAGTCGCCGGTCAGGTCATGCGCATTGCGGATCACGCGGACGGGCTGATTCAGCCCGGTCACCACCGCGTCAAGATCCCCGTCAAGGTCGAGGTCGGCGAACACCGCAGAGCGGTCGCGACGGGGGTCACCGAGGCCTGGACCGAGCGCATCGGGGTCGACCGGCTCGAAGCGCTCCGCGCGCCGCTCGAGCACGAGTATGGGCTGCTCCCACTCCGAGTCCATCAGCGCCAAGGTCGCCTGCGGATAGACGTGGCCATTGACGGTGACGAGATCCTCGTCGCCATCATGGTCGAGATCCGCGAAGGCGCTGGCCCACCCGCAGAGCCTGCGGCTTGGCACGCCGACGCCACGAAGGCCAGTGCGATCATCAAAGAACCGGCCCTCGCGCGACTCGTGCATCGTGTTGGTGTCGCTCGAGAAGACGCTGATGTGGGCATCGGGCAGACCGTCGCCGTTCACGTCGCCGATCGCAATCCCCATCGATGCCTGGTCGGTGCCCTCCATGTTGGTCGCAACTCCCATCGTCCGGCCCACATCCTCGAAGCGCATGTCGCCGAGGTTGCGCAGCAGCATGTCCGGCTGCGAGTCGTTGGCCACAAGGATGTCGGGCCTGCCGTCGCCCGTGAAGTCCGCGATCGCAGAGTTGAGCCCGTACGCGGCGGGGAGCGCCGCCACGCCGCTCGCGGTCGTGGCGTCCTCGAACCGGCCGCCGCCCGCGTTGCGCAGCAGGACGTCCCGCTGTGGATCGAGTCCACGCGGTCCCGCCATGACCGCGACGCCCTTGAAGAGCGACGGTCCCGGGGGTGCCTTCGGGTCGATGCGCAGATACCGCGTGACGTACAGGTCGAGGTCGCCGTCAGCATCAAGATCGCCTGCGGCCACGGACGTGTTCCATGCCGAAGGGTCCTGTGCCGTGCCGGGCAGCCGGTCCGACGCGTCCACAAATGTGCCCTTTCCCGAGTTCAGCAGCAGTCGAATGGATCCGTGGCACGCCACGACAATGTCCTCGCGACCGTCGGCGTCGAAGTCGCCGACTGCGGGTCCAAATGCCCATGCGTGAAGCGGAGGGTCCGGCTCGATGCGCCTGAAGGTGAGGTTGCCAAGATTCTCGTAGAGACGCGCTCCCGGACCGCGGTTGGGCGACGCGAGTGTCGCTCCGTTGGGGAAGAAAAGGTCCTCGTCTCCATCGCCATCGAAGTCGATCAGGGCCACGCCCCCACCCTTGACCTCGATGATCTGCGTGGGCGGAAGCTGCCCGGAGGTCGTGCTGAAGTCGATACCGCTTGCTGCCGTGGCCTCCCGCAGGCGGAAGACGGCCGCAGGTGCAGGCGGCACCTCGCTACCGGGACCCTGTGGGGCAGTCGAGGGCGTCGCGGCCGCCATCGCATCCGCGCGCGCGCGAGCCGCGGAGGCGTCGTCTGCCCGGTTCGTTCGCTCATAGGCACGGGCCAGTTTCGTCCACACTTCCGGCTGGTCAGGCCGCAGCGACACGGCCTCCTCGTAAAGGTCGACCGCATCGGCGAAGCGGTCACGGAGCACCGCCACATCGCCGAGACGAACGAGGGTCTTCGCGCGCATGGGCCGGCCTGGCACACCATCGCCCGCAAGGTCAAGCGCGCGCTGAAGTGCACCCTCGGCATCGCCCAGCCTGCTCTCCTCGATCGCGACAACACCGAGACCAAACCATGAGTCGTCGGCCGTCGGCATCGCCCCAACGTGCGACTGGAAGTGCCGCTTCGCCAGCGCAAGGTCGCCAAGGTAGTAGTTGGCCCAGCCGAGAAAGTGATCCGTCTGACGCGCCTCCGGGAAGGGTTGCCCTGAAGCCTGTGCCGCAACCAGCAAGTCGCGCGCCTCTGCGTAGCGCTTCTGCTTCTGCACCGCCACGCCGAGCAGGAATGAGGCTCGCGCGCATTCGGGTTTCTCACGAAGGGCTGCGCGCGCCACGACTTCAGCCTGTGCGAACTGGGAGGACAGCAACAGGCGCTGGACCACCGGAACGCTTGGATGGTCGACGAATGCGGACTCGACGACCTGGGGCGGGGAGGTCGTGCGGTTCGGGACCGTTACCCCCTCGGATCTCGCTTGCTGATCAGGGGCAATCGGCATCCAACCCGCGCAAGACGCCTCCGGGAACACCCCCGCGCCAACGAGCACGATTCCCGGCAGGCCGTGGACGAATCCGGACCAGATGGCGAGGAACATCGGGATGGCATCCTATTCCCGGACCTCTGTGTGGGCGAAACCCCGTTCATGGTCTACATTCGGGGATCGGGCAGGCACCACACGCCCCGGATTCGCGGCTTTCACTTCGCCTGTCGTGCGGAGCGGCCAGTCGGTTGGAAGCGACTCAGGAGAGATGCTCACGATGACTCGGCATCCATCGCAGTCCCGATACCTCTGCATGGCAGCTGGCGCACTTGCGGCGTGTGCGCTGGCGCAATCGATCCGGGCCACTCCACCCCTGCAGCCTCGGATGGGCCAACCCCTTCCTGGGCTGAGCGCCACCGAACTCGAACGGTTCACCATTGGACGCCAACTCTTTGGGAGACCACTGACGATCCAGGATGGGCTTGGTCCCATCATGAACAAGTCCAACTGCAGCTCGTGCCACACGAACCCCACCGGCGGTTGGGGCTCGATCGCCGTCACCCACTTTGGCATCGACAACAAAGGCGAGTTCGAGGTGTATCCGGGCGAGTCCCAGTCCCTGTTCCAGCTGCTGTCGGTCTCGCAGGGTTGCGCGGAGACGATTCCCGCGGACGCCACGGTCGTGAGGTCCCGCGTCACGAACAGCTCCATGGCCTTCGGGCTTGTTGAGGCGATTCCCGACAGCGCGATCGCCGCGAACGCCGATCCCGATGACGCGAATGGCGATGGCATCAGCGGCCGAGTGCACTGGGTGGTGCCGCTCGAGACGCCGGGCGGCGCTCCGCGCGCGGGACGCTTCGGCTGGAAGGCGCAAGTCGCGACAGTGCTCACGTTCTCTGCGGACGCGGCGCGCAACGAGATGGGTTTCACGAACCGGCTCGAGCCTCACGAGAACGCACCCAACAACGACACTGCGCGCCTGCCCGAGTGTGACCCTGTCGAGGACATCGAGGATGTGGCCGATGAACAGGGGTTTGCATTCATCGACCGTGTGACCCATTTCCAGCGTTACCTCGCGGCACCGCCGCAAACCCCGAGATCCGGGATGGCGGGCGAGGCTGTCTTCGCGTCGATCGGCTGCGCGAAGTGCCACGTGCCCTCGTGGTCGTCGGGCGTGGATCCGTCGCTTGAGGATGCGATCCGCGGCAAGACATTCCGGCCCTACTCCGACTTCCTCATCCATGACATGGGACTGCTCGGCGATGGGATCCAGCAGGACGATGCGTCGGAGACGGAGATGAGGACTCCCGTGCTCTGGGGACTCCGCCGCCGCGACCCGATGCTGCATGACGGCCGGGCCGCGGGCGGGACGTTTGAGGCGCGCGTCACGCAGGCGATCGTTGCCCACGGACCGCTTGGCGAGGGCGCATCGAGCGCTGCGGCGTTCGCGGCGCTAGGTGTCACGGAGCGCCAGCAGCTGATCGCGTTCCTCGACTCCCTCGGCCGCATCGAGTTCGATCTCGACGGCGACAACGGGGTGGATCTCGATGACTTCACCCTCATGAGGCAGTGCCTCGCGGCGGGAGCGACCAACCCGAACCAGCCCTGTGCGATTGCCGACATTGACCAGAGCGGCGTCGTGGATGCCATTGACGTGGCAGCTTTCGTGGGCGCGTTTGACGGCACGCTGACGGACTGCAACGCAAATGGCGTCAACGACCTTGTCGACATCGCAGTCGGTGGCATGCCTGACAACGATGGCGACGGCCTTCCTGACTCGTGCGCGGCATGCGGCGCCGACCTGACCGGGGACGGCATCGTCAATGGGCTTGACCTGTCGGCGGTGCTCGCGGGATGGGGCAACCCGGGCGCTGCGGACCTGAACCAGGATGGAACGATTGACGGACTCGACCTCACGGCGGTGCTCGCGGCGTGGGGTCCCTGCCGATGAGGAGATTCATGCGCATTCACCTTTCGATCGCGATCGCTGCCGCCGCATGCGCTACGGGCACAGCTATGGCCCAGTCTTGGGTCACCTTCTCGAACCAGACCGCTTCGCGGCTCGTGGCGCCACCATCCATGGTGGTGGGCGACAACCTCGAGAAGGATTTCGCGACCGGCGACTTTGACCGCGACGGCGACACCGATGTCATCTGCGCGCGCAAGTTCCCCGGGTCCATCGAGGGGGGTCGCGCCAAGCTCCTGCTCATGAACGAGGGCGGGGTGCTTGTGGACCGGACTGCGGCCTACGGGCAGGCCGCCGATGCCGCAGGATCGCTGGGGATGCTTGACGCGACAAACACCCGAGACGTGAAGGTCGTCGACGTTGACAATGACGGGTGGCTCGATCTTGTCACGGCCACCACAATGTCCGACACCGTGAGTGCGATGCTTGGGCAGCCCCGCGTCTACATCAACTTGGGCGACGATGACGGGGGGAACTGGCGCGGGTTCCGGTTCGAGGATGCGCGCATCCCGACGATGGTGGCGAACTCCGGCACTGCGGCCAATCCGCGTTTCTGCGAGATTGCGGTGGGCGACTACAACGGCGACGGATATGTCGACATCTTCTACGTCGACTACGACACGCCCGAAACCTCCGGAACCATCTGCATCGACCTCAACGGCAATGGCTCGACGGCTGACCCCGGGGAGTGCAACCAGTCCCCGGGCGAGAACGCCACGAACGACTACAACAATCGGCTCCTGTTCAACCGCGGGAACAGCGCCGGCGGGCCTGGACCGGGTCACTTCTTCGACACCGGCACCACGAGCATGACCTCTGCGCAGCTCGCGAGCGAGTTCGGCAACGCGTGCGTATCGGGCGACTTCAACCAGGATGGACTGATGGACGTCATGCGTGTCAACACGCTCACGGGCGGACAGGATGTCGCCGTCATCTACAACCGCGATACCGGCACCGGACCGGGCCGATCATGGACGGGACCGGTCTCCGTCTACCCGAACCTCGCGCCCTATGGACTTGCGACTGGGGACATCAACGGCGACGGACGCCTCGACTTCGTGGTGGCTGATGACGGCAAGGACAGGTACGCGCTTCACACCGGAAACAATGCGTCCGGTCAGGCGATCTTCTCGATCTCAATCATCAACGACAGCCTCAACGAGTTCGGCAACGCCATCATCATCGAGGATCTCGACCTCGACGGGCGCAAGGACGTGATCGTGTGCGATGTCGACGCGGATCTTGGTCCGTTCTGCCCTACCACGGGTCGCCGGACGCACTTCTACCGGAACACGGGGGTTGCCGGAGCGCTGCTCGCCGAGCCCAGTTCCGTGCTGCCGCTCGCCGACCTTGCCGCGCTCTACGACATCGCAGTGCTTGACCTCAACGGTGACGGCTGGCCCGACATGGTCACGGGTGGATGCTCGGGCATCAAGGTGTGGATCAACACGCCGCCGCAGAACTTGGCCATCACCTTGCGGGATGGCGCGCCATCGACTGCTGCGCCCGGCCAGTCGCTGTCCTTTCCAGTTTCGATCGTCGCGACCGGCGGCACGGTGCTTACGGGCAGCGCAAAGTGCGTCTACCGGATTGACGGCGGCACATGGGTCGAGGCGGCTCTTGCGCAAGGCGCGTCCCCGACCGAGTACCTCGCCACGCTTCCTGGGGTCTCCTGCGGCCAGACGCTCAGCTACTACCTGCAGGCGCAGATGAACCTTCCTGGGAACCCGACGTTCCGACTGCCGGAAGCCGCGCCCGCACAGGCCTTCAGTCTCGTACCCACGACAGGCACCGACGTGACCTTCGCGGACGACATGGAATCCGATCGCGGCTGGACAGTCACCAACGCACCCGCGCTGACGGCGGGCGCGTGGCAACGCGGCGATCCGGGCGGTACCACCAACGCGGGCGCCGTGTGCGAGCCCCCTGACGACCGCACGCCGACGCCGGGCGTGAATGCATGGATCACCCAGATCGCGCTGCCTGGCCAGTCTGCAGGCGCCAACGACGTGGACGGCGGTCCGACCACTCTGACGTCGCCCGCCATCACAACGGGAGGCCAGGACGCGGTCGTGAGCTACTGGCGCTGGTACTACACATCGACCGCGACGCAGCCTGACCTGCTTGCCGTGGAGATCTCCGTGGACAACGGGGCCTGGGTGCGTGCAGAGACTGTCACCGCGAACACCGGGGTGTGGACAAGGTCCGAGTGGTCCATCTCCGACTTTGCAGCACCAGGCGCGAGCGTCCGAGTGCGCTTTGTGGCGCAGGACACAGGCACGGCTGGACTGCTCGAAGCAGGCGTCGATGACTTTGCCGTGTCCATCGGCGTGTGCGAGGCGTCGAGTTGCCCTGCTGACATCAACGGCGACTCGCAGGTCGGCAGCGCTGATCTCACCGTAGTGCTTGCCGCCTGGGGATCCGCC